>CAZPBO010000019.1:0-29824 GCA_964584815.1 uncultured Planctomycetota bacterium
GCGGACGGGTATATTCTACCGCATTGAACGCCCTGACACTTGAAATCTATTACCGCTATCTGCGTTACAAGATTCGCAAGATTAAGAAATCGCGCAGACGCAAATATTTGAGCGATTAAAGGCAACACGGCGGCAGGACGCGGGCGACCGCAGGGCGCAAACCCTGTGGTCGCCTTTTATTTTTGCATCCTATACCCAAAAGCGTTATGATGTCTCCTTCTTAAGGAGAGCAGGATGCGCGTTCTGAAAAGCGAAACGGTCTATAAAGGTGTGCGTGTGGTTGTAAAGCGGGATGAGGTAGAAATAGGTGGCAGGCGCGTGGTGCGGGAGGTGGTAAGTCTTGCGGGAGCGTCACGGGCTGCTGCTGCTCTTCCCATAACACAGGACAGAAAAGCAATCCTTGTTAGACAGTTCCGATACCCCGCAGGCGAGGACCTGATTGAAATTCCCGCGGGCGTTGTGGAAGAGGGTGAAACTCCGCTTGAGTGTATGAAGCGGGAATTGCTGGAGGAGACAGGATATATCGCTGAAGACTGGCAGGAACTTTTCGCATTCTTTCCGACCCCCGGGGTTGTATCGGAGAGAATCCATGTCTTTCTGGCGCAGGGTCTGGTTAAAAAGGAGCCTCATCCTGAAGAAGATGAGAAGATAACCGTGCTTGAGGTGCCGTTTGACGAGGCGTTGCGAATGGTGCGTTACGGTGAAATCCACGATGCAAAGACTATGACCGCCTTACTTTATGCCCGCCATTTTCTGAATGTATGAACTCAAGTCCCGTCGGAGTAGTCTAATCAAGCGGGTCTGTTGGAGGAGTTTTTATGCGTTGGTTGGGTTTGGTTGCGATAGCCGTTTGTGCTTACGCGCTTGCCGACGGTGGCATCATATCTTATAAGCCCCGTGTGCGCATTTTTGAGCCGGGACAGAACGCCGTCATCGCCTTCAACGGCGAGGAGGAGTTGCTCTATTTAAGCGTTGACACCCGCGCGTCCGCCAAGACAAAGGCGATTCGCCTCGTTCCCTTCCCATCAAAGCCCGAAGTGAGCAAGGGCGACATAAGCGTTCTGAGTGCGATAGAGCGTTTTTTGTGGCCGCGTGTATGGCGTCGCCGCGGCTGGAAACTCGCCCAAGATGCTGCGGGAGGACTGCGCAACACCGTCTCCGTCCTCAAACGACAGCGTATAGGCTCCCACATCTTGACAACACTCAAAACCGATGACAAGGACGCCCTCATCAACTGGCTCAAAAAGCACCTTAAAGACGAGAAGATAGAGAACCGTGCTTGGTTCAAACGCTTGATAGATGTTGTCAACCACTACCACGCCTGCGGCTTCCGATACTGGGTTCTGGACGAGATAGACATTGACGCCACCACAAAGGCTGTGGAGCCGCTTATCTACCGCTTCCGCTGCCCCTTTATGTTCTATCCACTTGTTATATCGTCCTTGATGGAGGGGGAAACGACAATAACAGTGGCGGCGTTCAGTGCTGACGCTGCGCCCTTCGTCAAAGCCATGCCAAAAGGCTTCAAAGATGTCCTGCTTCTGCCTAACGGCAAACGCGGCGTCCTCACACTCTCCTCTGACCAACTGAAAGGTATCTGGCCCGCCGCCGCCGAACTGTTCGGCTCCGGCGAAACCGTGGAACTCTGCATCTACCGCTATAAAGGTGATGTCAAGTTTGAAAGCGATGTTCCCGAGACTGTGGGTATGCGCAAACGCGTCGCGAGTCTGTTTGAGAAACTTGCCAAAACCTCAAAGGACGCCGAGCCGGAGGTCGCTTGGGTGCTCGCTGACCTTGCAGAGGACTATCTCTTTGCGGCGCCTGATAAAGCGAAATTGCTGAAAGAGATGCGTAAACGCTGCCAAAAAGCGCCCGAAAGCGCCAAACCCGAGGTCGTCGCCGCCATCAAACGCGCCCTCGGTTACATCATCTGCGGTATGAAGGATTTTGGACTCAAGACCCTCCGCGGCGCATCCGCCCGCTCTATGCCAAAGCATTACCTCAACGCCATTAAATTCCTCCTTACGACTCTGAAAGATTCCTAACCCGCCGTAGTTGAGGACGATATATGACCCCGTGGAACCATCCACGGGGTCTGCACTTACTGTGGGTCGGGTTAGAATTGAATCAGCAATGTGGCGACGAAGTTTGTGCCGACACCGTTTATGCCTGAGCCGTGCACACGCCAGTCGTTGTCGGTTATGTTCTGCACAAATATGTTGAGACGCACGCCCTCTGCCGCACGCCACGCCAAACCGAAGTTCAAAAGATAATATCCAGGTGTGCCACCCGGCGGTATGCGGTCTGTGTCCTTCTCATCTCCAGGCGAGAGGTGCGTCTGCTTGAAGGTGTAGAGGTATTCCACAAAAGCGTCGGTAGCACGGGAGAGGGCAAAGCGAATACGGGTGCGCAACTGTGTTGGCGGTGTCCGACGCAGCGGTCTTGTCACCTTTTTCCCACCAACAAGTGCATCACCATAACCCTCCGTCCAAGAAAAACCCAACTCCAAACGCACCTTATACGGTGCCAGCGCCTTTATCCTGTCACCTACAAGGTAGCGTCCCATCAACTCCACACCCTGCATATAACCGCTTGCGAAGTTTTGTTTGGCGTAGTATTGCCGTCCGTCGGGGTCGGTTGAGGAGCCGGCGTATGTGGTGGGAACGCGGGCGATAAAGTCGCGCAGGAAATTGTGGTAGTAGAACGCCTCAAGCAAAAGTCGCTTCCTCATCCTTGTCCTCCAGCCCAACTCAACCATAGTGCAGTATTCCGGCTCCACATCAGGCGCGGGAACATCGTGGCTGCTGCTGGCGACATCCTTGAAGGTGGTGGTATCATCAAGGTTGGGAGCGCGAAAGCCCTGACTCACCCCAAAGATTATGCGGTGATCTTCCGCCGCCTTCCAAACGCCACGAACATTCCCCACCAGCGCATCATATGTATGAGAAAAGCCCGGATAGTCAAAAGCATCGCTTGGGTCAGGGTCAACCACGCCCGCCTTCAGTCTCACCATACTGTAGCGCAGACCAACCACCCAGTCCACGCCGACCAGTGAGAACTGCTGTTGTGCAAACAGCGAAGAGAGCGTATAGGTTGAGTCGTCCGCAACATCGCCACGCACATAGTCCTTCCTTATCCCTGTTGACGAGTCAATCTTCCATTTATAGGAGTCCACATCGTCGCTGTAGACTTCAGCACCAAAAGTGAGCGGTCCCACCTTCTTTAGGTTCTTCCTTGCGCGGGCAAGCAGCCCCACCGTCCCCACCTCAAAACCAGTCACTTTCGTCTCTGTTGAACCGTCCTTTTGCTGCACCTTGTTCTTCTTATGCAGTTGATAGGAAAGTGAAACAAGCAGGTCATCTACCAGTTTCTTGGGTGTGGCACGCAACTGCACATAGCCCAATGTCAGATAGTTGTTGTATTCATAAACGCGGTATGAGCCGTGAGTTGTGCCCCAATATGTTTTCATATAAATAGTTTTATGGGTTCTTGGAACATCGGCGTGTGTGCCGTGAATGAGTGCGGTCACAATTTTTGCCCGCTCTGACAGCGCCCACACAAAACGGGCATCGCCGTAAGCGGCATAATATCCTGTGTAATGAACCAGTCCCACATGGCGTCCTGTGACGACATCGCCCGTGTCAAGGTATGAGGCGCCGACGGTGAAGGCAACCTGTTTGGTCTTTCCGCTGCGGCGGAGATGAACCATCGTTTCCTGCGCCGCCGATGCGCCCCTCAATACAAGCCGCATCCCGCTCCCCGAACGCCACGGGTCATATGTCCTGCAATATGCTACACCACCCAGCGCGTCTGAGCCATAAAGCACCGATGCGGGTCCACGCAATATCTCAACCCGCTCAAACAGCCAGCGGTCAAAAAGATTCCAATACTCATTGGGTCCTGAACGCACTATTGATGTGTTTATACGAACATCGTCTATCACAAGCAGGGTGCGGTATCCAGTAAATCCGCGGATGAAAGGTGAGCAGTAACCAAAACAGGTGCGTTGCGGACTCACACCTGGCAGGTTGCCAAGGGTTGCAGGGAAAAGCGCCTCCGGCATTTCAAGCAGGTCGTCAAGTTTGATGGTTGAGACCGATGCCGGCACATCAAACGGGTCGGTTTTGCCCGCTGTCGCCGCCACCACCTTTTGCGGCAACTTCTCAACACCATCCCCAAACGCCTGTGACAGCGCTACAACAACAGCCAGAGCCACAAAAAGACGCCCCACAACAGACCTCCTATAAAACCAGTTTTTATGGTTCTACCCACCGCACCGCCGTTTTCTTCCCAAAAAAACGGGGAAAAGTCAGGCAAGACCGCATCTGTATATGCGGCAACAGGTTAGGGACTGTTGCATCGTGGAAGCACACTCTTAACAACACACTGGTCATTTTTCCTTTCCGTTGCGGGTCTGTTGCGCAAAAATAAGGGGCGTTGGGGGGACACTTTTGGCGCGTCTTGGGGTCTTTATCTGCCATTGCGGCACAAACATCGCCGCCCAGATTGATGTTGAGCGCCTTACACGCTTTGCGCAGACCCTTCCTGATGTTGTCTTCGCCACGCATTACACTTTTATGTGTTCTTCAACAGGTTTCTCGGTGGTGGAGGAAGCGTGTCGCAGGTATGGGCTGGATGGTTTTGTAGTGGCGGCGTGTAGTCCGCGGCTTCATCTTACAACCTTCAGGCAGTATGCTGCTGACTGTGGACTTAACCCCTACTGCGTTGAGATGGCGAACATAAGGGAGCAGGCGGCGTGGGTGGTTGCAGACAGGGAAGCGGCGCTTGAGCGTGCAAAGTGCATCCTCGTCGCCGCTGTCTTCCGCGCCCTCCACAACATCCCCCTCCAGACAATGCATCTGCCCGTTAAGCGTTCTGTTCTGGTCATCGGCGGCGGCGTCTCTGGCATCCAAGCCGCTCTCACACTTGCAAACGCCGGCGTTGAGGTTCATCTTGTTGAACGCGCTCCCTCTATCGGCGGACATATGGCGAAACTTGACAAGGTCTTCCCCACGCTTGATTGCGCCGCCTGCATACTCACCCCAAAAATGGCTACCCTCGCCTCACACCCCAACATAAAACTGCATACGCTCTCTGAAGTGGAACGCCTTGAAGGCTCACCCGGCGCCTTTGTTGCCACGATAAAGCAGCGTCCCCGTTTCGTGGACACACAAAAATGCATCGGTTGCGGACTTTGCGTTCAGAAGTGCCCGGTTCGCGTTGAGGACGGTTTCAACGAGCGGCTTTGTCAGACAAAAGCGATTCATTTTGAGTTTGCGCAGTCGGTGCCGAAGGTGCCCGTCATAGAACCCAACGCCTGCCTGATGCTCACAAAAAACACCTGCGGCAACTGCGCGAAAGTCTGTCCCACAAACGCCATAAATTACGCAGACCGCCCAAAGACTTTCCAGATTGAGGTCGGATTTGTTGTGGTAGCAACAGGCTATAAACTGCTTGACTTGTCGGCGTTGCCGCAATTCGGCTGGGGACGCTACAGCGGCGTTCTCTCCTCACTGCAATTTGAGCGAATGCTTGCGGCAGACGGTCCAACAGGTGGGCGTTTGGTTGTTCCTGAAACGAACAAGCCGCCTGACAGCGTGGCGATACTCCATTGCGTCGGCAGTCGCGATGTCAACTATGCCCCATACTGCTCCCGCATCTGCTGCACATACGCCGTCAAGTTCGCACGCCTTATTCGTCAGAAATCCCCCAAAACCGCCGTCTACAACCTCTATATAGATATCCGCTGCTACGGCAAAGGATATGAGGAGTTCTACAGACGGGCTGCGGAGGACGGCGTCCACTTTATCCGCGCAAAGGCGGTTCGCGTCGCCACACCAAAGCAGTTGGGGCTTGCCGACATTCCTGAAGGCAAACTCGTGGTGGTCGCAGAAGACACCCTTGCGCAGCGTCTTATCCATATCCCTGCCGATATGGTGGTTCTGTGTCCTGCGATGCTGCCACCTGACGGCAGCGAAGACCTTGCCCGCATCCTGCGCATCTCCCGCACTGCGGACGGTTTCTTTATGGAGCGCCATCCCAAACTTGACCCTGTCCGCACCCCAAGCGAAGCGATTTATGTCGTCGGCTGCTGTCAAGCACCGAAGGAGATACAGACGAGTGTGAGTCAGGCGTCAGCGGCGGCGGCGAAAATCATCTCCCATATCCGACGCGGCGAAATAGAAAAAGAACCTATCATCGCTTCTGTGGATGAGGATGTCTGCATCGGCTGTGGACGCTGTGTTGATGTCTGTCCTTACTCCGCGCGGGAGTTGAAGGACGGCGTTGCGGTGGTGGTGGAAGCGCGGTGTGAGGGATGCGGCTCCTGCGCCGCAGCCTGCCCATCCGCCGCCACAATACTCCTCAACGCCTCTTCTTCCGCACTCACCGAAGCCACCTCCGTCGTCTCAATAGGAGGTGCTAAAAGATGAAGCAGGTCGTTGTTGTGGGAGGCGGTATTGCGGGTCTTGCAGCCGCTGCCACACTCCGACGCCTCCAAATCCCCGCAACAATTCTTGAAAAAGGCGATGTGGGCGGCGTTATCCGCAACCTCCATCTTCAGTTTCCAGACGACGCCTGCGGCGCCTGCCGCCTCGCCACCTCCCTCACCACATCCTGCTTGCGCCTTGCACCGCATATAGAAGGCGTTGATATCATCCAGCGTGCTGATGTTCTGGAGATGAGGGGCGCCGCACCGAATATACAAATCCGCTTCAAGACGCCATCCGGCGAGGAGAGCATAACCGCAGACGCGGTCATTGTCGCAACGGGTGCGGATGTGGCGGATGTGCCGCCGCACCTTAAAAACACTTCCCCACAACGGGTGCTGACACTACTGGAAGCGGAAACCCGTTTCTGGTCGGGCTGGCGCCCCAAAGGCAGAGTGGCGATTGCGCTTTGCGTCGGCAGCAGAACGGCAGAATATCCCGTTTGCGGGGCTTTTTGCTGTCTTGCGGCGCTGCGTCTTGGGAGGTGGCTCTCCGACAGCGGCGCTGAAGTAATGCTCTTTGCGATGGATATCCGCGCCGCCGCACAAATGGAATGGCAATACGCCGAAAGGTGTCTTGAAGGAGTGCGCCTTGTGCGTTGCCGCATCAACCGTGCCGAATCTGCAAAAGGCGGCATACGGCTCGGATGGCAGGAAGGCAGCCGCATCAGAGAGCGCACATTCAACTGGCTGATATGTGCGACTCCGCAGAGACCTGACAAAAGCGCTCTGGCGCGGATTGGCATCAAAACCGACGAGTTCGGATTCGGCGTCTCGGACGAGAAAAGAGGCGTTTTTGTCTGCGGTTATGCGGCATCGCCCTGCACAATATCGGAGGCGGTGGAGGACGCAGAGCGTGCAGCAATGCGTGCAGCAGCAGTTCTTCAAACCCGCCCCAAAACGGCGCGTCCGCCTCGCGTCGCCATCTGCGGACTCGGACGCAATGGCGCAAATCCCTACCTCCCACAAAAGTTAGCCTCCGTCCTTGAGCGATTCGGCATTGAAACCGATGTGGTGGAAAGCGCAAAGTTTGAGCGCGCAAAAGGAGCGCTGGTCATCAACGGCAAAGCATACGGAGCGGTCGTCGTTGGATACAAAGCAAAGCAGAAAAAACCACCGTCCCCTGAAGGCGTTGTGCCACTTTCAGAAGCCACAAAGGATTTGCGTGGCGATGTGGTTTTTGTTTTGTGTCAGGACGGTTTCACAGACGGCAGAGGGTGTCTTGGGGACTGCTGCGAGCGGGCGCTGCAACTGGGGCTTGCTCTGATGCGCGATGACCCAAAACGGAAAGTCGTTGTTCTGACAAAAGAGGTGATGATGCGCGGTCTGAAGGAGCGTCTGTTTTTGGAAGCACGCAAAGCAGGCGTGCTTGTTGTGCGTTATCCGCACAACTGTCCTCCCAAGATAGAACGCGGCAAAAGAGGCTGGCGTGTGCGCTTTTACGACACCGCCCTTGGGCGTAAGCAGAGCGTAAGCGCCGATTTTGTGGTGGTGGGGGACTGGTGGGAATTTGAGGCGCTGGGGTGGGAAGCACGGGAAGAAAAGTTCTGTCGGCGGGATGTGGGAGGCGGTATTGTGGGATTTGAGGGTGATGAGTGGTCTGTGGCGGCGGCTGTAATGAGGGTTCTGTGCGGTGGCGGCGGCAGGATAACGGTGAGCGAGCGGCGATGCATCAACTGCGGTCTCTGCGCAGATGTCTGCCCACAAAAAGCACGCTGGCTCACCAACGGGAAACTCATATATGACGAAACGCTCTGCGTTGGTTGCGGTCTATGCGCCGCCGCTTGTCCATCAGGCGCAACCACCGTTGAGGAGAAAATGGCATGCGCATAGTGGGTTTTTTGTGCAGATGGTGCGCATATGCAGCGGCTGACACCGCAGGTCTGATGCGCAAGGCGCAGGAAGCGGGGTTCGTTCCCCAACTTGTGCCGTGCAGCGGCGCGGTGGACGGCTTAAGCGTCCTGCGCGCTCTGATTGACGGCGCCGATGGCGTGCTCGTCGCCGGCTGCCATCTCGGCTCCTGCCATTACCTTGAAGGCAACTTTCGCGCAAGACGCAGAATGGCACTTATAAAAACGCTTCTTGACACATTCGGCTTGAACCCAGAGCACCTTAAGGTGGCGTGGATAAGTGCAGGTGAAGGAGAGCGTTTCGCCAATGTGCTTAATGAGTTCGCAAAAAAACTGCAAAAGGAGCAGAAAAATGAGGGCAAAGAAGTTTGAGGATATAGACGACCTTGTGCTGGGCTTGAACAAGTTGGCAGAAGAGGGAAGGATTGAGGGCTTCTGTGTTCGGGATGAAAGTGGTCGTCCAGTTGTATTGCGGCGGCTGGAAGGAACCATCTTCCCGAAAAGATATGTTATGTCGGCGGCACCATTAGTCGCGCGCTGGTCAACCAGCCGTCTACCGCTTGTAGCGTTCCTTCTGCCGTGCGAAACAGCAGCATTTGTGGAGTTAGTAAAACTGAAGCAGGCGATGCTGGACAACCTGACAGTGGTGAGTCTGGTTTGTGAGGGGTTGGCGGGCAGGGATGGCGAGGAGCGCGTGGCTTGTAAGGTTTGCCGTCGCCGCATAGCCCAGTCAACAGATATCCATATCGCGTTTGGGGATGGTGTTGTGGTCGCGGCGGCGACAGAGAAAGGCGAAGAACTGCTTGACGCTCTGGGCGGGCAGGATTTGGAGTGGGAGCCGCCAACAGCCGGCACCCAAGCCTATGAAGCGTTTATAGCGGAGAAGCGCAGCAAGATGCAGGGATGGGAAGGTCTGCGCAGCCTGTTTGCGGAATGCATTTTGTGCCATAACTGCATGCGGGTGTGCCCTGTATGTGCGTGTGCGCACTGCTATTTTGAGAGTCAGAAGGCGCAGGGAAGCGGTGCGGTCTGGGAGGCGCGCATAAAGTCTGATGCAGCGGAGTTCGCACGGGAAGTGCTATGGTTCCATCTAGGGCGTGCGTTCCATATGAGTTTTATGTGCGTGGGTTGTGGTCTGTGTGGTGATGCGTGTCCTGCGGAAGTGGATGTTTTTGGTTTTTTCGCGGTGGCATCAGATGCGGCACGCAAGCGCTTCGCCTATGAGGCAGGACGCGATGTGGATGAACCGCTGCCGCTTTCGGTCTTTGAGAGGGATGAGTTGGACGATGTTGGCTGAAAAACTGCTTGAAAAACAGCACCGCCGAGAATATAGTAAAGTGCAATGTAGGAGAGGGACGATGCGAACTGTATTTTGTGTTGTCTGTCTGCTTGTGGTGGGGGTGGCGCTGGGGCAGCGTTTCAAGCAACCCAAAACGAACTGGTCAAACTTTTTTGACGAGAATGGACGCCTGAAGCGGTGGATGTTCAAGTATGTGGACAGAGCGGACTTGGCGGCTAATCTGGAAAAATTTGTGGGCAAATATGTGCGTTTTGTGGACGAGTTGTCGGTTGTGTGGGAACAGTTCGCGGAGTATGACTACGCGTCTGTGAAGTTTGAGCAGAAGGCATCCGAGAAGGAGCGGGAAGATGTGGAGCGTAAGGGGTATAAGGGCGACTTTGACAATCAGGAATTCAAGGATGAGGCGGGGCGGAGAGCGCCGCTTGAGTTTCTCCGTTTTGAGACCTCGTTTTTCACCTGTCTGGTTGACCCCGCGCGGCAGATAACAGATGCGGAGAGGAAGCGGTTGTTTGCATCAGAGGGTGGTGGACGGGTCAAGACATATGTTCAGTTGTTGCTGGGCTACAACGCCTATAAGCGAGAGGATGAGAAGATACCCGAGCAAACGCTTCCGCGTCTGATAACGCCTGATATAGTTCACCAGTTGCTGGTTCTTGGTGGTGCGGAACGAGGTGAGGTGCTACGAACTCTGCGGGAGCACCCGCTTCTGAAACAATGCTATAGCGAGTTGGAGAAGCGTCGCCATCCCAAGGCGCTTTATATTTACGGCAGGGTGGTGCGCGTGGTGCGTTTTGAGCGTGTGTCGGTGGAAGATGTGAAGGAAGGCGAGCGGGAACCGACTGAGGAGGAGTATCAAGACCTTGTGAGACGCAAGTTTGCCGAAGGTGCCCCTGGAGAGGAGATAGTTGTAATAGAGGTTTGCCATCTGGAGCCAGTGGCAGCGGGTGACCCACACGGGATGGGGCATCTGGAGCAAATAGAAGATGAGGAGATGGAGTATCTGGGTTACAGTAGAACGCTTATGAGGTTGCCGCCGCGCCCCCACAGGGAGGAAGGTAGCACGCCTTGACGGTATGGCGAACATTTCTTGCAGGTTTTCTCGTAGCGGATGCAATCCATACAATTGGTGCTTGCTTCAAATGCTGGGGTTCTTTTCTGGTGGCGGGTGCGGGCTTTTTCGGGGCGCTGCTGTTTGCGGGTGCGGCGTTCGGGTTGCTCTTTTTTGTGGCGGAGGGCAAGCGTTTTGGTCTGATGCTGGCGGGTTGTTATGTTCTTGTGCGGGTGGGTGTGGTTCTGTGGGCTGTAGGGGTGCGGCACCCGCTTATGTGGGTATCGCTGTCGGCACCGTTACGGCTGGCTGTCTTGGGGGGTGTGGTCGCTGGGGTGTTTCTGGGCGGATTTTTCCTTTTTAAGACATATACGCACAAGGGGAGGCAGGAAAAGGAAGGTGCAGACAAGTCCGAAGAGGAGCGCTACGACGGTGAAGGCGCCGAGAAAGCGGTTGGTTCGGAAGGATGACCCGATAAGGACGGCAAACCCTGCGGAGATGATGACGGCGTTGAAGGTGAGGGGGCGTCCCACCGACATAAGGGCGGCGAGGCTGGCGGCTTGTATCCCTCTGCGTTTCTCTCTTCTGCTGCGCCAAACATAATGAATGGCGTTGTCAACCAAAATCCCCAGCGCCACCGAAGGCACCATAGATGTTGAGACATTAACAGGCACATTGAGGAAGCCCATAAGCCCTAATGCTGCAAATACAGGCAGGGATGTGGGTATCATAGTTACTGCGGCGAGTTTGAATGAGCGCAGCGACACAAGAACTGTGGCAAGAACAGCAAGAAAGGCAACAAGCAGACCCCGTTTCTCGCCGTCCACCAGTCTTGTGGCGACCTGCAGGAAAAGCACGGATGTGCCGACAACTTCGGTGTGCTGTCCTTCCTTTTGGGAAAAGATTTCCGCGACCTGTTGCTTAAGACGCGCCATAAAGGGTTTCAGAACGCGGCTTGACCACCTCTTAAGCCGCACACTGACGCGCAGGGTCTTGAAATCCTCCGAAATAAGCGCAGCAAGCGCCCCGCCCTTCCGCTTCCCCCTACCTTTGTGCAGTCTGAAGCGTCTCAACGCCTGACTGTGCTGGGCAAGCAACGGTTCGGCGGGCTCAACAATCGCCTTCTTCTCCCCCAGAAGAGCGGCGTTCATACAACAGAGCACCTTGGCGATGGAGAGGACATGCCCAACCTCGCTTTGGCGCTGTAGCCACTCTCTCAGTCGGACAACTTTCTTTATGGTCTCAACACGCATAACTCCGTTTCTGTCGGTGATAACGATGTTAACCGTGGCAATGCCCCCGAAATTCTTCGCCACAAACTCATGTGCTACACGCACAGGGTCATTCGGATTGAAATACTCAAGCAGCGAAGTCTCAACGCGTATTTTGGGAATTCCCAAAGATGCCATCACCAGTCCTGTTGTCACCACCCCCCACATAAGGAGCCGCCAGGCTCTGTTGCGGGCAAAGAGCCACAGAAACCTCCTTACCGCCGTATGGCGGTGGCTCCTCACACGCCGCCTCCACAAAAGCACAATCTCAGGCACAAAAATGAGTGTCACCACCACCCCCGCCATCACCGCAAAAGCGCAATAAAATCCCATCTCCCGAACCGCAGGAACATCCACAATGGAAAGAGAAAGGAATCCCATAGCGGTGGTGAGTCCTGCCAGCAAGCAGGGAATTGTGATGTTGCTTCTGGCTGCTCTGACCGCTTCAACACGGTCAAGTGTCTCCCTCTGTTCGCGGTAGTTGCTCAAGAAGTGAACCACCAGCGCCACGCCCACAGCCAGCACAATCGGTGGCACCGCCACCGTCGCAAGCGTTATCGCACCGCTTATCACCTTTATCAACCCGCCCGTCCACACAACCGATGCCCCTATCGTCACAAGCGGCAACACCACTGCTCTTATGTCGCGGAAAACATAAAAGAGCACCACAGCCAGAATCGCCACAAGCAGCGGCAAAAAGACAACCAAGTCCCATAATATGCAGTCTTCCAATGTCACATCTGCTATTGGGGGACCTGCAACATAAAAGGTGATATTTTTGGGTGCGTCCTTCAGCACCTCTTCCACAGAGCGCTTGATATGCCGCTTGAAATTGGGCTGCCCCGGTCGGGTCTCTACACGGCAAACGACCGCCACCGCTTTCCCATCGCGACTTATGATGTTGCCCGAAAGTATCGGGTTTTCCAGAACATCTCTGCGCAGTTTCGCCAGTTCATCAGGCGGCGGTATCACTATTTTGCCGTCTCTTCGGCTGAAGAGTTTAGCCAATCTCACACGGCGGTTCCGTGCAACAAACCGCACCGCCGTCACAAGGCTCATAGCATCCAAAATCCCATCCACTCTCGCCAGACGCGTGGTTATCTTATCAAGCAAACGAATGTTCTGCGGCGAAAAAGCATCACCCCATTCGGCGGGAACTCTGTATGCCACCACAACCAACTCGTCGCCGCCAAACTCCTTTATGAAACGGCGATACCGCACAAAGGACGGGTCGTCTTCGCGAAAGGCTATTTTGGGTGATGTATCAATGCGCAGTCCCGCCGCCTCAAAACCCGCCACCACCGTCACACCGACAAATATCACAACTGCCAACGCCCCTCGCACCATCGCTTACAAACCTCCTTCAATAATTATCATCTTCTCTCCGCTGCCTGCACGAAAAAAACGCTTGACGCTTTTTGTTTGACTGCACCACCCCCTGCAGCAATAATTCTATGCTTGAGTCTGTTGGAGGTGGTCAGAGATGGCGCTCACAGGTCTTCAGATTTTCAAACTGCTTCCCAAAAAGAACTGCAGAGAATGCGGTTTCCCCACCTGCCTTGCCTTTGCTATGCAACTTGCGCAGAAAAAGGTGGAACTTTCCAAATGTCCGTATGTGAGCGAGGAGGCAAAAAGAATACTGGAGGCGGAATCTGCGCCACCGCAAAGACTTATCACAATCGGAACAGGCGAAAAAGCCGTCAAAATAGGCGAGGAGCAGGTGATGTTCCGCCACGACGATAAGTTCTACCACGAAACCGCCATTGCTGTGCGCGTCTTTGACGATGTTGACACCGAAGAGTTCAAACAGCGTCTTGAGAAGATAAAGAAACTTTCTTGGGAACGGATAGGTTTCCAGATAGGTGTGAATTTGGTGGCGGTTGAGTGCCGCAGCGGTGATGGGTCAAGGTTTGCCGAATGCGCCAAAAGTGCGCATCAGGCGACAGGTCTGCCGCTTGTCCTCATAGGCGGTGCGGATGAGTTGAAAGCGGCAGCGGAGGCTGTCAAAGAGACAAATCCGCTGCTATGCTCCGCCAACACCGACAACTGGCAGCAAATCGCAGAAATAGCCAAATCCTGCAAGTGTCCGCTGGTGGTGGAGGCGGAAAGCCCAGATGCGCTTGCGGAGTTGACAGAGAAGATAAAAGGAGCAGGCGTGGAAGATATGGTTCTTCGTGTTCAAACAAACGGTGACATTTTGAAGCAGTTGGAGATGCAGACGATAATCCGCCGTGCCGCTCTCAAGAAAACCTTCAGACCATTAGGATATCCCACACTTGCGTTTGCTTTTGACGATGACCCGTATCAGGAGGCAACAATCGCCTCAATCCTCGTCTGCAAATACGCAGGCGTTGTGGTGACCGACTTGGCGGAGCCGCATTTCGTTCTGCCGATATTGGTGGCGCGTCAGAATATTTACACCAACCCACAAAAACCCATCGCGGTGGAGCAAAAACTCTATCCTGTCGGCGAACCAGATGATAAGTCACCACTTATGTTCACCACCAACTTCAGCCTCACATATTTCAGCGTTCAGTCGGAGGTGGAGGCAAGCCGCGTGCCGTCGTGGATTCTGGCGGTGGACACAGAGGGTTTGTCAGTTCTGACCGCCTATTCAGGTGACAAGTTGAACGCAAAGGTGGTGGCAGACGCCCTCAAGAAGACCGAGGCGGAGAAGGTGGTCAGCCATCGCAAGATAATAATTCCCGGTCTTGTTGCGGTGATGAGCGGTGAGTTGGAAGAAGAAACAGGCTGGCAGGTGGTGGTAGGACCAAAAGAGGCGGCATATTTGCCCAAATTCTTGAAAGAGACATGGACTCCTGATTAGGGACTTGACAACGCCGCTTTTGTGGGTAACAAAATAATGCGGCGGCGTAGCCAAGTGGTAAGGCAAGGGATTGCAAATCCCTGATCGCCGGTTCGAATCCGGCCGCCGCCTTTCTTCTGCCTTCTTCTTTTTTAACTTCCAACCAACGACCTTTGAGCGTATAATGATACCAGGTTTTTTGGAGGTTTTCTTATGCGTTGGTTTGCTCTGGTGGCTGTGTTCGCGGTATTAGGTTTGCTTGTGGGGCAAGACAAGACTCAACCCGCCCCTGACAACCAAACCTTTACCCTCCAGTTGAAAGGGAAGGAAGGAGATGAACATTTCTTCCACACTAAGATGGTCGTGAATGGCACATCTATGGTGGGACCGACAAAGGTTGAGCAAGAGTTTATCTGGCACATCAAGGTGGACAAGGTCGCAGAAAACGGCAACATCCACAGCAAATGGAAGGCGTTGCTTATCAAGACTAAGCAGAATGTTCCTATGCTCGGTGAGGGCTATTTTGACAGTGAAAAGGGCGAAGCGAAAGGCATTCCCCAAGGACAGGTTGACACTCTTAACAAACTCCTTGAGAAAGAGACCAAAGTTGAGACGACCAAAACTGGTAAGGTGGTATCAGGTGGGATGCAGGGCATTCCCAGTCTTGAGTTTCTGCCAAAGAAACCCGTGAAGGTGGGCGAGTCCTGGATGGTTGAGCAGTCTGCTGGCAAGCAACAGCAGATGAAGATGGTCTTCAAATACACCCTTAAGGAAGTGAAAACTGTTGATGGCAGCAAAGTAGCCGTCATAGAGTCGGAGTTACTGAAAGTCAAATTGAACGCTCCTATTCCAATGAAGATTGATGCTAAAGGTAAGGGAACCACTCTCTTCAACATTGACAAAGGAATGGTGATGAAAAACGATATGACAATGAACCTAACAATCGCTATGAGCAATCCGCAGACGGGAGAGGGAATGAAGTTCAGCCAGAACATCAAAGCGAGCGGCGAGATGCTCAAAGAGAAACCGAAATGCAATCCTAAGAAGGTGAAACTGATAACTGGTAACGGCGGCGCCAAGGTTCCCGTTCCCATGCCTCCTCCACAACCTAAAAAAGAGCCCAAACCCGGACAGTTCTAACTGACTTGTTACAGGAAACAAGGGCGGTCGCGTGTCCTGCGACCGCCCTTCCTTTTTCCCTTCCAACCGATGACCTGTTAGCATAAAATCATACCAGATGCCTTGAGGTTCGCCTTATGCGTTGGTTTGCTCTGGTGGCTGTGTTTGCGCTGGCAGGTTCGCTTATAGGGCAGGATAAAACCCAACCCACCGCCGAAAAGCAAACTTTTGCCCTGCAGTTGAAAGGAAAGGAAGGAGACGAATATTTCATCCACTCCCGCGTGAAGCAGGTCATAGATTGGCTGTCCTGTGGAAAAACAAGGATTGAGCAGGAGTTCATCTGGCACATCAAGGTGGAGAAGGTCACAGAAGACGGCAACATCCACAGTAAGTGGAAGGCGCTGCTGCTCAAAAGCAAACACGACCACTCTGCCTCTGACAGAGGCTATTTTGACAGCGAAAAGGGCAAAGCGAAAAACATTCCTCACGACGAGGTCGCCTGGTTCAACGAACTCATTGAGAAGGGGGTAAAGGTTGAGACGACCAAAACAGGCAAGGTGGTCTCGGGCGCGGTAAACGGCATCCCCAGTCTTGAGTTTCTGCCGGAAAAGCCCGTGAAAGTGGGCGATTCCTGGATGGTTGAGCAGTCTGGCGGCAGCCAGCAGCAGGTCAAGATGGTCTTCAGGTGCACTTTGAAAGAAGTTAAGGTCGCTGACGGCAATAAGATGGCTGTTATTGAGTTGGAGTTGCTGAAACTCAAATTGAATTTCCCCATTGAGGGAAAGATTGACGCCAAAGGCAAGGGAACGATTCTCTTCAATATTGACAAAGGAATGGCAATAAAACACGACCTGACGGTGCGGCTCACATTCAGCATAACCAACCAAAGAACAGGAGAGGTGGTAAAAACAGTTACAGACATCAAAGAGAACAGCGAGGTTCTGAAAGAAAAACCGAAATGCAATCCCAAGAAGGCAAAACCGATAACCGATGATGGCGCTGATGCCCCTTCCCCAGCGCCCAAAAAGAAGCCAAAACCACAAAAGTATAAGTGAGTTGTTTCAGAAAACAGGGTCGGTCACGCTTTGTGACCGTCCTTCTGACTGATATAGAAGGAGGCAGGAGGTGAGGTGGATTGCCCCTTTGATTGTTGTCGTTGCGGGGTTCTTCTTGCCGAAAGCATCCGATGAGGTCGTCTTCTCTTTTCAACAAAAGATGCGCACAGAGTATCTGGTCTGGGCGTCTGACGGCAGCCCACCAGCGCTTTCTACAGAAGACACCATAATAAAAGGACAGGCGACCCTTCACAACGGGACTCTCACCCTCAAAAATGTCCGCTTTGAGCGCTATGCACGCCCATATCTTCACCAACCGTATCCGATTATGCCGTCGTGGAAGGTTTTATCCAACTACGCTCCTCATCTTGCCACATCTACATATGGGATGTGGGACAGCACTACAGAAACGGGCGCCAGAAATCCTGTCGGCTGGCGCAGGCTCAAAGCGATGCTTTCCCCCAACGCCAATCCATCCTTCCAGAACACGCTTATTCCACTTCATCCACCCAAAAAAGAGCGTTCCATAACGCTGTCTGTCCCTCATATCGGGCTGTTTTCGTGGAAGGTCTCCTTCAAGAAGGAGAAAGGAGCGTGGCAGGCGTCGCTTAAAAATGCTCATTTTAAGCCAGCCAACGGCGTCAAACGCCATACTTTTTCTGCGTCCCTTAGCGGAAGGCTGCTTTATCAGAACGAACTCCTTAAAAAAGCGCGCGTCGGCTACACAATCCGCCTTGATGTGACATCTGACGGTGTGCGAAAAAGGATGGTTTCTCTGATAGGTCTTGCTATGGAGCGAGTCAAGTGAGAGAGGATGTTCTGGTTGTGCAGCGTGAGTTTCTTTTTGGCGCGGAGCAGCCACAGGGATATATCCCGCTTCAGGAAGGGTTTTCTTTTCTGCGTGCCTGCCGCAGACACTCATTCTTTGCCCCCCGCCATAAGGTGGAGGACGACCCCACACTGAAGCAGATAATCCCCTACTGCGTTCTGCGCTGGGAGGGCAGAATTCTTGTTGTGGTGCGCAAGAAGACCCAGTCGGAAGCACGGCTTCACGGTCTCGCTTCTGTTGGCGTGGGCGGACACATAACGCCCGCAGATGGCGATCCTGCCGATTTCAACCGCCTTCTACTTGCGGGATTTCTGCGGGAGTTGAGTGAGGAAGTGCGCGTTGAGACGCCCTGGCGTGCCACCCTCTGCGGCTTCCTCAATGATGATTCAAACCCTGTGGGGTCAGTTCATTTCGGCTTTGTCTACCGACTTGACTGCCTTGCTGCTCCTGCTGTGGCGGAGACCGACAAGATGCGGGGTGGACTTGTAGACGCCTCCGCTCTGATGCCGCCTGAAGGCACGCAATGGGAGTCGTGGTCGCAGATTCTTGTGGATGCCGCACCGCTGTGGCTCAACGCGCATCCCGCAGTGGCGGCTGAGCCCTTCTTCATCACGCGTCCATAAGCGGCTCCCGACGGCACGCCCGCGCTATGCTCAACAAACCAGCGCACAACCACGATGACACCAGTGCCGAGCCGCCATATGTCACAAACGGAAGCGGCAGACCCGTTATCGGCATCATCCGCGTCACCATCCCCACATTCACAAAGGTCTGGACCGCCATTAAGGTGGCGACTCCCGCGCCCAGCGCCGCCGAAAAACGGTTGTCCGCAGCCCCCGCACACCTAAAACCCAGAAACACCAGCCCGAAAAGCAGACACAGCACCACCACACTTCCCACAAAGCCCCATTCCTCCGCCACGACGCTGAATATGAAATCGGTGTGGCGCTCAGGCAAAAGGTTGAGCGCATTATGCACCCCGCATCGCAGTCCTTTTCCCCAAAGCCCTCCTGACCCTACCGCCACCTCCGACTGCAGTATTTGATAACCCTCCGTCAATTGGGCTTTCTGGGGATTTAGAAAAGCAAGAAGTCTCTGCCGCTGATATGGTTTCAGCATCTGAAAACCTAAAGGGACTGCCACCGCAACAACTGCAGCCCCCACAAGAAGCCACCTCTTCGGCAACCCGCATACGAAAAGCACCACCCCCGCAACAGGCAAAAAGACGAGTGCTGTGCCCAAGTCGGGCTCAGCCGCTATTAGTGCTGCCACAACCGCAGTTGCGCCCAGCGGCAGAACCAAACTACGCACCCCTTGCGGCTTCCTCAACGCCATAAGATGCGCAAGCAGCAGCACAAAGATAGGTTTTGCAAACTCTGATGGCTGAAAGCGGAGAGGTCCCATAACGACCCACCGCCGCGCTCCTTTGACACTCTCCCCAAATAGCAGAACCGCAAGCAACGCCGCGACCGCAGCACCAAACAACACAAACGCCACGCCCCGCAAACGCCACCCACCAAAAAGAACAACACCAAAATACCCCGCCACCGCCACGAAAAGCCATATGACCTGCCGAAACGCGTAACCGTCCTTGCCCGCCGTTGAGGAAGCGCTCCATATAAAGACTATGCCCACAACGCTTGCGGCAAGCGCCAAGGCAAACACTGCCGCATCAAACCTATCTTTCAGCACGCTTTCGCTCCCCAAAAAACGCTTTCAACACCTCTTCCGCTACGGGTCCCGCCACCTGTCCACCGTGCCCCCGCACCTTCTCCACAAGAACGACAAAGACCACTTTGGGCGCATCATATGGGGCAAAACCTGCGATCCAGGCGTGGTTGAGGTGTCTCTTTTTTGAAACTTCAGCGGTGCCCGTTTTTGCGGCTGCATAAAATGCAGAAAGTCCCGTTTTGTGCGCGGTGCCGTGTCTGCTCTCCACGACAAGTCGCATTCCATCCCGCACCACATCCAGCACCGATTCTGGGATTCCCAAAGGACGCGACTGTGGTGGCGTCTCATCAAACAAGCGAAGCAGCGGAAGTTTGCCTGTTGCAATAGCGCACATAGCACGGGCAATCTGCAGCGGACTGGCAAGCAGTTGCCCCTGTCCTATCGCCACAAGACGCCCATAACCCCGATACCACGGATGGGTGTTGGAAGGAGACGGCAAAAAGCCCCGCTTGCTCCACGGAATATCTGCAGGCTTCTCCCCAAGACCAAAACGGGCAAGCCATTTTGCAAGTTTTTCTCCACCCAAGCGTTCTGCGACTTCAAAGAAGAAGACATTGCAGGAGCGCTCAATGGCGGATGTGACATTCAACGGACCGTGGGCGTTTGGGTATATCCAGCATCTGAAGGCTTTTCTTGAGCGGTAGTATCCGCGGCAGGTGACGGTTGTCTGGGGGGTTATTATGTGTTCGGCTAACGCCGCCGCCGCCACCAGCGGCTTCACCGTTGAGCCCGGTGGATAGCAGGCGCCTCCACACCTCTCAATCAGACCACCACGCTTCATTATCTCCTTATAATATTTGGGAGCCTTTATCTTTGCAGGATCAAAGGAAGGATATGACGCCATCGCAAGAATAGCCCCGCTGTTTGGGTCAACAAGGACAACCGCGCCGCGGAAACCCCTCTTCTTCAGCGCTTCATAGGCAACCTTCTGAAGATCTGCGTCAATGTTGAGACGCACATTCTCCCCCGCTTTTGCCTTAACCTCACTCAAGACGCAATATCCTCCCTCCTCAATGTCGCGTTCAAGCAGCCTTACACCTTTTCTGCCCCGCAGCCTCCTTTCAAGCGCCGCCTCAAGACGGAATGCCCCAACCCGCTCGTCCCAGAAATAGCAGTCGGCGGAGGCTATACGCTCATAGGTTGATGGAGAGTTGTAGCCGCGACTTATTATCCTTCCTTGTGCACGCAATTCTTTTGCTTCATCTGCGTTTATCAGCCGCAAATAGCCCGTTAGCGTTCCAAATGCTTCTCCTGCATATCTGCGTCTTTTTCTCTCAACAACACAGACCCCAGGCAGCCGCCATCCCTCCGCTTCCACCCTCATTGCCACAAACCGCCCTATTCTCTCCGCAAGAACATAGGGACTGCCCATCAAATGGCGTCTCTCATAGCCGTTCTTGCAGGTGATTATCTTTTGGCGAATCTTGGTGTAACGGCTCATCAGTTTCTTTGGGTTCTGCCCTGTCAATTCCGCAACCACAACAAGCATTTTTCTTGTCTCGGAGAGGAGTTCTGGGGTCGCGGCAAGAAGCACCGTTTTGCCGCGCTGAAGAGTAAAAAGAGAACCATCGCTAAGAGGAGCGCGCAGGATATAGGGAAGCCTGCGTTCAGAAATGGGGCATAGAACAACGACACGGTTCGTCTGAGCGGTGAGGGAAAAGACCTTTTCCGGGTTGGGAACACCTATGGCACGCAGGCGCAGAACCAGCCTCAAGAGGCGGTCAAATCTTGCCGGCACCACCGCGAGGTCGTATGTTGTGGCGTCGTAGGCTATGGGCAGGCGGTTTCTGTCGGTGATGGAGCCGCGGCGGGGCGTCACCACCTCAAGGAGGAGACATTTTTTGCGCGCTTTTTCGGCGTAGTGCCGATAGCGCAGTATTTGAAGGTGGAACAGCCGTCCTGTGAGGGTGAGAAGAGATATCACAGAGAGAACGAGCATAAAAGATGCGCGCGGTCTTCTCATACTCTCGCCTCCTCCGGCGGTGGTTGTGTGAGGAGGAAGACAACAAGCGCAGCAGGTGATGTGCGTAGGATAAACGGGAGAAGGTTTATAGGCAGAAGGGTGTGGTTTGATATGGATGCGAGAAGGACATAGGAGAGGCGGGCGGATATGAGGGCGGTCGTATGGATGGCAAGCAGAACGGGCAGAGTTGGGCGCAGGATGTAGGAGAGGACGGCAACAGTCGCCCATGCGGCGCAGGCGGCGATAAGAAAGACCCCGGGGTGTTCGGCGGATGTAGCGTCGCGCAGCAGTCCCCAGACGAGGAAGAGGAGGAGTCCGCCTTCCTTTGAGACGCGTGAGGAGATATGCGTTGCGAAAGCGGCGGCGGCTTGTGGCTGATACGGTCCAAAAAGCGCTGCTTCACAGAGATGAAGCGCCACACAGGCTCCTATCCGAATCAGCCACTTCACCGCACAACACCCACAAAGACAAAAGGCACCTCCTCAGGTTTGAAGGGCGGGCGGACAACGAAACGCACCTCATCCCCGTTCTTTGTGGCGCAGACGGTGCCCACAAGCAATCCTGCAGGCAGCCGCCCGAGCCGACCCGATGTCAGCACAGGTTCCCCATCCTTTGGGTGCTTTGTCAGGTAACGGAGCAGAAGCGCGCCGTTTCGGGGGGAAAGCAAACCACGGGCGCCAGACGGCGTCTCCACCGCCACGAAAAGCCCCACATCCCCCACAACGACCGCTCGCGATGCCCACCCATACACCTGCCGAACCACTCCGACCAGCACCGCGCCGTGTTCGGGTTCACCCCAAACCACAGGCGCCCCAACATCCACTCCCATACGACTGCCCGCCGTTAGGATGATGGAGCGTCTGAGATCAGAAGCGTCTCCCCTCAACACGACCCGTGCCGGAAACCATCTCCACCTCCTATCTATCCCTTCAAGAAGACCGAACGCCTGCTGCGCTCTCTTAACCCTCGCCAACTCCATACGAAGTTTTGCGATTTCCGCTTTGAGGCGATAAGAGTGGTCTGGGGATTGCGCGGGTAGTCTACCTGCAACAGAGAGAAAGCGTGCTGCCACAGCGCTCACACGCCGCATCAGCGGTCCCACAAAGCGCTCCGGCAGCAGATAGACCGACACGGCAACACAGACCATCACAAGAACCTTCCACCTACGCGCCAATTTCACTCTCATCCCAACTACTTTTCGGCAAACCGCCCCAATCCCCGAAACAGATTGAAGACAAAGACTCAATCTGCAAAATAGGATGACAAGCACTTGGAGGGAGGCTGACTTGGCTGAGCGAATACGCGATGTCCTCATTGAGGACGGGATGAAGGACGCATACCTGACATATGCGATGAGCGTGATAATAAGTCGTGCGTTGCCGGATGTGCGGGACGGGTTAAAGCCGAGCCAGCGGCGGATACTGGTGGCGATGCACGACCTCAATCTCGGACCCAATGCCAAGTTCCGTAAATGCGCAAAAATATGTGGCGACACAAGCGGCAACTATCATCCTCACGGAGAAGAGGTGATATACCCCACCCTTGTGCGGATGGCTCAGGACTTCAATATGCGCTATCCTCTCGTTGACGGGCAGGGTAATTTCGGCTCTGTGGACGGTGACCCACCTGCGGCGATGCGCTACACAGAAGCCAGAATGACCGCAATCGCCGTGAATATGCTTGAGGACATTGACAAAGACACTGTGGACTTTGTCCCAAACTACGATGAGACACGCACAGAACCTGTGGTGCTGCCAGCAAAGTTCCCCAACCTTCTTGTGAACGGGGGCAGCGGCATCGCGGTCGGTATGGCGACCAACATACCACCGCATAATCTTTCAGAGATAGTGGACGGTCTTGTGGCGTTGATAGACAACCCCGCCATCAGTGTTGAGGAGTTGATGCGCTATGTTCCAGGACCCGACTTCCCAACAGGAGGCATAATCTGCGGGGTAAAGGGGATAAAAGAGGCTTACGAGACGGGACGCGGCAGGATAATCGTCAGGGCAAGGTGGGAAGTTGAGCAGTTGCGGGGCGGCAGGACCGCTGTTGTGGTCACCGAAATCCCATACCAGACGACTAAGACGCGCATCATAGAGCGTATGGCGGAACTGGTCACATCAGGGCAGGTTAAGGGAATATCCGATATTCGCGATGAGTCGGACAGAGACGGCACAAGACTGGTTATTGAGTTGAAAAAAGGCGAGATGCCGCAGGTGGTTATGAATCAGTTGTATAAGCACGGTGTTCTGCAGGCGACATTTGGGGTGATAATGCTGGCACTCAAGGGTGGGCGTCCCGTTACGATGTCGCTTAAGGAGATGATGCAGTGCTACATAGACCACAGGATAGAGGTGATACTGCGGCGCACCCAGTTTCTTCTGGATAAGACGGAAAGAAGGCTCCACATAGTGCGCGGGCTGCTTGTAGCGCTTGATTTCATTGATGAGGTGATAGAGACGATAAGGGCAAGCAAAACACAGGATGAGGCGCGCGAGAGGCTGATGGAGCGGTTCAGACTGACGCGTGTTCAGGCGGACGCGATTCTGGCGATGCAATTGGCGCGGCTTGTGGGGCTTGAGCGCCAGAAACTGGTCAAGGAGCGAGATGAGTTGCGCGCCAAAATCAAAGACTGTTGGGAAACGCTGCGCTCACGCGCAAAAGTCCTCTCCATAATCCGCCAAGACCTTCTGGAGATGAAGAAGCGTTACGGCGACGCCCGCAGAACAGAAATCGTTCAGCAGGAGCCGCAGGAGTTGCGTATTGAGGACTTGATAAAGGAGCAGGATGTCGCGGTGACCATAACGCACGCAGGCTACATAAAGAGAACACCGCTTGAGCAGTATCGCCGACAGGCACGCGGCGGCAAGGGAATGCTGGGCGCGGGAACCCGTGAGGAGGACTTCTTGGAATATGTCTATGTCTGCTCCACCCACGACTGGCTGCTGGTCTTTACAAGCGCGGGTAAGGTTTATTGGCTGAGGGTGTTTGATATACCTGAGGCAGCACGGGCAACCCGCGGGCGTTCCATAGCAAACCTTCTTCAGTTGGGCAAAAGCGAGCAGATTCAGTCGGTCATCGCCACAAGAGACTTTGCCAAGGGTAACCTGTTTTTTGTGACGGAACGGGGCGTGGTAAAGAAGACACCACTGTTGGCGTTCAGCAGACCACGCCGCGGCGGTATCATCGCCATAACACTTCAGAACGGTGACAGATTGGTGGCGGTGTTGACGACAAGCGGTGAGGACGATGTGGTTGTGGGCACCCGCGGAGGGATGGCGATAAGGTTCAGCGAGGGAGAGGTTCGGGCGATGGGGCGCAACGCAAGAGGCGTGCGCGGGATAAAGTTGCGCAAAGGGGACAGCGTTTGCGGTGCGGTGGTGGTGGAGGAAGGCGGCACACTTCTTTCGGTGCTGAGTAACGGCAACGCAAAAAGGAGTCCTTTTGAGGACTACCGCCGTCAGGCACGCGGGGGGGTCGGACTTATCAATGCAAGACTGGCAAGGAATGTGAGCGTTGTGGGTCTGCTTGCGGCGCACGATGAGGATGAGTTGGTGCTGATAACCGAGGCGGGGAAGATGATAAGAGTGGCGGTGCGGGATATTCGCGTCACAAGCCGCGCCACAAAAGGAGTGCGTCTTATCAGGCTGGAAAAGGGCGATAAAATCGTGTCCGTGGCGAGAGTGGAGAGGGACTGATGGGTCGCCGTCCACTTATCCTTCTCAATTGCAGCCATAGGAAGCGCTACGGGCGTGATGTGCAGTTCTGGGACGGTGCCTACAGCGATGCGGTCTTTGAAGCGGGTGGTGAGCCACTTGTGACAGCCTGCATTGCGGACGGAGACCACATAAGGCGTCTTGTGGCGATGGCAGATGGTTTCGTTCTTGTGGGGTCAGACGACATTCCGCCGAACTGGTTCGGGCAGAAGAAACATCGCCGCACAAAAGTTATGACACCCCGCCGCGCCGCCTTTGACAGACTCCTCGCACAGGCACTGCTTGCGTCTTGTGCGCCTGTCCTTGCCGTCTGCGGCGGTCTACAACTCATAAATGTGATTGCCGGCGGCACACTCATCCAGCATCTTGAAAGTTGCGATATTCACCGCGGCACCAACAAAGAGGCGAAGCACCATCGCCTGAAGGTGAAGACCGCAACACATCTGCGCCGCATCCTTAAAGTCGCATCCTGTGAGGTCAACTCCTTCCACCATCAGGCTGTTGATACAGTCGGGCAGGGACTGCGTGTCTCTGCGGTAAGCGAAGATGGTGTGGTGGAGGGGCTTGAAACGCCTGATGGACGGATTGTGTGTGTTCAGTGGCACCCTGAGCGCGAGGATGACAAAGGGGTCACCAAATCAGCGCTTTTTGGCTGGCTCGTGGAGACGGCGCAGAAGTCCCGCCGCAAGAGCACCAAGAAAAAGCCCGTATAAAAGATGATGCAAAAAGCAAAAAAGGAGCATCCTTAAAGAAGGCGACAAGTCTGCCGCTATCATCGCCTGAAGGTTGGCTATATGGAAGTTCGGGACAAGCCCAGCCAATCTCTTTGCGAGCGTGCTTTCAGAAAATGTGAGCATATTTGAGGCGGAGAAGAGGAGGAAAAGGATGGCGGCGGTGGCGACAAAGCCTGCTCGTGGGGCTGAAAGTTGCACAAGTGATGCTGTTGTGAACAACACGGCAAAGCAGGGCACGGCGACAAAATATGCTGCCCTTGGAACGAAGGCATCCCCCAGAGCGGCGGTTATGTGAAAAACAGCCGCCAGTATCGCAAGCCCTACAAGGCTCCCAACCACTATTCCCAACACCCTGCCCGCCACCTGCGCAACGGCTCGTGTAGGACGCACCGCCAACAGGTCGCTTGCACCCGCTCGCCTCTCCCACTCCAACACATCCGCCGCGCAAAAAAGCGGTGCCACAAGCACATAAAGGAGTGCTACCGCCGCATAGGTCTCCGCAAACAGCGTTGACGGCTCCCCAAACCCGAAAAGGTCATAGAAATAAGCCAGAACGATGAAGGCACCGCACACACCCACCAAAACCCAAAAATTGACCCGCTTCAGAACCCCCTTAACAGCGAGCCAGAAAAACGGTGCCACGCCTATCCTCCTGGTGGCGGTTCAATGTCCGCAGACTCCTCTCCATCCTGGCGTTCCTGTGGTTTTTCCTCCACCACCTCCGCTTCGGTCACCTCCTCTTCCCGCTCCTCCACCGTCTCCGCCTCAATCACTTCCGCCTCAGAGGGCTCCTCTGCCACCTCCATCTCTACTACTTCTTCCTTGCCTTTCGGGCGGTGGTGCAGACGCTCCCTTACAGACTCAAGCGTGACACGACCTTTTAGTTTCTCATACCAATACGGATGATGCATTTTGAGGAAGCGCTCTGTCGGTTTGCCGGATGTCAGAAGCGCGAACCGTCCCGGCGTGGCTGCATAAAGGAAATAGACATAAAGGAGTGAACCGCAAACAAGGATTATGAAAGAAGCGAAATGGAGGTTGAGCGCACCGCGAACAATGTTCGGCGGCAATTTGTAGGGCATATGGATGCCAATGCCGCTTATTCCGTATGCCAGTCCCACAACAAGGGCAAAAAGCGTGAACAGTTTCTGTCCCGCGTTGTATTTGCCTGCAGGGGGAACGGGACTGAAGCGGCGCGCGTATCCCCCCAACTTCTTCAGCCACTCAATGTCGTATGAATGCCAGACAAGGCAGAACGGCAGACGAAGTCCGAACTGAAGAAGAAGCGCGAACAAGAAAAAGCACATAGCGCCCAGATGAAGAGTATTAAGGAGGCGGTATCCCCCGATTTGGGTTGGGACAATATTCACCTCCCTCCACTGCCAGCCTACTTCAACGACGCAGCAGAAGAGAAGCGCGGCAACAAAAAGCCACGCCCGCGCCCGCTCAAAGCCACCAACCGCCTGAATTCGCTTCTCCGCCTTCACAGGCTCAGTCCTACCCCTTTTGGCGAGTTTCCTCACCCGCGCCTTCGCCATCTGCTTCCCTATTCGTCTCCTCTTCATCTCTTCCTCCTCCGTTTCCTCACAACCCCCTTACGCCGCTTCAACATCCGCTCATATCGCTTGTCATAGCCTTCCGCCATCTTCTTGCCCTCAAGCCGCTTCTGCCGTATCATCCGCGCATACTCTTCTTCGGTCAGTTCGCGCTCTTCCTGCTCCTCCACCACTTTCACCCCAAGGCGTCCGATGAAGACGGCGTGCAGAAGCATTATGAGTCCGACAACTCCAAGTGCGATGAATGACGCAGGCTTTAATATGGAACGCCACAGGCGCACAGCGGACGGGAAGCGTGGAACGGTAGGGAAGAAGTAGTCGCGGGAGTCGCCTGTGGCAAGAATGTAGAGGACATTTGAGCCGCCAAAAGCGTCAGAAGGAGACCAGAAGCAGGCGCCACGCTCCTCGCGCTGCTGAGTCCCGCGCCTTGCCGCCTCCCTCCGCAACTCCGCCGCCTCCCTCAACGCAACCCCATCCGCAAAAATCAGAGCGCCTGTCGGGCAAGCCTCAACACACGCAGGCGCATCCCAGGTTTGACGCTCAGAAATAACATATCTCCAACCCTTCCCCTTCTCCCTTATCCTTTCCCCGAAACGCTCAAAACAAAGATTGCATTTCGCCTGTATCACATCTCCGTCTGCGGGGACGAGGACTCCGAAGGGGCAAGCGTAGGCGCAATACTGGCATTTGACGCATTCGTCCTCACACAAATGAATGACGCCGAACTCAAGGCGCATTATAGCCTCCGGAGCAGGGCAGGCAAGCAGACAGGGCGCCTCGACACAGTGAGCGCAGGTCTGGGGCAGCGCAAGCCAGGAAACGCCGCTTGTCAGATGTGCTTCGCGGCGCATAATGCGCAGCAATGTCGGTCCCTCCGGGGTCACCCCCAAAGGTGGTGAGGAGTATCCAGACCGCGCGTGGGGAGTCCACATCCCCCACATAGCGCAAGCCATCTCACAAGCACCGCATCCTACACATCTTGCCCCGTCAATTATGAGACCGAACTCTTCCATTTGCCCCATAACGGTTATCTCCTCTCAAGGGTGACAAAACCGACCTCGGCTGCCGCCAGACCGTCGGTCTCCTGCGGCAGATGCCACAGTTTGGCGGCGAGGTCAATCGGCAGCGCCGCAGAACCCGCCACTATTCCACCACCCATCCAACGCTTCAAGCGTTTGGTGACCACAGCCGAAGCCTCAACCTCCCCCGCCGGACCCTTCAGTAACACCTTCTGTCCATCTTTGATGCCGAACTCCTGCGCCGTCTCCTCGTCTATCTCCACAAACGCGCCGCCACTGACGCGCTTTGAAATCTCCGCCTCAAGTCCCAAAAACGGCAGACGCCCAAGCGGCATAAAGAGTGTCGCTATCACCCCGCTTTTGCTGGCACCTTCCGCCTCAAAACGGCGCACCATCACCGGCACCGTTCGCACCGCCGGTGTCAGCGCGTTTTCAAACGGCAGAAGCGGCTCCTCGTAGTACACCGGCAGCGGACCCGACTCAATCTCATTTGAGAATATCCGTGCTTTACCATCCGCAGTTGCAAAACCGCCTCTTTCCGCCGGATAGGGACCGTCAACCACATCCTGCCCCGTCCATTTGCCTCCCTCGGCCGCCAGAACAACACCGCTGCCGCCTTTGCCTGTAACCACCACATACGGTTTGCCTCTCTCATCTGTGCCGGCACGGTTGAACGCCACCCGCACATTGTCGGGACAACTCCAGCCCAGTTGCGGATAAAGCCCAATTCCGCTTGTGTCTCTGTAGTCGGGGCTGGTCACTCCTGCTGCGCATCCGGCGTAAAGCCAGCAGAACGCGGCAGACTCCTTTGTCAACGCCTGCGTATGAGGCAGCGGCGTCTTGCCCTTCAGACCTGAGAGTGCGTGTAGCACATCGCCGGTTCTTTGCAGTTGCTCCCATCTAACCCGCGACAGATTCGCTTTGTCAGCAAGTGCTGCCGCCAAAGCCCCCAGAAACTTCACATCGGTGGGACGCTCCGTTGCCCAACCTTCAGGGGGGCTTGTCCACTGAACCGTGCGGAAAACATTGGTGTAGGTTCCTTCTGCCTCCCAGAACGGACGGGCGGGAATGTATAAAACAGATGCCTTGCTATCTTTTGCCCACCAGGGTCTGCGCCAATCGTATACGACAACCCATTTAAGATGTTGAAGTGCTTCAAGCCACAGTCCACCAACCGCCTCAGCAGGGTCCTCCCCCAGAATGATAACACCATCCAACTCACCTGCTACAGCCGCCTCCACTATTGCGTAAACAGTCGCCTCATCGGGCTTCGCCCTTGGAATGAGCGCGAAGGTTTCCTCTGACGCATCTCCGTAAAGGTCGTTTAAGAAAGCGCAAAG
>CAZPBO010000019.1:29924-35565 GCA_964584815.1 uncultured Planctomycetota bacterium
AGCCAACGAGAGAGAACAGGCATTTCGGTGGCGGGGTCAGCGCCTATGACCAATATGGCGGAGGTGTTGATGATGTCTGTGGGGGGATTGGTAGCGCCTGGTCTGCCGAGTGTGGCAAGAAATGCGGCTGTGGTGGGACCCATAATACGGCGGCTCACAGTGTCCACAAGAGAAACATTGAGACCGAAAAGTAGCCTACGAGCAAGATAACACCCCTCGTTTGAAAGACCTGACCCTCCGATAGCCGCAACCTTTGATGATGAGCCTATAAGCGCGGCGGCTTGGGCGACCGCAGCGTCCAGCGTTACATCCTGCTCTGTGCCGTTCTCAAATTTTTTTGGCGTTGTGGGTAGAAGACCGCTCAACTCCGCATCAATCGCCGAAAGCGGTCTGTGGCAGAGAGACAAGTAGAATGCTTCCACATCAGGAGGACCGACCTTTCTATAGCCGCAATACGGGTGTTGGGGGCAACTGCCGGCGAGGTATACATTGTCGTGCTCATCACGGGTGACGCGTGCCAAGCAGTGCAGACCGCATAGGTTGCAGAGTGGAAGATGCGGGAACGATTTCGCCGCGCGTTCCGCTACCCTGCGCCAGCGGGTCGGCTTCTTCTCCGCTTCGTCCTGCGCCAGCGTTACATCAAGCGAAGCCGCCGCTCCCCCAGCAAGCAACAATTTCAAAAACTCCCTGCGCGTAACTCCCATCTCGCTCCCCCTATTTGCTACCATTTTGGCATATAGACAAGCAGGGGTCAAGAACGCATACAATTCAGTTATGCAGTTTTGACAGGACGCCCTCTCAGCGGCACGAGTATCTCCTTACTGAAAGGAGTCAGATTCTCTATCGTCCCGTCACCGTGTATCGCCACCACATCCTCAAGCCTCACTCCAAAACGCTTGTCAGGAAAATAGAGTCCCGGCTCAACAGTGAAAACATGACCTGCGGCAAGTGGGGTTTTGTCTCCTCGCAATGCAGACAAATAAGGCATTTCGTGTATCTGCAAGCCAACCCCGTGCCCGAGTCCGTGCACATATCCTGAAGAGGTGCCGGGTTTTTTGCGAGGGGTGGGGTATCCCCATTCCTCAAACATAGAGGAGCAGATTTCGTCAAACTCACAAGCCGCGCGCCCAACCTTCAACTCTGCCAGCACCCGCGTCTGCACCTCAAGCACCCGCCGCCACACAAGCGCCACCTCATCGCGAACCTCACCAACACAAAATGTTCGTGTCATATCAAAGAAATACCCGCCCCCCTGCTCACAAGGACAGAAGTCAAACACAATGGTCTCCCCAACCTTTAGGGCGTCTTCGTTTGTGCCACGGGAGTGCGGAACCGCTGCGTCGTAGCCTTGCGCGAATATCACCTCCTCTGCAGATGTGTCAATCCCCAACTCGTCCGACCACATCCTTATCAGACGCTTCATCCGTCCCACCGTCACGGTTTCTCCGTCCTTCTTGAGAACTCCTTCCCTGTCGCTGTCACAGGATGAGAGGAACTCCACAACACGGGCGAAGACTTCCTGTGCTCTGCGTCCAACATCCTTTATCCGCGCAATCTCATCCTCGTCCTTCCTCATCCGCGCAAGTGTGAGCAAAGATTTGCCGTTCTGCTCAAAGACCGCCTCAAACGGCGCCTTTTTCAGTGATTCAATGAGGACGGCGATATTACCCAAAGACCCATGCCCGTAGAAGGCGACCTTCTTTGGAGAGAATGGTTCAAGGATACGGCGTAGGATTTCAACTGTCGCCGCCGCCCCGCTCCCCTTCTCCTTCACCACCTCCTCCCAACCGAAATCCGAAAAAAGGCGAACATTGAGCCCGCTTTTTGCCGCCTCATCCCTCTCCATCAAGTTCACAACCAGAAAAGCATCCCCGCCGCGTGGTTTAACAAGATAGCCTCCTGTTATCTTGATGGGACCGCACAAGTACGCCATATCGCGGCAGGTCGCTGGACGCCCCATCACAACAAGGGCGTCAATCCCGCGCTCCTCCATCAGGTGGTCAATCTCTTCTCTCATCTCTTTCCCCTTCCAACACAGATGACAAACTCTTCTGCGCCCTTGCCGTAAAGCACAGGTTGTTGGGGACAGGCTTCCATCTGCGTCTCCTCAGCGACACGGGGGAAGGCGTAGTTCGTTATCTCCGCTAATGTGAAGCGTCCATCACGGTCTGTGTCGGCTTCCGCACCCGCTTTTTGCGCTGCCACAAGATAGCCCGTCAGAACACCCGCTTTGTGGTGCTCAAACTCCGCCGCCCCGTCAATACAATACCGTCCCGCAAGGAGAACAAATCTTCCCTTCTTGCCCACAAACGCTTTCAGCGGTTCATAATCGGGCTTCCCTTTTAGGTTTTCTTCCGATGCTCCGCGACAGGGGCGTTCGCTGTTGAAACCACAATCCAAAACGACAAGAACCTTTCTCGCACGACAAGCAGAGAGAATTTTCAGCAACTCTTCCATTCCCAGACCGGGCTTTTTCGCCTTAGGGTTGCTGTCAAAAAGGAGTATGAAACCGCTCAGATATCGTTTTTTAACATATTTGACCTTCGGCTCTTTTTTGAATTGGTTTTTCTTTTCACCATTTGCTTTTTTCTTATCCTTGTTGCTTTCCTTATGGGGCTTTTTGGGGGCTGGTTGAGGTTCCGGCACGGGAAGGGGGATTTTTTTCTCTATTTGGCGAACGGTGCCGTAGCCTGCGAAGTAGACAATGACCTCATCATATGGGGTGGAGCGCCGAACGATTCTGTTAAGCGAAGCGAGAACGGCGTCCTTTGTAGCGGCGTTGTCAACGAGGACGGTGAAGTTTCTGTTTACGGTGGGTTGGTTTTTGGGTCTTACGAGGCGTGCGAAGTTGGCGGCGTCATCGGCGGCGAAGGAGAGCCGTGGTAGTCCGCTGCTTCTATAGCGGTTTATGCCCACGAAGAGTCCGCATCTTTTACCGAGTTTTGCGAGGGTGCTGGGCTCCTTTAGGGCGCGTCTTGCGTCCTGATGGAGGACTTTGAGCAGCGCAAGTTTTATCTCCTTCTCAACAAACGGCTTAAGTGACCTGTCCACCTTGAGCCAGTTGGACTCGTTGAGCGATTTTGGAACGGTGAAGATACCGAAGAACTTCCAGCCACGCTGGAAATCGTCCAGACTACGGCTGGTTTTGAAGGCTGCCACGCCGCGCCACAGAAGTCTGCCGGAATGGCAGGATATAAAGCGCAGTTCAATCTCGCCGCGGACGCCGTATAGTTCGTCCCGCACAAACCACGACGGCGCCCACAGGAATATCCAATTTATTATGTTCCATATATACAGTTTGTTGGAGCCTGCGTAGAAGGCTTCGTATATGAGGAGGTGGGGGACGATAAGGATATCGGCATTTGCTTCCCACGCCGCCGACAGCGCCGCTTCTCCTTTCTCTTTCAGCGAAATCACCTTTTTGAGGACTCGGCTTCTCTGGACGGCGTTCGTAATCAAGTTGTTGAGCCATTTGGAGTCGGGCTTTAAGGCGTGGCGGTCAACTGCTCCTTTGTTCAGGACGGAGGGGTCAAAATTTATGGAGCAGGCAGCCACTGCACCACACCACTCTGTTGGGGTAGCGTTGTGCAATTGCACCATTATCGGCTCTGCATCAAGCGGTTTGAAGGGCGGGTTTACGGCGCATCCCATAAGGAGAGTTGTAACTGCAGACAGAATACTCCATCGCATCAGTGACCCTCCGGAAGAGGTTTGGGACTTTTCGCGCATCTAAAGCCCATGTTGGGGGAGCGGTAGAGAGGGTTGGGACATTTTCTTTTTGTGTTACGGGCGAAGCGCATAAGGGTTTCTGTGGTGAGACCGAAGGAACCACCTTTGACAACGCGGTAACGGGGGTCAGTGGGGGATGGGTATGGGGAGTCTGTCCACTCAAACGCGTTGCCGCCCATATCAAAGCAACCTGCGGGGCTCTGGTCGCGGCTGCGAGTGCCCACCGCAACAGGTTTTGCGCTTAAGAAGTTGCCAGCGTTGGGGTCCCATTTATCACCCCAGGGATAGAGGCGACGCGTATTGGTGTTGGCATCATATGAGGCGGCGACTTCCCACTCCTCTTCTGTGGGAAGGCGTTTGCCCGCCCACCTTGCGAATGCTCGTGCTTCATACCAGCAGACCCCTGTTACGGGTAGTTTCTCCGTTCCGGGAAGCGGTTTGCCGTCCTTCCAAGTGGCAGGACCCGGTTTGCCTGTTGTGTCCACAAAACGGGGAAGGGAAGGAAGGGCTTGTGTGTCCCACCATTTCATCTGCTCATATCCGCCCGCTTTCACGAACTTATAGAACTGGGCATTTGTCACCTCATATCGGTCAATGTAGAAGAATTTGAGTTTGACGCGGCGGTAGGGGTTGCGGTCATCACGAACATAACTGCCCACCTCATATGTGCCTGACAGAATAAAGACCATATCGGATGGGCATTGTGTCGCCCATAGCGACTCCTGTAGGATGTTTTTGATTTCGGGGTCGTGTTGTAAGGAGAGCGCTTCTTTTGCGGCGGCAAATGCGGTTTTAAAATCGCGGCGGTTGAAGGCGTCTTTTGCCTGTTTTGCGAAGCGGTTGAACGCCTGCTGGCGGCAGCGCTCCTGTATAGTTGCTATCTGTTCGGGGTCTGGTGCGACTTTGGCGGCTTCAGCATAGGCAGCGAGCGCCTCCTTATAGCGCCCGCTTTTTTCAAGTTCTTTTCCGCGGCTTAGAATGCGGCGGTATTTGATAAGCATAAGGCGCTCCTTGACACGGCGCGTGCCGGCAATCACCGCATCCGCCTGCTTATATTGCTGTTCCGCCTCATCAAGGTTGCCTGCTCGCAGCAATTCCTCCGCGCGCTCAAGGTGCATCTGATAACGCGCTTTTTTCAGATTCTCCTCCAGTTTCCGCCGTTCCTGCGGCTTAAGAAGTGGCTCAAAACGGGGTTTTAACGCTTCCTGATAGTTGCGGATAGCCTGCTGGTAATTGCCTTGAGCGAAGGCGCGCTCGGCTTGGGCGAGCAGTTCCTCAAAGGCGCGCAGACCTTCCCGTGCCGTCGCCGTCCTCTCCTTCGCCGACTCCGCCTTCTCGTTGTCCACACCAGTCCTTAAGGCGTCCTCATACATCAGAAGAGCCGTGCCGAAATCACGCCGCTTATAAAACAAATCGCCCAGACGCATACAGACTTCAAACTTTTTCTTCTTCGCTTCCTCAAGGTCGCGAACTTCAGAGAGTGCCGCCTCGTAGCGCCCTTTGGCGTCGTAGAGAAGCATTATGCCGTCCCACTCTTTTCCTGTGGTTATTTTGTCTTCGGCTTCCCGAACAAGGTCATCAGCCTGCTTTATGGCGGCTTTTGCGCGGGCAAGACGGGCTTCTTCCGCTCTCTTGCGCGCCAACTCCCGCTCGGCTCTCTCCACCTCAATGCGCAACTCCCTTGCCCGCAGGTTTTGTGGCTCGTCTCCCAGAACGAAGGCGATTTGCTCGCGTGCGCCTTTTAGGTCGCCTTTCTGGATGAGTTGCTCAGCCTTTTTAAGTGCGGCATTTATGCGCGCGCGGCGTTTTGCCTCCTCCTCCATCTGACGGCTCACAACGAACGCCACAACGCCAACCACAATAACAGCCGCAATAAGTATCGGCACATTCACATACCAGTATTTTTTGAAGC
>CAZPBO010000020.1:0-20585 GCA_964584815.1 uncultured Planctomycetota bacterium
AGGAAGAGCAACTCACCCACCGCAATAGCCGCTATGACAGCCCAGAAGACTTGTTTTGTCATTTTTTCTTCTCCTTCTTGGTGGGCTTAGCAGGTTTGATAGGAGTTACCTTCGGCCAGGTAATATGCACCTCATAATAGCGATAATCAACACCGGAGTCATCGGTCTCTTGCTGTCCGTCCTTGCTGACCAGCATCCTCAATATGTTACCGCCGGGGTCAACTATCACCTTATCGGGTTCGTATTGTTTCAGCAGTGACGCCAACACCGCATCACGCTGTGGAAAGTCAGGCGGCACCGCTTTATCCACCATTTTTTTCAACTGCTCCGCAAGCGCATCGCCAATCATCTGCCGCAGGAGGTCCTTTGTCGGACCAGAACCACCTTTATCTATCAGTGCGACATTCGCCACCAACTCTGTATCATACTCCACCTTAAGGAACGGTGGGGTGCGCGACCGTCTCCGTCTTTTGCCCTCCTGCGGCTTGGATGGCTTCTCCACATCCTGAAACATCAGGCGGAGCAGCCAGACCTTCTTGCTGTTCACCTTGTCATTTATTCGCTTCTTAACCTCCTCATCAATCATCTGGGTTATGATGTCGTCCCATTTTTTGACAAGTTTTCCTGCGCGCAGGTCAGGCGGAACGCATTCTGTTAGGTTGGGTCCGACCGAGACCGCAATAGCACGGTTGAGTGTTTCAAGCATAAAAAGAGGTCTTAACCTTGCCTCAAGCAGTTTCTGCACCTCCTTTGCGCGTTCAGCCCAGTCGCCATAGTCCTTTTGAGCGCGGATGGCGGACGCCGTCCTCTTCAGCACCCCCAACTGCTGCTTCAGAAGTGCCAGTTCCTTTTGCAGTTTCCCCTCTCTGCTTGACGCAAACAGCCACATAAAGAGGAAGAGAAGGAAGAGAAGCCCTGCGGCAACAAGGATACCGGGTTGTTTACGGGCAACAAGCCTTTCTGATTTGCGCTCGGCGGGGGTGAAATCCACATTTATGCGTGCGGCACCAATAGCCTGCAATGCAAGCCCCATAGCCACTGCAAGGCTCGGCAGATGCTCCTGCAGCACATCCACCCTTGCCGAATCGCGAGCAAGGTCTTTGTCAAGGTCTATACGCATTATATCAAAGAAACCGTGAACCCTCATATCCAATGTCTCGGCGAAGAAACGGGCAAGTCCTTCAAGTTTTGTGGCGTTGCCCAAAAGCACAAGGTGTTCAAAATTGGATGTGGAGCCGGTCTGGCGTTTGTAGTATGTGAGGGAGCGGCTGACCTGCTCCGCTAATCGCCGCAGAACGGGTTGCATAACGCCAAAGACTCTTTCCTGCTGCTTTGATTTCCCCACTTCCTTCTTTAAGATTTCCGCTTCAGCGAAGGATATGGAGAACTCATCCTGCAGGGCGCGTGTTATATCGTTTCCGGCGATGCCGAGGTTGCGCACATAACAGCGGTTGCCGTCAATGATGACGAGGTCGGTATGGTCGGCGCCGATGTCCACCACAACCGCCTGTTCGGGAATATCCATCTCGTAAACAGCAAGGTTGTAGAGGGCAAGGGGGGCGGATGTGACGAGGTCAACATGGAGTTTGGCGGCGTCAAAATGGCTCATCAACTCATTGACAACTTCGTGCTTCACCGCAAATATACCGACCTCCACCTCCTCACCTGGCTCATAGTGGCGCTCCACTTTATAGTAATCCCAGCGGACATCTGTTATGGGGAAGGGAATCTGGTTTGCCGCCTCATACTGAATAACATCCTCAAATTTGCGTCCTTCAACGGGCGCCACTTTTATTATGCGGCTGAAAGTTGACTGTCCCGGCAGCGCCACCGCAATCGCATCGGTCGCCTTGGGCTTGTGGCGGTTGCGCAATTCCGCCAACGCCTGTCTTATTTCCGTCTCCCCAGGATACTCCTCCCCCCCACTTACATAGTCAATCACCGCGACATCGCATATCTCAACACGGTTCTGAACGCGTCGGAGTTTCACACATTTAAGCGATGTGCGCCCGATGTCCACCCCCCACGCCACATCAAACACCATCGGCTCTCTCCTCATATTAGAGAGACCGATTTAACAACAATGCATCCGCCGCGTCAAGAGATTTCAACTACTTACCCATCTTGCCACCTTCCTGCCGCTTCTTCAAACTGTCCTCATAGCGTTTGAACTGCTTGTCTATCTTCTTCCACTTCTCTATCTGGTCTGGGTCAAGAACTTTCTTTATCTGCTCGTATGTTTCGCCCAAGAGTTCGCGCCCCACTGCGCGCATATCCGTCAGCCGTCCCTGTTGGAACAACTCCAACATCCGTTTCAGACCTTTGTCCGCCTGCTCTCTCAAAATCTTTTTTATGTCCTCCTTCTGCATCTCGGTCAAGTCAAGTTTTTCCGCATATACTGTGTCAACCTGCTTATAGGCGTTCTGGAGGAACTGGTCTTTGAAACGCTGGGCGTATCTCATACCAAGGGAGAACATCGTGCGTCCCACAAGGCGCTCAAAGGCTTTCTGCTGCTCGGGGGTAAGATTTGAGAGGTCTGCTGGCAGGGTTGTTGTGTTGCTGGACTTTCCTGATGCGGCAGCCACTTTCACGCCTGATGTCAACTTTTTCTCCAGCGCATCCAGACGCTTCGTCAGACGCTGCAGCCTCGTTCGCAGCCCGCCTTGGGCGTCCTCCTGCTCACTTAAACGCTCCTCAAAACCGTCCATCTGGTCAGCAAGCACCAGCAGACGCTTGCTTATCTGGTCAAGTTTCTCCTCTATACGGCGCAGACTCGCCTTTCTCTGACGCAACTGGTCAGCGTTCACCTCCCCCCGCGGATTCATAAACACCACCCCCGCCGCAACGCCCGCCACCACTATCACCACTATCACCGCTATCAGCGCCTCCCTCCTCATCAACCTATCCTCCTAACATTTGTCAATCGGTCTCACTGCGGGAGGAGGGAGTCGAACCCTCAACCCCTTTTCGGGGACCGGATCCTAAGTCCGGCGCGTCTGCCAATTCCGCCACTCCCGCTCCGAACACACCATTCTACACGGCAAAATGCCAATATTCAATACGCTCCGCGGGATGGGTCTGTTTGCTACCCTCGCGCCTGCTTTATCCAGTGGTCCAACTCCGTCAGAATAATCTGTGAAAGTGCCGACTCCACAGCCCCTATGCTGCCCGGAATGCAGAAGACGGGTTTACCCCCCATCACCCCCGCCGTTGCCCGTGACAGCGCCGACGCCGAACCCACCTGCTCTGCACTCACAAGACAAAACAACACCCCAAAACCTGATGCCTCTTTCTCAAACAGTTCCCGCAGCGCATCAGGCGTCACATCTTTGGGCGCAATCCCAGTTCCCCCGCTTACAATCACAGCGTCGCACTCCTCAACCGCCCGTTCCACCACATCCTTTATCTGTCCTGTATCATCTGACACCCAATAACGCTTTATGCTGTGTCCTGCTTTCTCTATCAGGCGCTCCGCCAAATCGCCTGCAGGGTCGTTGCCCTCCCGCCTACTGCTTGAAACCGTTACATATCCTACAACATAGCGCCTTTTTTCCCTGTGATGCCTGGGCGCACCGCCCTTACGCTTCTCCTCCACCCTGACAGTCCGTATCTCTGTCTGCGGATACTGCCCAAACTCGTCCTTCTCCAACGCCTTCACCATATCCCACACACAAAGCAGCGCCGCAGACACACCGCACAGCGCCTCCATCTCCACCCCTGTCCTCGCCACCGCCTTCACCCGCACCTCCACCTCAACACTGTCCTCCGTCAACTGCACATTCACAACCACACCCGTCACGGGCAGAGGATGGCAGTAAGGCAGAAGAAGTGGAGTATTCTTAACCGCCATAATGGCGGCGATTTTTGCCGCCTCAACAACATCGCCTTTCTCTACACTTCCCGCTTTTATGGCGTTGAGCGTTCTGCGGCGCAGTTTTATCGCACCCTTCGCAGACGCCTCCCTCTCCACCTCAAATTTTCCGCTTACATCAACCATCCCCACGCCACGGTCTCCTCATCGCTATCGCTTTACGGAACGACTCCTCTCCGCGAAACGGAACAGAGACATCTGCCAGCAGGCAGGGTTTTATGTTGCCTGCGGGTGTGACCCTGATTTTGCGGCAATTGCGGCAGAAATTGGCGTGTGTGGGGCGCACAAACTCCACCACCGCGCCATCAGAGAGCCAGTAAACCCGCCTGCCCTGCAGAAGGCGGCTGGCTGAGCGCACCGCCCTTGATGCAATCTCCTCTTCCAGCGCATCCAGCGCCACATAATGGCGCCTGAAAAAACCGTCATCGCCCGCGTCTATCAATTCTATCAACTGCAGCACCACACCACTGCGCCGTGAAAGTGCCACCATCTCTTCTATCGTGTCGTCGTTTATGCCCGCAAGAACCACCATATTCAATTTGACAGGGGAAAGACCTGCCGTCAACGCCGCATCCACCGCTCCACCCACACGCTCGTATGTCTTGGGCAGAATGGACGATGAGGGTGCATCGCATCCTATATTCACGCGCTTCAACCCCGCCGCTGCAAGGCTCCTCGCCCTTTCCTCATCCAGCAGCGTTCCGTTTGTCACAACGCTTATGTCAGAGAACCCCGCTTCCCGTCCCGCCGCTATTATCTCCTCCAAATCGCCACGCAGGAGCGGTTCTCCGCCCGTTATCTTCAATGCTCTGTTGATGTTCAGTGCCGCCGCCGTCACAAGAACCTCCCGCCAGAAAGCCGCATCCCGCTCCTCCTCCACACTCAAGACGCCCTCTTTATGGCAGTAGGGGCATTTGAGGTTGCAGCGGCTGGTTATGCTGATGCGCAGGTCGGTCACACATCGCCCGTAACGGTCAACAGGCGCCCTCAACGCCCCTTCAACCATCTCTTCCATCGCTCAAGCGCCTCCTTCTGAATCGTGGGTGGCAGTTCGGGTCTGTAGCCGAAATCGGAACCAGCAAGTTGTTTAAGCGCAAGAAAAGCGCGCATTCTGGAGCGAAACTCCACCCCCTCAAGCGCCCGAACAAGCGTTTTGGCACCCCCACTATCGCCACCCAACGCCAGCACCACTGACGCCTCAAAATGCCCCTCTTTCGCCAGCGGCTCAACCAACCGCCTCACCTCATCTGACAGACCATCCCGCCGCACCGATTCCCCCAGCAGCAGACAGCCAAGATTCCTTATGAAAGTAGTGCCACCACCCAACGCTATCTGACACACCACAAACTGCTCCGAACGCTTTTTCACCAACATCCTTAAAGCCTGCAAGAATGCCTTAAACGACTCAACATCCCATCTGACCCCTGTGCCATCTGTTGTGACGACCATTATCTCTTCAGCCGCGTTGCGCAGATATTTGTGGGGTTTTGTGCACCAGACAAGCGGCACACCAGAAGGAGCGTTCCACGACACCCCGCCAAGATACTGTCCCAGATAACCCAATTCCGCACCGCTGACAGGGCATCTCCCCTCAAGCGCTTTGTGGGTTTCGGGGTCAACGGCGTCGGAGAGTTTTTCGGGATAACGCCAGTTATGGGTTGCGGCATAGACAGAGAGAGCCGCAACAGTCCTGCGCAGGTTCTCAAGGCAGAGTTGCCCTTCCGTCACCCCCCGCTGGCGCTCCCAGACGAGTCCCGTTACGATGTTGGCGACGACAACAGCGCCGAAGAAGCCCGCGCCAGCGAAACAGAGCCATCGCGGCATAACGCTCATCCCGAAACAGCATCTCTAATTTTACGCACGGACAGGGTAAGGCAAACCAAAAAGCATCACATTTTCCGCCCAACAGGGTAAAATCTGTCAGGAGGGTGCAAGTATGCGTCTGCGGAGCAAAATTGCGATTGCTGTTGCCTGCTGCGTCGGCGGCTATCTTACTCTTGCGGGTCTTGCAGGGTATTATCAGTGGTTTATGACAGGTGCTTACGACGAGGAAGCCGCAAAGGAAAAAATAGAACGAATGTTCACATACCAGGGGAGGTTTGACTGGGAGCGTTTTGTCCGCTACGCACAGGCGGTCTTCAGACAATATGATAAACACAGATACAGGAACTATTTTCGCCTGATAGAGGTGCTGGTTTTTCTGCGCGATGCGGAGGTAGAAGGCGACATATCTTTGTTGCTTCCGTTCATAAAAGCGCACACAAATGACCGAACGCACCTGCGAACTGGCGGAACCTGGGGATTGTGGCCGTTTATTGCGATATGGGACGGGTTCACGCCAATTGTGGGAAATTTGTGCAGGGATATCCTTGAGCGGTATCGGCAGGACTGACGCACAGTTTTATACAGAACGGTGATGAAAATTGGCTTGACGGATAGGTGAGGTGGTGGTAAAATGTGCAGCGTTTTTTAAGGAGGACGCCGTGCCGGCACGCTCACCTACCCGCCGTCCTGGACCAAGCCGTAGAAGGGTCGGTCCTGTCATTCCCAAGACGGTTAAAGGCACAGGTAAACCTTTTATCGTGATATGTGGGGAGTGCTACGAGGAGGTGGTTTTTGAGCCGCGGGAGGGTGTGAAGGAGATATACTGTGGGGAGTGTGACCACGGAGGACACGCCCCCAGTGAGGAGTGGCTACGCAGATGGACATATTACAAAAGTCTTGAGACAAAATATGGGCTCATAGGGGCGATATGCGCTGTCGCCATCGTGGTGCTGGCTGTTATTTGGATTCTTCTGCTCACATATCCCGAGAACTGGGTGTGGAACACCCTCAACTATGTGTTTGTGGGAGTGGAGGGAGCATTGCTTGTGGCGGTGGGCTATTTCGGTTATATGCACGAGAAGAACCGCTATGAAGCATACTTCTAATTTTGAAGGGGGATAGATATGGCTGGGCGTGTTTTCACAGTTGAGGACATTCTTCGGATGATTCAGATTGTGAAAAAAGAGACGCAGTATCTTGAGACGCTGCGTGAAAAATGGGAGGCGCAGAAAAAGCGTTTTCCGCTGATATATGAGGGGATAGTGAAGCAGCAGGAAGCGTTGAAGTTGCGGGTGGGGAAATTGCGTCAGATGAAAGTGGTTGTGGAGATGGCGGACCTTGAGGGGTTGCCGACACAGTTGATGGAGGAAGCAGCAACGCCATCAACAGCGCTCAAGGAGCCCCCAAAACCTGAGCCTGCAAAGCCCGAAGCAGCCAAAACTGAAGCAAAGGTTGAACCAGAAACACCAAAACCCACGCCTCCTGCTAAGGAGCCCAAGAAACCTGCTGCTACAAAGACAAAGGTAACCAAACCCACACCCAGACGCCGCCTCGGTATCAAAGCGTAACCAACATATTAGGCATATTAGGCGGTCGGCAGACTCCGTAAATGCGGAGTCTGCTCAATTTTTAGGCACATTGCGCCGAATATAAGATGGATGACAGGGAGCGGTTTGGATGGAGGTTGTCTATCAGCGAGCCGACAGGCTGATTGAGGGTTACGACATACTGGCGCGCATCGGTAAAGGCGGTATGGGAACCGTCTTCAAAGCCATCCATCTTGAATCAGGCAAACTGGTGGCGTTGAAGATATTGCCGATAAGCCTTGCCAAGGACAGGAACTACATAAGGAGGTTTTTGCGTGAAGCACGCGCGGCGGCGGAACTCTCCCATCCCAACATCACCCAGGTCTTTGAGGTCGGCAACTACCGCGGCGTCTTTTACTTCACAATGGAATATGTTGAGGGCGAGACATTACTTGAGCGGATAAAGCGGTTGGGGCGTCTTTCGGCGGCGGAGGCGCTCAAAATTGCCGAAAAGGTCGCCCGTGGTCTGGCACACGCCCACCAGCACAACATTGTCCACCGCGATGTGAAACCAGAAAACATCATCATCGCCACAGACGGCACCGTGAAGTTGACCGACCTGGGTCTGGCAAAGCGGATTGACGATGTGGAGCAGGACATAACGGTGACGGGGCAGGTGGTCGGCACACCCTGTTATATGTCGCCGGAACAGATATCGGCGCCGAAGACGGTTGACCACCGCGCCGACATATACGCCCTCGGCGCCACCCTCTATCATATGGTCACAGGACGCAGACCCCATATGGCGGAGACATCCGCCAAAATAATGCTGAATGTTTTGAACAATCCGCTCCTATTTGAGGAACAAGATGAGGTGCCACAACCTGTTCAGGAGTTAATATGGCGGCTGACGGCGAAGGAGCGCAATGCCCGTCCCCAGAACGCGGAGCAGGCTATACGCGAGATACGGCTGGCTCTGCAGGCGCTGCGAAGAGGGGCGCTGTTGCAGTTGCAGGTAACACCCAAACGGCGAAAACGGTTCACCTTCCCACTGGGGTGGGTGGTGGCATCACTAAGTGCCGCAACAGTCGGTGTCCTTATCGCCGCTGCGCTATCTGCTGCACCACCAAAGGAAGCGCTTCCCCTCTTTCGCAAAGGGGTGGCGCTGGCGGAGAAGGGGCGCTGGAACGAAGCGCTTGACCTCTTCAATCAGGCATTGAGACTTGATTCAAACCTCGCTGGGGCGTGGAACAACCGCGGGACATGTCTTTTCCATCTTGGGCGGTTAGGTGAGGCTTGTCGTTCTTATGAAATCGCACTTGAACTTGACCCTCGCAATGCTCTGCTCCATAAAAATTATGGGAGTGTTCTTTTGGCATTAGGTAGGTATGATGAGGCGGTGAGGGCGTTTAAGGAGGCGTTGCGTCTTGAGCCGCGTCTGAAAGCGGCGCGGAAGGGGCTTGAGGCAGCGCGTGCCAAGATTGCGGAGCAGAGCAAGTGAAATTGTTCATCTTTGGTGCTACAGGAACAATCGGTAAAGCAACCCTTTCGGTCGCCGCCGATTTGGGAATTGATGTGGTTGGTCTCGGCGCCCGCTCAAACTGCCAGAAACTGCTTGAGGCAGCCCAAGTATGCGGCGCGGAGATTCTCCATATCGCGGATGAGGCGGCAGCAGAAGCGCTGCGTCGCACCACAAAAAAAGCCCAAATCCTTACAGGTCCACCTGAAGAAGCCATAACCGCCGCAGGTGCCGACACCGTCGTCAACGCCGTCTCAGGAGCCGCAGGACTTGCCTTCTCTCTCGCCGCAATCAGAACCTCCGTTCAACGCCTCGCCCTCGCAAACAAAGAAAGCCTCGTTATGGCGGGAGAACTCATAATGGATGAAGCCCGTCGCAGAAAAACCGATATCCTGCCCATTGACTCAGAACACGCCTCCCTCTTTCTGCTCCTTTCAAAATTCAACCCAGAAGATGTTGAAGAAATCATCATAACCGCAAGCGGCGGACCATTTTTGCGCCGTAAAAACCTTGAGAACATAACCCCCAAGGAAGCCTTGGCGCATCCTGTTTGGAACATGGGCAAGCGAATAAGCGTGGATTCAGCAACGATGCTCAACAAGGTCTTTGAGGTTGTGGAAGCACACATTCTTTTTGGTGTGGAGTATGAGCGGATAAAAGTATTGGTTCATCCAGAGGGTGTCGTGCACGGAGGGGTGCGTCTGCGGGACGGGACAGTCGTTTTGCACAGCGCGGCAGCCGATATGAGGTTTGCTATTCAGCAGGCGCTGTGTTATCCTGATATTGGGCGTGCAAGTTATGGCGCCTTTGAGTTGGGAGGAACGCTCCGCTTTGAGGAGCCTGATGTGAAGAAATTTTTTGCACTTGAGGCGTTGAAGGATTTGAGGGACGGTGCGGGGGTTGGGTATCGTGTAGCGTTGAACGCAGCGGACGAGGTGGCGGTGGCGGCGTTTCTGAACGGACACTTGCCGTTTTCTGCGATAGCCCGCGTTGCGGTCTCCCTTGCACGCCGCTTCAGCAACGCCTCCATCACATCGCCACAGCAGGCGTTGCGGCTTGACAAAACCGTCCGCGAAGAGGCTTTTTCAGAGGTGGAAAAATGGAGTCGGTGATTGCAGTGATTTGGGTGATTCTGGGGATAAGTTTTATAATATTCATCCACGAACTGGGGCACTTTTTGGCGTGCAGGGCGTTCGGGATACGGGTAAGGCGGTTCTATCTGGGATTTGCGCCCAAAATCCGCATAGGCAAAAAGGTAATCCCGCTGAAGATATTTTCCTTCAAGCGTGGGGGAACAGAATACGGGGTGGGGCTTGTGATGTTCGGCGGATTTGTGGATGTGGAGGGGCAGGACCCGACCAAGCCGCGTAAGGGAGCGCCTTGGGAGTTTCTGTCCAAGAAGCCGTGGCAGCGAGCGGTGGTGCTGGTGGCGGGGTCGGCGATGAACGCTGTTTCTGCGTTTCTGTTTTTTGCCGTCGCGTTCAGTATCGGTGTGCGGCTGACCCGCCCTGTTGTGGGTCTGGTTGATGTGGGAACGCCTGCGTGGCGGGCGGGCATTCATCCCGGTGATGAGATAACCGAAATGAACGGGCAACCTGTGCGGGAGTTTCTTGAGTTGGCGACAAACATAGCGCTGCTTCCTGAAGGCAGTGAGGTGGAGTTGACCGTCCGCTCACCTGACGGCACAGTCCGCAAAGTGCGCGTAAAGCCTGTTCCCGACCCGTTAGGCAGGGGACTGACAATAGGGGTGATGCCTGTCGCGCCGATTGCCGAGCGCTTTGAGGCGAACTCTGCGGCTGAAAAAGCAGGCATAAAGCGTGGCGACCTCATCACCGCCATATCTTTTTACGACCGCATAGTCGGCAAGAAACGGGAGGTTGCGATAAAGGATGTCAGGCGTCTTCGCACCATATTGAGCCAGCATGTGGAGCCTGGCGCGGAAGTTGTTTTGACTGTGCGCCGCGACGGAAAGCAACTTAAAATTCCCGTTAAGACAGCGGTTGGCGTTGAAAAGCGCGTTATGCGGTTGGGAATGCTCAACACAACGCAGTTTATAGTGGAGGAGTTACGCCCCGGCAGCCCGCTTGAAAAAGCGCTTAAAGTGGGTGACAAGTTCTTGAAGGCGGACGGAGTTAAGATTAGGACATATTACGACATTCTGAAAGCGGCATCAGACGGTGCCGTCACACTCACGCTGTCAAATGGCGGCAAGACAAGGCAGGTTACGCTGACGGAGAAGCAGGTTCTTCTGCTTGAGGATGATGTGAAGTGGAAGGATTATGTGACGCGGCAGGTGGAGGTAGGGTATGTTCTGGATGGCAGTGCGGCGGCGGAGGCGGGCATAAAGCGCGGTGATGTGGTTGTAGAAGTTGACGGTAAGAAGGTGCAGTCGTTTGCTTGGTTTGCGGACTATGTTTCAAGGAGGCGCGGCAAGGCGATGGTGTTGACTATTCTGCGTAACGGGCGGCGGATTTCGGTGACCGCAAAGCCCCGTCCTATGCGCTACGCAAAAATCGGCGTTGCCTTCGGCATGCACAGAATGCTTTTCCGCACAGACCCGATAAGCGCGGTGGCAATCGGCGCAAAACGCACATGGCTTTGGGCAAAGAGGGTCTTTCTTGTGATACGGGGGCTTTTTGCAAGAACTGTGGCGGCAAAGCATTTGAGCGGACCTGTCGGCATAATTTCAATTTCTTATGCCTTTGCCAAATTCGGACTCGGCACACTCCTTTATCTTCTGGGCTTAATCAGCATAAATCTTGCCATAGTCAACCTGCTGCCGATTCCCGTGCTGGACGGAGGACATCTGATGTTTGTGGTTATAGAAAAATTGCGTGGAAAGCCTGTGTCACCTGGTGCGCAGGTGGCAGCGCAACTGGTGGGACTGTTTCTCTTGCTTGCGCTCATTGTGTTTGTCACATACAACGATGTGCTGCGTCTTGTGCAAACGCCATAAATGGGGGCACTTTGGTGGTGCGCAAAAAAGAACTTGACGAAATAGCCGATATGCTGGGCAGGGATGTGGTGGTGGATACGACAACGCCGCTGCTTTATATAGGACGGTTGACAGAAATCGGTGACTATTTCATAACGCTTGAGGATGTGGATGTGCACGACTCAAATGAGTCGCCCGCCAGTAAGGAGATATACTGCATTGACGCCAAGAAATTCGGAATAAAGAAGAACCGCCGCCGTGTGCGGATTGTGCGCTCCATTGTGGCGTCCATCTCTTTGCTTGAGGATGTGATAGAGTATTAACGCGGGTTAGAGGTTGACGCGTTCGTTTGAGAGGATAGCGGCTGCGGCGCTCTTTGCCGCAATAATTCCCGCAAAGCAACTCGCCGACATAAGAAGATACATAATGACAATCTGATATTGCGCGGCGTGGACGGCGCGCACTCCGCCTGTTATCTGTCCTGTCATCATACCTGGTATGTGGACTAGCCCCACAGAATGCAGAACATTTAAGACACGAAGCATACCTGCCCTGACGCTTGCGCGGATGTGAGGGTGCGCTGCCTGTGCTGCGGTGGCGCCCAAGAGTAGCCGCGCCTCCACCTCGCCACGGTTTGACACAAACTCGGCGTGAAGGCGGTTCAAAACCTGAGTCATGTTGTTCATCGCAGCCGATATCACCATACTGCCGATGGGGATAAGATAGCGGGCGTCAAAGAGTGGCTTTGGACGCACCACCCCAACTATGGCGACAAGGAGAACAGGCAACGCCCCCAGCACAAGCCCCAGAACCACAGCACGAGTTTTGCCGTAAAACCGCTGTTCCCGCAACCTTCCCAGAACCACAAGTATCGCGACAAGGAGCATAATGCAGACGGCGAGCAGATTGGCGTAGGCAACTTGGCGCCGCATAAGCCAGCCTACGGCATATCCTGCCGCGAGGAGTTGCACGAAAGCGCGCACCATCCCAACCCCCGCCTCCCTGCCGAGACGCAGACGCTCAATTAAGGTGTAAACAAGTGCAGCAGCCCCCATCAATGCCGCCACAAACACACCTTCCCAACTCAAAACCACATATTCACCTCTGCCAACCATAATCCACTCCTTAATCGTGTGCTCGTTTAAGGAAATCGGCTTCAGGGGTGTGCAAAATCGCAGGAATCTCGCCGATGGCGATTTGGCGTCCGTCGCGGATGATGAGCGCACGCTCCCCGAAAGAGAGCGCGTCCTGAACGCGGTGGGTCACAAGCACGACCGCCCCACTCCGCTGGCGCATATATGCGAAGACCGCGCGGAGGACTTTGGCGCCGATGGACGGGTCAAGCGCGGCTGTTGGTTCATCAAGCATCAGAACGACAGGATTGTTCGCTAACGCACGCGCTATGCACACGCGCATCTTCTCACCCGTTGACAACTTCGCTGCCGGCTTTTTAAGAAAATCCTCCGACAGACCACAAACAGAAAGCAATTCCACCGCTTCCTCTTGCCGCAAATTCCTTCCCTGCAGCAAACGCCCATAACTTATGTTCTCAAAAACGGTGCCCGAAAAGACAACAGGCTCCTGCGGAACAAGCGCCACTTTCCTGCGCAGAATGTGTGGCTGAAGGCACCACAAATCCTCACCATCCAATCTCACCTCGCCTTCAGCGTCCTCAAGCCGAACAATCATCCGCAGAACAGTCGTTTTGCCAGAACCGCTCGGACCGAGGATAGCGAAAACTTCGCCTGATGAGACCTCAAATTCAAGCGGTCCAACCTCGCCTCCTCTACGCCGTGTCCGCAGACCCTTCACCTGTAGCAAAACGCTTTCTCCTTACGAAAACCACCTCAAGTAGCATACGCCTGCCATAAGCCGGCAGAAGCATAAAAGAAGCAAAAAGAGCAAAGGGCAGAAGCAGTATCTGAAGCCACGGCGGCATAAGGCTGAAAGAAGCGATATAGCCACCTGTTGGCGCGATTGCAAAAAGAAGGCGCACCCCAAACGGGTGCTGTCGGAAAATGAGCAGAACAGAAACCGCAAGCGCCGTGGCAACCACCGTATGAGACAAAAATGAAGCGGTTGCGCCAGCCACAGGTCCTAGAACAGATGCATATCGGGCGGTCAAAAACCAAGAAAACGCCGCACCACCAAACATCACGCCAGACCCCAAAAGCAGCGGACCATTTATTACAAAAAACTGTGTAAAGCAGTCGCAGACAGTGCGCATAAGAAGAAAACCAACAAGAGCGACGACGACGAAAGCAGCATCGGTATGCCCAAAGGCAAGCCACAGAAGCGGCTTGCGAAACGCAATGAGCGCAGCCCCAACAGATGCTGCCACAAAGAGCATCAGTATCGTCATATTTGACCAATCCCTTCTATAAGGAAGGCTTTTTGGGTCTGTGACAGAAAGGGTGGGGAAGAAGGGCAACTCAATAGGACGCAAAAAGAAGGTGCCGGCAATCACAAGACGGAAAGCCTCCTGATAAAGACCGACTGTGGAGGCGCCCACAGCGCGCCGCAAAGCAAGCGTGTCCACCTGCAGCAGCAGAACACCGCTCAAATAGAACAGTCCCATAGGGAGCGCCATAAAAAGGAAGCGCCTCGTTTTTATGGGGACAGGTTTTGCGCGTGTGCGGAGGAACAGGAAAAGCGCCGCAGCAAACATAAGCAGGCGGGAGAAAAGCCACAACAGCCCCCACGCGATAACAGGCGCACGAAAAATAAACAGCGCAAAAGCGCCTGCCAAAAGCACAGCATTGGTTGGGGTAAAAACCAGAACAACATTTTTGAAACGGTCAATTCCTACCTGAAATCCGCAGAGTGTGAGGGTAACGCCCATAAGAAGGGATGCGGCACCAACAATGTAGAAAAGGGCTATTTCGGTCGGTCCAAGGTGCAGGATGTGTGCGATGTAGGGGACTGCGGCGGCGACAGCGGCGAAAAGGAAGAGTTGATAGATAACGGAGCGGATGAGGAGCGCGGTGCCGGAAGCGGCATCCCGCGCCGCCTCGCGCGCCACCAGACGGTCAAGCCCCCCCATAACCAGAAACAACACCACAACCCCAAACGAAAAAGCGGTGGTGAGGTAGCCGAAATGGGCAAGCGAAAGAGCGCGTCGGGCAAGAATGAGAAAGAGGGTGTTGCCGGCAAGGCGTGCGATTTGCCAGATGATGGTCAGGCGGCTGCGGGATGCGGTGGTCATGCATCACTCCTCCCTGAGGCAGACGATGGGGTCAAGCCGCGCCGCCTTATAAGCAGGATACAGACCCGCAACAAATGCGCATCCCGCACAGAACAGAACGCACAACGGCAAAAGCCACCACGCAAACGAGAAGACCTCCACCTGATGCCAACCGGTCAGGACATAACCCGCCAAAACCGCATCGCCGAATATCCCCAAAATTCGCGCCACAGCCCATCCGCAGACCCCGCCCAACGCCCCCACAAGCAGCGCTTCAAAGGAAAAGAGCGCAAGAACGGTTCTATCCTGCGCGCCCAGCGCCTTCATCAGCCCTATCTCCCGACGCCGCTCATACACACTCGCCACCATCGTGTTGGCAACCCCAACCCCCGCCACAAAAAGCGCCACCACGCCAAAAACCATCAACCCCACCTCAACAACAGAAAATATCGCAAACATAAACCCCAACCTGTCGTCAACGCTGATACAAGAAAACCCCTTCTTCTTCAGCCACCCTCTGAAACGCGGCAGGTCGTCATAACTGCGAAGACGACATATGGCAATCAGACCCCATCTGCCAGGGGTATGGAGGGTGGGGTCGCCGAGAAGATGACGGGTCATCTTCAAAGCAAGCGGCAGACAGACAAAGCAAGCCATTGAGAGAAGGCTCGGTTTTGTCACCCCGACAACCTTTGCCCGAAACTCCCGCACATCCGCTCCCCTCCCCAGAAGGCGTTGACGCAGCCTTTCCCAAAAGGTTTGCCGCACAAGTGGGATACGCCGAACTTTAAGAACCACCTCCCTCCCCACAAGGTCCGCCGGTTTCATATGCCAGGCGTTGGCATATCCTGAAGCCAAAACCACCTCATTAGCCTCTCCACCTCCAAATCCCCTGCCCCAGCCTATGTCCATCTTGAAGCCTTCTCCTTCAGGAACTGATATGACCTCATACTCGTCTTTGCTACCAACAAGACGAATTGACTCTGCAAAGACAAGCATTCCTGGAATGACTCGGCGGACATACGGAAGGGACGCCAACTGTTCTACTTCCGCTTCGGTAAAGAACCGCAGGTTGAAGGAGCCAGGATTCATTCTGTGTTTTGGGTTTATTTTTTGAGGTGGTTTTCCGAGGCGTCCGATGATGGTGGAGGCGGCAAACATAAGTGGGGGTTCTGGAACGGGAAAGACCTGAACGACGGTTTTGTCGGCGATTGTCTCAACCTGATGCCGAATAAAGGAACGCAAGCCGCCGCCCAATGCCAGAACAAGTGTTATAGCCATAGCCCCTGCGCCGATGCCTACCAGATTCAGCAGCACCCTCACAGGGCGCTGCCGGACATAACTCAATGTGTCTCTGAACATATCTGTAAGTCTCATCGCTCCTCCTTTGCGACTCTGCCGTCAACGATGTAGAGGCGGCGCTTGGTGCGGGCGGCAACCGCTGCATCGTGTGTCACCACCACCACCGTAACACCTTCTGTGTTTATGCGCTCAATGATTTCAAGAATCTGCGCACCTGTTTTTGAATCAAGATTTCCAGTTGGCTCGTCAGCGAGGAGAACACGCGGTTTTGTGATGAGTGCTCTGGCGATGGCAACGCGCTGGCGTTCCCCGCCGCTCAACTGGCTGGGGATGTGCTTTGCGCGTTCCGCCATCGCCACCGCTTCCAGCGCTTCCAACGCAAGAGCACGCCTCTCGCTGCGCGGCACACCTCTTATCTTCAGCGGCAATTCCACATTCTCCACCGCGCTCAAATATGGCTGCAGATAAAAGTCCTGAAACACAAAACCCACAACACGGTTGCGGAAATCCGCCAACTTCTCATTGCTCATCGCCGAAATATTGTCCTCATCCACAAAAACTGTCCCCTCATCGGGTCGGTCAAGCCCTCCCATAAGGTGGAGAAGCGTTGACTTGCCCGAACCGCTCGGTCCAACTATCGCCACAAACTCCCCACGGTCAATCAGAAGGTCAACACCATCAACTGCCACCACCTCCTTCTGCCCCAGGTGGTAACACTTCCGCACCTTCTCCAGTCGGAGCCTCGCTCCCTTGCTCACACTTCTTCTCCTTCCTTTCCCTGTAGCGTCTGACAGCCCGCAGCGTAAAGATATAAGCGAAAACGCCAAGCAATACCCCAGACACAAACCCTCCGAAGAACATAACAGGGTAAGCCTGCGCTGTTATCTGCCCCAACCCTTTTACGAAGCCCCACAGGGTGCCGAAAAAACCTGACGACTTCACCGAAAGCGCCTTCTCTATATCAGCCCATGTGAGCGGTTTTATGTTGAGAAAAGGTTTTAGAATCAGCCCGCCAAACCAGTAGTCAAACCAGTATATCGGAACGATTGTGACAGGATTTGAGAGCCAAACAAGTGCCACCGCAGCCAGTCGGTTGGCTCGGCAAATAGCCGCAAATATCACCGCAAGTGTCATCTGAATTCCCACAGTGGGAGTCATCCCGATAAGAGTGCCCAGCGCCACCCCTCGCGCTATGCGCTCAGGTGTGTCATCCAACTGCAGCAACTTACGGAAAAAACCCTTAAACCTTCCGCGCAAAAAGTGCCCCTTATCTGCGCCACCATTATCGCCGAACAACCCGTCCCCTTCAAGAAGACCAAAAGAACTGCATTTTTACTTGAGCAAAAGCAAAAGAAGCGTTAGCCTTTTCCAAAACGATGTAGGGAGGTGAGTTTGGGCAGTGTTCTGAAGTGGCGTCGCAAAAAGATAAAGAAACACAAGTTGAAGAAGAGGCGTAAGCGGATGCGCCACAAGTCCAAAAAGTGAGTGTTCGGGACTGTCATTCTTCTTGGTCGGGTCTGATTTGGAGATGGCGCAGATAGTCTGCCAGTATTATCTGGGCGGCTTTCATATCAGCATCTCCTTTTTGCGAGCGTTTTCCCAGAAGCCGCTGCGCCATTACTGTTGTGTAGAATTCCACAAATTCTTCAACGGGGCAGGGAAGCGCTTTACGGAGCGCCTCAATGATGCGGCGGGCAAAGATTTCCATATCTGCCGTTTTGCCGTCTGTGCGGCGCGGCACACCCACCACCACCGCCACCACATCCTGCTCCTCAACAATCCGCTTTATACGCCGCGCAAGCGCTGCCACACCACGATACGACAGAACGCAAAAAGGACTCACCGCCACCTGATGCTCATCCGATATCGCCACCCCCACACGCCTCTTGCCCACATCCAACGCCAGCACCCTACCCTTATTCATCCCCCATTCCCAACAACCGTGGACCGCGACGCTTGAATTCTGTTTGCCGCATAAGGTTTGCAATATGCTCCACCTTATCGCGGGCGAATCCTGCCGCCACAACATCTTCAATGCTCATCCGCCTGTCCACAAGACGCACAAGGATTGCGTCGGCTTCTTTGTATGTTATCCCCAATTCCCCCTCATCTGTCTGTCCCGGCCACAAATCTGCTGACGGTTTTTTCTCCACTATTCTTTGTGGAATACCAACATAACGCGCCAACTCCCAAACCTGCGTCTTGTAAAGCCAGACAATCGGCGCAAACGAAAAAGCACCGTCGCCAAACAAGGTGAAATATCCAAGAAGGTATTCGGTTTTGTTACCTGTGCCGGCGACAAGGGCGTTTGAGCGTTTTGCGGTGTCAAATAAGAGCGCCATGCGGGTGCGTGCTGCGAAATTGCCGCGTCGCACTCTGTCCGCATCTGAACGCAAAGCGACAAACGCATCCACCACAGGCGTTATCTCAAGCGTCTCGGTCTTAATACCCAAAAGACGCGCTAACTCTTCGGCGTCCTCTATCGCGGAAGGGCTGGATGTCTTATACGGCATAAGGAGGGCGAGGGTGTTGTCGCGTCCCGCGGCTTCAGCACAAAGGGCAGCCACAACCGCAGAATCCACACCACCAGAAAGCCCCAAAACCACCTTCTCAAGCCCTGCATCGGCAAGACAGCGTCGGATGAACTCAACGCAGCGCTTTTTTGCTGCTTTCACATCAAACGCAAGCAGAGGGTCCATCACCTCCCCTCCTCATCGCCGCCAAGAAGCGCGTCCACAAATTGCCGCGGATTGAATGCGGCGATGTCCTCAAGCCCTTCCCCAACTCCCACAAGTTTGACGGGAATCCCCAACTCCTCTCTTATGGCGATGACGACTCCGCCTTTTGCGGTGCCGTCAAGTTTGGCAAGGAATATGCCCGTTATGTCAATGGCTTCTTTGAATTTCTTTGCCTGTGCGATGCCGTTCTGCCCGACAGTTGCGTCCATAACGAGGAGCGCTTCGTGGGGGGAACCGGGGAGTTTTTGAGAGACGACTCTGACAATCTTACGCAATTCTTCCATAAGAGGCGTTTTGGTGTGTAGTCTGCCTGCGGTGTCAACGATGATGTGTTTTGCGGAGCGTGCGATGGCTGCGTTTATAGCGTCGTAAGCGACGGCGGCGGGGTCAGCGCCCATCTGATGCGCAACCAGATGAACGAGGCGCCCTTTTGGAGATTCGGAGTTTATACGGTCTGCCCATTTTTTGAGTTGGTCAATGGCGGCGGCGCGGAATGTGTCGCAGGCTGCTATCACAACCCCTTCGCCTTCTGATGCAAACTGATACGCCAGTTTTGCGATGGATGTGGTTTTGCCCGTTCCGTTGACCCCTGCGAAGAGGTAGAGGGTCGGCGGGGAGGTGGCGCGTGCAAGCGGTGCCGGCTCCCCCAGTATTTCAAGCAGCCGCCGACGCAGATATGCGAAAACCTGCTGGGTGTCGGCAACATCGCCTTTGTGGTAGGCGTCGCGCACCTCCTCCACAAGGCGGAGACTCAAATCAACACCGCAGTCGGCGCTTATCAACGCCTCTTCCAACGCGCTAAGCGTCTCCTCGCTCAGCCGGCGACCAAGGATTGAGGAAAAGAGCGCCCTCGTCTTGCGCAACCCCTTGCTTATCCTGTTGAAAGCCCTTTTTATGAAACCGAGCACCATCGCAGTTACCCCTTAAGCCTTACTCAATAAAATTCACATCCGCAGACACATCAGGTTCGGACTCCTTCAACTTCTCTGCCTGCTCACGGGTGAGAAATATGGAAACCTCCCACGGAACCGACTGCCCTGCTCTTACCCCTTCCGAAACGACGGTCATTCCCGTGAATTCTTCTCCATCAAAAGCGATGCGGGCAGTAATAACAACTTTTCTTACAGAAGCCCCCTCTGCTCTCACAATCCCCTTCACAATCGCTTTGCAGAGACCCGCGCCGATTTCGCGAATTCCGTCAAAGCGAATCGCCTGAAGAGAAACAATCGGCTGCCGGATTGCTGCCCCACTTGAAGCAAGGGAGGAGAAGAGGTTGCTGCGGGAGGCTCTTAAGACGAAGCCGAAAATGACTATGACGATGACGGCGAGCACGGTGCCGACAGTGCGCGTATTGAAGGATGAAGCCCAGCGGCGTTGGGAGTAAGCGGGAGATAAGATGCTATGGAGGGCGCGCTCCCGTTGCCCAGCGTGCACCTTGCAGTAGTAGCGTCCGTGCTCCAGTTTCGCCTCACCGCTTTTGAGCATATCAGGGGTTATAGGAATACCACAGACGGCGCAGCGGTGAGTGCGCTGTGCCTGCTCAAACATCCCCGCATAGCGTCCTTGTTTGTCCCCCAACTCAAGGTCTGGCACCTGCCAGTCTCCTTCTTTTCCTTCCCTGTAACCGCAGAACTGACAGAAATCACGCGGCATCGGACGATTACAACGCGGACAGCGCTTCATTTT
>CAZPBO010000020.1:20685-28972 GCA_964584815.1 uncultured Planctomycetota bacterium
ATCCCGCGTCAAAATCGTCAGTGAAGGGGTTGTAGCGCGTGTGGGTAAACAGCGCGAATTTCCCTTTTGCTTTGAACTCCAACACAAGTTCATAGTCACTCCAGCGAAGATAGTTTTCAAAGATAGGGAAGAAGAGGCACTCAGCGTTTTGAGGCACTTTAAGCAGCAGCAGACCGCCTTTTTTCTGCTTTGTGCCTGTATCGGGGTGCGCCGCCCAGAAACGCGCATCAAGCAGAGAGGTTTTTCTGCCTACTTTGAGAGGGGGAAGGGGTTTTATCTTAAACTTCTGTGCCCATTTGCGCATGCCCGCATCCCACTCCTTCTTCAGCGCTTCATAAGCCCGTCTGCTCGCAGTCCTTATCGCCGCCGCCCGTTTTACCAGCAATTTGTTCTGCTCGTTTCGGCTCTTGTCGTCGTAGTCAATGTGAACGGCAACGCGAAAAAGCCACGGACGAACAACACCGCCCTTGTAGACAACTTTTATGGTGTTTCTGCCTTTAGGAACTTGCATATCAAGGGTGGCGATTTCGGTCGCCTTTGTGGATTTCTGAAGGACGAAAAGGCGCGACACACCGTTCAGACTAACCTCAATGCTCGCTTTATCACCCACAACACCAGGAATAAGGAAATGGCAGACCACCGCCCCGTAGGCGCTTTTCACCGTCTCAAACTCAAACTCCACCCGAGAGCGGTCTTCTTTGAGGAACCGCACGAAGGAGTGGTCGCGTCCACTCAGGTTGACGACGAAGGGGAATTCACAAGCGGTGAATTTTCTGACAAGCAAAGTGGTCTGGTTTGGGCGATTGGCGTCAAACAGGACAACAGGCGTTGTTGCCAGAAGATTCTGGAGGCGTTGCTTTTGTGCTTGATTGGAACGGGCTTCTTTGAGTTTCCTCTGCGCTTCCTGAAGGCGGCTGATGAGTCGTTCTACTTTCTGGTGATATGGAGTGTTGGCGAGTTGAGATGCGGTTTTTTTCAACTCTCCGAGCAAGGCGGCGACACCGTCAGCCGTAGGGGAGTGGAGTTCTTCTTCCACGCGCCGTTTTGTGTCAAGGAATGTGCGCTTTGCTTCGGCAAGATGGAGAAATCGTTCTCGCCGCCTTTCAAGGAGCCGCCAGTAGGAACCCGCCTCGCGCAGGTATGAAGGGAAAAGGTCCACCGCGTCGGCGGCTTCCTCCCACTCCTCCTGTTTTTCAAGCCTTTTTATCTCCGCCAAGACGCGCTCGTACTCTTTCTTCGCGACGCCTTCCTCCAAAAGGCGTATCTTGCGTGCGGCGTTGTTGATGTCGGCGAGTCCTTCAACAGGATATTTGCCTGCAAGCACCTTACTGCGCAGTTCGTCCAGACTGATGCGGGCGAGTTCAAAATCAAGCCCATCTTTGCAGTGTGTCAGTATCCGGTTAATCTTTTTCTGCAGTTCGGCAAGGAGTCTACGCTTTTTGAGGGTGGCTTGGTCTGGACGGGGCGGCTGAGGGGGTTTTGTGGGGGTTGGTGAGGAGCGTGTGACGATGATGATAACGGTTATGACAAGGGCAACAGCGGCAATAACGGGGAGCAGATATTGGGGACGGCGTAGCGAAAAGCGTGTCTGTTCTGTGACGGGAAGAACGACGGGTGCGGGGAGGTCTTCGGAGGCGGGCTCCACAGGAGGGGCGTCCATTTGCGAGGATGCGGGATTGACTTCTGGTGCGGCGGCGCGGCTGTCCTCAAGCGCCTTGAAAAGCGGCAGAACCAACTCCATACAGCGAGGGCAGTAGACCTTGCCGTCTTCTGTGGCGAGTGCCACGCCGCTTTTCAAATCCTCTACCGTCACAGGGCGTCCGCAGCGCTCACACACAAATCCGCGCCGACAACACTCCTTGCAAAACCACACAAAGCCCGCCTGAATCCCCTCCTCGTTCTTGCCACCGCACCGTGCGCAGACCCTCATCACACAACACCTCACGGCTCAAGCCGATATATCGTGCGCGGAAACGGTATCGCCTCCCTTATATGGTGTATCCCGCATATCCACGCCACCGTCCTCTCAACCCCCAGACCAAAACCCGCGTGCGGCACGCCGCCGTAACGCCGCAGGTCAAGATACCACCCAAAGACCTTTTCACTTAAGCCCATCTCTTCTATCCGCTTACGCAACTTGGCGATGTCCCCGCATCGCTGACCACCACCTATTATCTCGCCATACCCTTCAGGTGCAAGAACATCAAACCCCAAAACAAGTTGCGGGTCTTGAGGGTCTTCTTCCATATAAAACGCCTTAATCTTTTTGGGAAAGCGATGAACGATAACGGGTTTTTCAAAGTGAGTTGATATGGTGGTCTCCTCTGGCGCCCCGAAATCGTCTCCCCACTCAAACCGCTGCCCCTCCCCAACAAGAATCTGAACCGCCTCGCTGTAGGTGATGCGCGGGAACGGCGGTTTTATGGCTTGGAGTTTTTCCGTATCGCGCTCAAGCACCTCAAGTTCCCGCCCACAGTCCTGCACCACCGCCTCCACTATCTCGCTGACGAACTCCTCCGCCAGGGTCATCATATCATCAAGTGTGGCATAAGCGACCTCTGGCTCCACCATCCAGAATTCGGTCAGGTGACGGCGGGTTTTGGATTTCTCCGCCCTGAATGTGGGACCAAAAACAAATATTTTGCCGAAAGCCAGTGCTCCCGCCTCCCCATACAACTGCCCGCTTTGTGTCAGATATGCCTTTCTGTCAAAATAGTCCACCTCAAAGAGGGTGGTGGTGCCTTCGCAGGCGGTGGGGGTGAGTATTGGCGCATCAAAGAGGACAAATCCACGCGAGAAGAAGAAGTCGTATATGGCGCGGATCAGGCGGCTTCTTATGCGCAGAATCGCCCACTGCTTTCGGCTGCGAATCCAAAGATGTCGGAGATTGAGGAGGAAGTCAACGCCGTGCTCCTTTTTGCCGATTGGGTATTCTTCGGCGACACTGACAATCCTCACAGAGGAAATCGTAATCTCCTGCCCTCCTGGAGCGCGCTTGTCGGCACGCACCTTTCCACGCACGATGAGTGAGGACTCAAGTGGCAGGTGGTCAAGCGCCACGAAAGTCTCTTCACCGATTTCGGGCATAGTGGTAACGCATTGGACTATACCTGTGCCATCGCGCACAAGGAGGAACAAAACCTTGCCCTTGCGACGACGGTTGTAGAGCCAGCCGCGAACCTCAACTTCCTCTCCTTGATAGCGCGGCAGGTCCTCAACATAAACCCACGCCACCTCACTCACTGCAGTTTCTCCTGAACGGAACGCAATTTCTGCTGAACAGAACCTTCCTTGTCACGCCGCTCATCAATCTTGACCGCCGTCACAACCCTCGCAGCCCCCGCCTCAAACGCCGCCTCGTGCGCCACCCTCACCGCCTCCAGAACACGCTCCATTCGCGCATCCTCCACTATCGTCCCCATCGCGTGCAAAACCGGCTCAAACCCCGCCTGCCTCAAACGCCTCTGTATCTCCGCCACATACGCACTCAAACTCGCACTCCCCGTCCCCACAGGAACCACCGTTATGTCCGCTATTATCATCTCCCCTCCTCCTTCAAACGGTTGTAGACCGAAACAAACTTCAGACGCAATTCCGTCAAAACGCGCTCCAACTCCGCCCGTTCGTCATCCGTCAGATTACCACGCGTCTTCTCCTTCATCATCTCAAGAAGGTCTATCGCGTACTTCGCCTGTGGCAGATTCACCTCCTGCTTTCCCGTCAAAGGATTGGGAACCTCACCCAGCGCGATGAGGGCGTTGGCAGCCATCGTCTGCACAAACCCCAGAAATGTCGGTTTACCGGCAAAGGAGAACTGCTGCTGCACCCGCTCCTCTTCAATCCTGCGGTCCAACTCCTCCGCCTCGCGTCTGGCACGCTCCTTCCAATCCTCGCCCACATCCACCCCTCCAAAACGCGCAAAATCCTACCACCAAAAAAACCCCCCTTCAACAAATTACACCACATCCACACCCATTATGATATAATATTATGAGGTTGTGTTAGGAAGCAAGGTATGCTGACTATGCTGCTGCTTTTTGATATCATCGTTTTCGTAAACGGCAACTCCGTTGAAGGCAAAGTGACTAAGGTCACAGACGAGGTGATTGTTGTGCAGGTCAAAGGCGGAGAGTTGGTTATTCCGCGGGAAAGGGTGAAGAAAATCATAGAAAAGCCTTACAAAATTGAGGAAGAACCGCCGCCCAAGGAAGAAACAAAAGAGCAAAAACAGCCGCCATCGCCCTTTAAGAAAAAGAAACCTCAAAAGGAGGAGAAAAAACCTGAAGGCAGCAAAGAACGGAAGGAGAAGCCGCTGACACAGGATGAGTTGCGCTATCTTAGGCGGCTTGTGGACCTTATCGGTAACCGTCGGGTGGCTTTAAGGCGCAGGGCTCGGTTGGCGTTAAGCCAGTTCGGACCGCGGGCAACACCGGTCCTTATAAATGCGCTTTCGGACGGCAACTTCTGGCGCAGAATGAATGCCGCCTCGCTGCTGGGAGAGTTTGGTCGCCCCGAAGCGGCTAAACCACTGCTGCCGCTTCTTGCCGACCCTGTTCTTGCCGTGCGTGTTGCCGCACATTCTGCGCTTACGCGCATCACAAAAACATATGTCACCTACAACCCCAACTACCCCAACCCAACCGCCATAAGCCTCTGGCATAAGGCGGTGCAAAACTTCCTCAAAGCGTTGAAAGAGAAAGAGAAAAGAGAGCGCGAAAAACCATCCGACACGGCGGAGCACAAAAAGCAAAGGCAGGAGAAACCGCCCTGGGAGCGCCCACCACCACAACAACAAGAAGAAGCAGAACCAAAGCAAGAGAAAAAGGATGTGGTGATAGAGCCGTGAGTGCGGGCAACCTTTTTGACCCTTCCTCTGAACAAGACAGACATCAGAAGGGGAAGGTGCCGCTTGCGGAGCGCATGCGTCCTTCTGACTTCTCAGAATTTTTGGGACAGGAGGAGTTGGTAGGGGAGGATGCGCCTCTGCGGCGGCTCATTGAACAGGACCGCCTTCCCAACATCATCTTCTGGGGACCACCTGGATGCGGCAAGACGACGCTCGCCCGCCTTATAGCCAAAAAGACAGGACGCGTCTTTGAGGCGCTCTCTGCGGTCACATCAGGAGTGGCTGATGTTCGTCGTGTTGTCGCCACCGCCAAACGGCGACCAAAAGGCAGAACCATTCTCTTCATTGACGAAATCCACCGCTTCAACAAAGCACAACAGGATGCCCTTCTGCCGCATCTTGAGGACGGCACACTCACCCTCATCGGCGCCACAACAGAAAACCCCTCCTTTGAGGTGATTCCTCCGCTCCTTTCCCGCTGCAAAGTCTTCCTGCTCCACCCGCTGGAAGAGGAACATATAAGGACGCTGATAGAGAAAGCGCTTGTTGAGGAGCGCGGACTGAGCGGACGCTGCTTTTTGGATGAGGAGGCGTTGTCTTTTCTTGTGAGGTATGCGGATGGCGATGCCCGCCGCGCGCTCAACCTCCTTGAGATGGCAGCCGATGCAACCGACAACAACAGAATCACCGTTGCCATCCTTAAGGATGTGGCGCAAAGACCGACTCTGCTGCACGACAAAAGCGGGGACTACCATTACGACCTGATAAGCGCGCTGCACAAGGCGCTGCGGGGTTCGGATGTGGACGCGGCGCTATACTGGCTGGCGCGGCTGCTTGAAGCGGGTGAAGACCCACTCTTTGTGGCAAGACGCCTTGTCCGCGCCGCCGCTGAAGACATCGGGCTCGCCGACCCATTCGCACTCGTGCTCGCCACTGCCGCATATCAGGCAACACACTTCATAGGTATGCCGGAAGCCAACTGCATCCTGGCGGAGGCGGTCATATACCTTGCCACAGCGCCCAAATCCAACTCCGCTTACACCGCCTACTCCTCTGCCGCTAATGCCGTCCACAAATTCGGACAACTGCCCGTCCCCTTGCACATCCGCAACGACCCCACACCCCTTATGCGCCAACTCGGATACGCAAAAGGCTACAAATATCCGCATTCCTTCCCAGACCATATTGTCAGGCAGACCTATCTACCGAACAAACTGAAAGATATGCGTTTCTACCGTCCGAGCGAGCAGGGAAGGGAGGCAAAAATCGCGCAGCGCTGGGAACACATCAGACGCTTCTTAAGGGGTGAGTCGGATGCGTAGATGGGGTGTGCCGCTGGTTGTGCTTCTTTGCGCGTTGGGAATTGTGCTGCGTCACACACTGCACAAACGGACAGCCAAGGAGCCATTTGACCCAAGCAAACTCTATCGGGTGATTGGAGTTCGTGATGGCGACACATTTACGATAGATTGTGGGGAGGAGGTGCGTGTTGTGGGCGTTGACACACCCGAGAAGGGGAGACCATTCAGTCGTCGCGCTACCGATTTCGCACGCAGAACGCTGCTGGGACGCCTCGTCCGCATTGAACCTGCAGAGCAACCGCGAGATAAATACGGTCGCCTCCTCGGATGGGTCTGGATGGAGAGCGGAAAACTGTTCAACGAAGAGGTGCTGAAGCGGGGGTTAGGATATCTCTACCTTGTTGAACAGAATACCAAATACAAGGAACGGTTGCTTGCCGCACAACGCGAGGCAAGGGCAAAACGCCGCGGACTCTGGCGCCATCCACCAAAACCCGAACCCTACTATGTCGTCGCAGGAAAAGGACCTTCCCGAACCACACACCGCCCAAACTGCCCCCGTCTCAAACATTTGCCGAACCACAAAATCTACAAATCGCGTGATGAGGCATTGGACACAGGCGCACCACCCTGCCGCACCTGCAACCCTTAAATATTGTTATGCTTGCAACCACAAAATGCGTCTATTATCCTGCTTACCCTTACACCTTATTGGGAGGTTTCTTATGCGGTGGTTGATTCTGGCTCTTATTGTGGTGCCGTTGCTCCTCTCCTCCTGCGGTGCGCACAAGGTCAATTACACGGTCACTCTGACGGTCACAAGCGACTACGGAAACCCTATTCCTGCTGTCGGAACCCACACCTACCGTTATGACAGCGACCATCCGCCGCAAGTAAACGCCTCTGTTGAATCCGAAATAGATGCGGGCAACACCATCTACACCTGCTCTGGCTGGCAGGGAACAGGCTCTGTGCCCGCATCCGGCACCAGCAACCAAGTTTCCTTCACCCTAACAGAGGATTCAACTCTGACCTGGTTGTGGCAGATATGGCATCAGGTCACGGTGAACACAACAGGTTCTGGAACAGTTGGCATCACAGTCGTTTCAGGTCAGGAGAACTCCACGCATACAAGTTTTTATCTTGAGGGCAGTGTGCTTCAGTTGACGCCTAATCCCGGCACAGGTTATGTTTTCAGCCACTGGGAGGACGGCAGCGGTAATGTTCTGGGTAATGACTCACCATTAGAAATAACGGTGAATTCGCCCACATCCGTAACCGCTGTATTTGTGGAGCAGTTGACTGTTGCAACCAGTCAGGGTGATTTTGACGGAAGCGGCTATGGTATGGTAGGTGCAAACTATAGTTTCAGTCTTCAGGCAACAGGTGGTTATGGCACATACCACTGGCAGGTCACTGGCGGTGCGTTTCCGCCGGGGCTGGCTCTGGCGGATGATGGCACGATAAGCGGCAAACCCTCAGCCGCCGGCGACTACACCTTCACCGTCTCCGTCACCGATGAATCGCCCTACCCCTTCACCGCTCAAGCCACCTTTACAATCACGGTTTACGAGCGCCTTCAGATAACGACAACCAGCCTCCCGGGAGCCGTAAACAACCAGAACTACAGCACCAATATTGATGTGTCAGGCGGTTCTGGCGGTTACACATTTGCCATATCAGGTGAGCCTTCAGGGGTCTCAATAAACCCCTCAAGCGGCTTAATAAGCGGCACACCAAACGACACCGCAGGCACCTACACCATAACAGTCACGGTCACCGACAACTACAACGCCGCGTGGACAGACAGCAAAAACCTGACACTCAACCTCGCCGACGCGTTAACTCTCACCGCTCAAACATACACCTGGACTGAAAGGATAGCGGTTTCAGGCAGTGTGCCGTATTCAGGTGGATGGGCACCCGTTGAGTTCAGGGTGGTCTCGGGCGCACTGCCGCCTGGAACCTACCTCAACATAGACGGCACATACGGCGGAACACCCGTCGCGGCTGGTCAATACACCGCCGTAATAGAAGCACGCGATTCGCTTGAGCCGCAGCAGTTTGCTTACCAGACTTACACATACAATGTAAAGCCCGCCGTCCCGAGCGACTTCACGGTTGATGTGCGCGCAGGTTC
>CAZPBO010000020.1:29072-34697 GCA_964584815.1 uncultured Planctomycetota bacterium
GATGCGCTGTTTGTCGTCGGCTCCACCACCACTGACGACGAGAACATCTTCCTTGCAAAACTAAACCTTGCTGATGGGTCACTTGTGAACTCTTGGGGAATAGAACTTGATGATGACGGCAATTTTGATGAGGATGAACGCGCAATGACTATCACTTTCCCCGACACTGACACCGCCTACCTTGCGGGGAGAATAAGAATTGACGGAGCCGGCGCGCGACATATGCTCTTCGTCCGCCTGACGGGTATGTCTGCGGTCCCAACATTCAGTTCGGCGTGCTATGTTGCTCAGAACTTAGGGGGCCTTCCCGTTCAGGCTGACTGGGTTGCTGCCGTTCGCGCAGATACATCCGGAAACTGCTGCGCCATAACCGACGAAAGCATCTGGGGAGTGGGCAGTTTCGTTGGCGGTGTCGGCGTGACATATGACTCCGGCACAGGCAACTGGAACTTCGGCTGGGCAAGGCTCTGGGGTGACGGAACGCCTTCACGCCTTCTTGGTGCTGATGAATGCGGCTGGCTCGCCACATTCAACTCCTCACCCGGCAGATGTATCTTCGCTCAGTTTGACCCCTTAAACGGCAACTTTACAAGACAGCAGTCAATCGGGGAAAAAGCCCCGGCATCTTATGGTAGCCTCTGCTATCATGACCCCGACAACCGCTATTACAAACTTGTCTCAACCTCATATTTCCTTGATGACAACATTGCAACGACGAGCATCACAGAACAGACTCCCAACGCCAGTGTATCTTCCCTTAAAGGGAACATCTACGGCGCTAGTGTCACGATAGACACGGCGCCGCCGCTCGTGGCGGTTGACCCAAGCCAAATCAACCCCACCGGCTCGCCATATGGGGATGACGACGCGGCTGTTTTCTGGCACAACCCATAAGAGCAAAGTGTAAAGAGATTTAAGGGGCGCGGATAACAAACATCCGCGCCCTTACCTCGTTCGCCAACCGCCGTTATAATCCGCCTATTTCCTTTACCAACAGTTCCTGAGACGATACAATTGCAATGGCGAGGCATCGTCTTTAAGGGGACTGGTGATGAGTGATGTAAAAGAGCATCCTGTGGTGTGGTTTCAGGGGGCTGGCTGCAGCGGCTGTTCGGTATCGTTCCTAAACGGCGTGGCGCCTGACCCCGTCGCCGTTCTTATTGAGCAGGTGTTGCCGGGGCACCACATAAACCTGCGTTTCCATCCAACGATAATGGCTGGAAGCGGCGAGGCGGTCATAAAAGCCATCCGAGCAACACAGGAGAAGTTTGACGGCAACTACATTCTGGTTGTTGAAGGTGCAATTCCGAAAGGGCGCTTTGGAATGATAGGCGAGGAGGACGGTCGCGAGTTGGAGATGGAAGAAGCGGTGGTTGATTTTGCCAAGCGTTCGTTGTGTGTTGTGGCATACGGGACATGTGCGGCTTTTGGTGGCATCCCATCAGGCAAGCCGAATCCGACAGGCGCTCGCGGTGTCGCGCAGGTCCTCAAAGAGCACGGCGTTGACAAGGTCGTCGTGAACATACCCGGATGTCCTGCGCATCCCGACTGGCTGAGCGGCACAATAGCGGCAGTTCTCCTGCTTGGACTTGATAAGGTGGAGTTGGACGATTTGAACCGCCCCAAACGATTCTTCGGCAAACTGATACACGACAACTGCCCCCGCCGCGCTTACTTTGACACAGGACGCTTCGCAAAAACCTTCGGTGATGAATTCTGCCTCCTTGAGTTGGGATGCAAAGGTCCGCAGACATATGCTGACTGCCCGATAAGACTGTGGAACGGCGGCGTCAACTGGTGCGTCGGCTCAAACGCCCCCTGCATCGGATGCGTTGAGCCAGAGTTCCCTGATAACGCACCATTTTATGAGAAGATAACAGAAGACCGTTACACGGAGTATGCTGTGAAAACAAAGGAGGAGGATTAGCGATGGCGCGTGTGGCAATAGACCCCATAACGCGGATAGAAGGGCATCTTCGTGTTGACGCGGTGGTTGAGGATGGCGAGGTTGTGGAGGCGCGTTGCGGAGGCACCCTTTTTCGCGGCTTTGAGATAATCCTGCGTGGACGCGACCCACGCGACGCACAGCAGATAACCCAGCGCGTCTGCGGCGTCTGCCCAATGTCTCATGGTGTAACCGCAACACTCGCTCTGGATTCCGCTTTTGGCATTGCCGACAAAGTGCCCAAAAACGGTCGTCTCCTGCGCAACATAATTCTGGGCGCAAATTTCATACAAAGCCACATCCTCCACTTCTACCACCTAGCGGCGCTGGACTATGTGGACATAACCGCCGTTGCCGACTACGACGGCACAGACACCGTCCTGCAAACCCTGCGTGACTTTGCGCAGCGCGGCTCACTTGAGCCATTTGTCCCGCGATACGAGGGCGATTATCGTTTTGACAAGGAGACGAACTGTGCTTTGGCGGCGCATTATGTTGAGGCGCTGCGCATCCGCCGCGTCTCCCACGAAATGCTCGCTATGATTGCAGGTAAGATGCCGCATTGCGCAGGCATCGTGCCAGGGGGAGTTGCTTGGCGCCCAACAGAGGACAAAATCGCCGCTTTCCTGTCGCATCTCAACCAGTGCCGCAAATTCATTGACAACACCTACATCCCAGATGTCCTCGCCGTGGCGGAAGCATACCCCGACTATCAACTGATAGGACGCGGCTGCGGCAACTACCTCGCCTACGGCGTCTTTGACCTTGAGGACGGCGTGGCGAAACACGAGGAGCGCAAACGGTTTTTGCCTGGCGGCAGCACAAACCGCGAACTCCACTACGCCGCCCTTGATGTGGGCAAGATAACAGAAGATGTGGCGCATTCGTGGTTTGACGGCGAGGTGCGCCATCCATCCCAAGGAGAAACAAACCCCAACCCTGACAAAGAAGGTGGCTATTCTTGGTTGAAAGCGCCACGCTACAACGGCAAACCGCACGAGGTGGGACCGCTTGCGCGTCTGATGGTGGCTTATGCCGCAGAAGATATGATTGTGAAGTCGCTGCTTGACAAGTATTTGCAGAGGCTTGGGGTATCGGCGGCGGACCTGCCGAGTGTCGTGGGGCGCCATCTTGCCCGCGCGCTTGAAACCAAACTCGTCGCCGACGCTATGGTGGACTGGCTCCTACAACTTGAAATAGGAGCAGATGGTGCCATCTCCGTTGAGGTGCCAGAAGAAGGCGAAGGTTACGGCATCACCGAAGCCCCCCGTGGCGCCCTGCTCCACTGGCACCGTATCAAGAACGGAAAAACCGACCATTATCAACTCGTCGTCCCCACCACATGGAACGCCTGTCCCGCCGACTCCAAAGAACAGCCAGGTCCTATTGAGCAGGCTATCTTGGGCACAAAAGTGCGCGACCCCGAAAACCCATACGAGATTGTGCGCATAGTGCGTTCCTTTGACCCCTGCCTTGCCTGCGCTGTCCATACACTTGACCTTCGCGGACACACCAAAGCGGTTGTAAGGGTCTGCTAATGAAGCGTGTTGTGGTCGTCGGCGTAGGCAATCCCCTGATGGGGGACGATGGTGTGGGACAGGCAGTGCTTGAGCGTCTCAAAGAACGCCTACCCGAATGGGTGGAGTTGGTGGATGCGGGTTGCGACTCATTGGATGCGCTGCTTGACGCCAAAGACGCTGAATTGGTCGTCCTCGTTGACGCAATTGATGCGCAACAACCCGCCGGGACGCTTTTCCGCTTCAGCGCCGATACCATCCGCAACTCCGCCGTCCCATCAAACCGCATCTCACTCCATCAGTTGTCCCTGAAGGAGTGCCTTGCACTGGCGGAGTTAAGCGGTTTTGACCCAGAAAAACTGGTCGTTGTGGGGGTGCAACCTGCGGTTGTTGAACCGCGTATGCGTCTGTCCGACACCATCGCTGAAAAACTGCCCGACTTAATAAACCTTGTAGAACAAGAGATTCGGAGGGTCTGCGATGATAAAAACCGAGAAAAAGCCGCAAGAGGAGGTGCTTGAGGCGCTGTCAGGCGCAAAGCGCGTCTTTATTATTGCCTGCGGAGGGTGCCCTGTCGGCGCAGAGACCGGCACCCAAGCCGACATAGAAGACTGGACGCGCGCGCTGACCGAAAAAGGCATTGAGGTAAGCGGCACATTAGTTGTTGACTTTCTCTGCAACAAGATACTGACAGGCACGCGCCTTCAGCGTCACGCGGAGAAACTGCGCGGCATCAACGCGCTTTGTGTCTCCGCCTGCGGAGTTGGTGTGCAGGCTACCGCAAAACTGGTGGACTGCCTTGTCGTGCCGCTTCTGAACACCGTCAGTATGGGCGGACTTCAGGGGTTGTATCCTGCGAGCGAGCGTTGCGGCGAATGCGGGGATTGTGTGCTGCACCTAACAGGCGGCATCTGCCCGATAACAGGCTGCGCAAAACAACTGCTCAACGGTCCCTGCGGCGGCTCGCAAAACGGCATGTGCGAGGTTGACCCGCAAAACCGCGAATGCGCCTGGGACAAGATTATAAAGCGGCTGACCGAGTTAGGACGAACCGACCTGCTGGAGAAACCGCTGCCGCCAAAAGCGTGGAAACTCCCACAACTTGACACCCGCCGTTACTAATTGGAGGATGAAGCAATGGCAGAATATCTGAGCAGGCTGCACCAACTTCTGGCGCGGGGTGAGTTCGTGGTAACAGGCGAATGCGGTCCGCCCAAAGGCGCTGACCGCTCCATTGTTGAGAAAAAAGCGTCATACCTTAAAGGCAATGTGGACGCCGTCAATGTGACTGATTGCCAGACTGCTGTTGCGCGCATGTCGTCCCTCGCCACCTGCATCATCCTTAAAGAACAGGGGCTTGAGCCCAACCTTCAGATGACCTGCCGCGACAGAAACCGCATCGCGATAACCGCCGACATATTCGGCGCGTTCGCTTTGGGCATCAAAAACATCCTCTGCCTCACCGGCGACCATCAGAAATTCGGCAACCATCCCGAAGCAAAAGGCGTCTATGACATAGATTCTGTTGGTCTGATACATCTTGTGAAGACACTGCGCGATGGCAAGACGATAAACGGCGAGGATGTTGAGGGAGCGCCGCAGATGTTTATCGGCGCCGCCGAAAACCCCTTCGCTGACCCATTTGAATACCGTGTCGTGCGTCTCAAAAAGAAAATCAACGCAGGCTGCCAGTTCGTCCAGACACAATGCATCTATGACATCAGTCGTTTCCGCGAATGGATGAAGCGCGTCGTGGATGAAGGTCTCCACGAGAAATGCTATATTCTGGCTGGCATAACGCCGCTGAAGTCCGTCGGTATGGCGCGCTATATGCAGAAAATGGTTCCCGGAATGATTGTGCCTGATGAGTTGATAGAACGCCTTAAAGGGGTGCCCAAAGAAAAACGCGCTGATGAAGGTATCAAAATTGCCGTTGAACAGATACAGCAGATGAGAGAAATAGAAGGCGTTGCGGGTATCCATCTTATGGCGATAGAGTGGGAGGAACGCGTTCCTGAAATAGTCAAAGCCGCAGGTCTTCTTCCAAGACCGCAGTAGATTGGGGAACCGAAACGGGTGTAGCGGATTTCCCCGCGTTAAAACGCAAATATCCCTGTGCTGCAAGCACAGGGATTCGGGTTTGGGTCGGACGCACATACAGGG
>CAZPBO010000021.1:0-34072 GCA_964584815.1 uncultured Planctomycetota bacterium
TCCGCCGACTCTGAAGAACCAACTCCATTTCCTGTCGTAGTCTCCAAACATTTTCTCGCCGAAGAAACGGAAGTCGTGACGGGTCATAATCTTGATGTCGTCCCCTTTCTGGGGCAGAAAAGGTATAAGAAGCGAAAGACACAGAAGAGACGGCATCATTTTGTCTCTCCCTCATCTTTGCCGTGGACGATTTCGCGTGCCATCTTGCTCACCTTGAAGGAGATATGGTCAACTATAGAGTAGATGCAGGGTATGACGAAGAGGGTCAAGACCATAGCGAAGAGTAGCCCGCCGGCGACGGCGGCGCCGAAGGGGTTGCGCATCTCGTGCCCCTGAGTCTGCGACAACGCCATCGGCACCATACCCAAAATGGTGGTAAGGGATGTGATAAGGATGGGGCGCAGGCGCAGCGCCGCTCCCTCAATCAACGCCTCGTGCCTCTCCAGCCCCCGCGCTTTCAACTGGTTCACAAAGTCTATCATCACTATCGCGTTGTTGACCACAATTCCCGCCAAAACCACAAGACCCAGCATAGCAATCATGGAAACTTCCGCGCCGATAACAGCAAGTCCAAACACAGCACCGATTACCCCCATCGGAACCGTGAACATCACAATAAACGGATGGGATAGGGACTCAAACTGCGCCGCCATAATCATGTAGACCAGAATAGCCGCCACCACAAACGCTATCGCCAGCCAGAAGAATGTCTCCTGCATCAGTTCGTATGAGCCGCCATATTCCACAAAGTACCCTGCGGGGCGCTTTATCCCTGCTACAATCTTTTTTATGTCCGCCATAATTGAGGCAAGGTCACGCTGATAAGTTCCCGCAAGCACCTTGCCTTCGCGAATCTGGTCTTCGCGGCGGATTTTGACAGGACCGCGCCCCAGTGTCAAATCGGCAATCTGCCCCAGATGCACGATGTTGCCGGAAACAGATGCGACAGGCAGCGCGGCGATGTCGTCAATACTGTCGCGGTCTTCTTCTGCCATCCGAACTCGGATGTCTATCTCCTCCCCGCCGACGCGGTAAATAGTGGCGACCTTGCCTTCTGCGGCAGTCGTCACCAAATCCGCAATCATCGCAACAGGAAGACCGACTTCTTCTGCCTTGTCGCGGCGCGGTCTTATCACCAACTCAGGCTTGCCCTCACGGAATGTGTGGTCTATGTCCACAAGCCCTTCAACCCCCTGAACCCGCTCATAAATCTTTTTGCAGAGACGCTCTATGGTGGAGAGGTCCTTACCAAGAACTTTGATTTCAATCTCGGCTTCTGAGCCTAACTGCAACATCGCGGTGGACATATCGCGGAATGTTACTTTGGCGTTGGATTTGGGGAGGAGTTTTCTGATTGCTTCGCGGATTTGTGCGGAGGTGCGTTTGCGCTCTTCCTTGTCAACAAGGCGCGTAAAAACTATCGCCTCGTGCACATCGGATGCGCCCCAGCCCGTAGCGACATCCTGCTTGCCGACTCGCGACCGCCCTATCATCACACCCACATATTTGACTTCAGGTTGCGCTAACGCCGCCTCCTCAAACTTGCGCACAAACTCATCCGTCACAGAAAGGGGCGTGCCAACAGGCATCCGCACATTCGCAACCAGAACAGGCACATCACTTTCCGGCATAAATGTCATACCAAGTTGGAAGGCAATGTATATGGAGAGGCAAAACAGGGCAAAGGTAGCAAAGATGACCTTCCAGCGGTGTGCAAGCGCTTTGCGGAGGGCGTTTTTGTAGACTTCGCGAACGCGAGTAAATATTTTGCCGGCGGTGACATAGCGGCGTCCTTTTTCTTGGCGGAAGAGGGTCGCCGCAATGGCGGGAACAAGTGTTACCGCCACAACAAGCGACATAAAGATGCCCACACAGACGGTGACAGAAAGAGGACGCGCTACCTGTGCCGTTATCCCCGGCACTATCATAAGCGGAATAAAGACCGCCATATTGGTGAAGGTGGATGCGGTCACCGCCAGAATCACCTCTTTTGTGCCGATACGGGCTGCTTCAAAACGGTTCTTCCCCGCTTCAAGATGCCTGAATATGTTCTCAATCACAACAACAGAGCAGTCCACCATCATACCAACACAGAGCGCAAGTCCCATTATCGTCACCATATTGAGGGTGTAGTCCATCGCCCAGAGAATGAAGAAGGTGGCAAGCACAGAAAGCGGTATGGCAACGGCAATGGCAAATGTGGGGCGCCAGTTGAGGAGGAACACGAAAAGAAAAATGACGGCGAGAATCGCGCCGACAACGGCGTTGCTTATGGCGTTGCTTGTGATGCGGTGTATCACATGCCCCTGGTCCATCAGCGGATACATTTTGACGCCTTTTGGTATGTATCCCTCCTTAAACATCCGCTCAACTTCTGCTTTGATGCGGTCTGTGACGGTGGCGGTATTAGCGCCTGACTGCTTCATAATCGCCATAACAACGCCTGGAACCTTGTTGCAGCGCATTATGTCGCGTTGCTCCTTATAGCCAAGACGCACATCGGCGATATCGCGGATGCGCACATAGCCCATCCGCCCGAAACCGACAACGGTGTTCTTTATCTGGTCAAGGTTTTTGTATTTTCCGACGACGCGGATGGAGTATTCGGTGGGACCGCGGATGATGTGCCCGCCGGAGAGGTTGAGGTTGGCGCCGCGCAGCGCATTTATCACCTGCTGCACAGAAACCCCGTGCGCTTCCAGCCTGTCGCGGTGCAGCAGAACCTGTATCTCCTTCTCAAGTCCGCCCATCACTATCGCTGATGCGACACCTTCAAGACGCTCAAGGCGCGGTTTCACAACATCGTCCAGAAAGTCGCGCAGAACCTGCGTATTCTCCATCCCCGTGCAGGCATACACCATAACGGGCATATCAGCGGGGTTGAACTTCACAACAAGCGGTTTGTCGGCTTCTTCTGGCAGAAACTCCTCTATCAGACCAATCTTTTCGCGAATATCCTGTGCCGCAAAGTCAAGATTCGTTCCCCAGTTGAACTCCACCTGAACGATTGAGAGCCCTTCACTGGAGATGGAGCGCACACTTTTGACATTCTTGACCGTTGAGACCACCTCCTCTATATGCTTTGTTATGTGGTCCTCCACTTCTTCAGATGAAGCCTGTCCGTAGGATGTGACAACCGAGACCATCGGATACTCCAGTTCGGGGAAGAAGTCAAGTCCGAGGCGTGTGAGGGCGATGACGCCGAAAAGCGCCACAACAAGGGAAAGCATAAGCATCGCAATACGCCGTCTGACCGCAACATCGGCTATGCCCATTTACTTGCCCTCCACCTTGTCACCTGCGCGGATGGATTTTGCCACAACCACGCGCTCACCACCTTTCAGTTTGGCGCCTTTAAGCGGTCTGATGACAACAAGGTCGCCAAACTCCCGCTCACAGCGAACGCGCACCTTTGTTGCGACCCCGTCCTTAACCGAAAGGACATATTCGCCGAAGGCGTCGCGCCGAACCGCCGCTTTCTCCACCGCCAGAACCCGCCTTTTGCCCGCGTAAATCTTTGCCCGCACAAACATCCCCGCCATCAGACCTTCTGTTTTATCAATTCTCACCCGCGCCACAAACTTGCGCTCAGGCATACTCATCGCAGGAGAGACGCCCGCAACAACACCACTCAGGTTGCTGGGTCCGCCATCCGCCTCCAAATCCACCTTCTGCCCCACCTTCACAACTTGGGCAAACTTGTCGGAAATCTCAAGCCACGCCTCAATGCTTTTTGGGTCAAGCAACTCAATGACGGGTGTGCGCATCATTGTGACGACATATGTTCCGGGTGCGACCATTTTGTTGACGACGATGCCGTCAAACGGCGCGCGTAATTTGCAATACTCAACCTGCCGCTTCGCCCACTCAAGACCGACCTTCGCCAAAGCCACCTGCGCACGCGCCTGCTCTATCTGCTCTTTCCTGAAGCCTTTTTTCATCATGGTAAACTGCTGCTGCGCGCGTTTGAGGTTGGCAAGAGCCGATTTTACCTCTTCCTGCCTGAATCCGTGCTCAAGGAGCGCGAGTTGCCATTTTGCGGATTGGAGTTGAGCGGCGGCGGCACGCTCCTGCATCTGCGCTGCATCATAAGCGCGCTTGGCAATCGCACCCTTCTCAAACAGGCGCCGCATCCTTTCTGCGTCCTTCTTCGCCAAATCATACGCCGCTTGAGCCGCCTCAACCCCCGCCCGCGCGCTCTCTATCTGCTCCTTCCTGAATCCCTTCTGCATCAGTTGGACCTGCGCCCTTGCCGCCTCAACCAACGCCTCAACCTGCCCAACTTCTTCCTTTCTGAAACCCGCCTCAAGCATACGAAGCGCCGCCTCCGCTGCAGCCAACTGCGCCTCCGCCTGCCTCACCTGCAACCTATAATCTGCATCATCCAACTCCGCCAACACCTGTCCCGCCTTCACTCTGTCCCCAACATTGACCAGAACGCGCTTCACAACACCCGCAACACGGAAAGACAGAGCGCTCCGCCTTGAGGCAACAAGGGTTCCTGTCGTTTTAATGACAACAGGCATATCAACAAGGCGCACTGTTGTGGTGAGTTTCTCCTTTCCTTGCTGGGCAAGCAGCAGAGTTGATGCAGCAAGCAAAGTAGCAATAGCAGCCAGACGCATTTTATTGACCTCCTAATCGGTTTAAGGGGAGCAATCTTTTTCTTGACTGACCAGTCAGTCAAGAAAATTTCAGAAAAATTTTTTATTGCTCCAGCAGACGCGCAGTATCGTCTCCTCGTGGTGCATCATTTTCGGGACAGGGCGAGGATGAAGTTGCGTTGCCGCAATACCTTTTCCACCTCAAAGCCGACATCGGAGAGCAGGCGTTTCAACTCTTTGGTGGTGAACAGTTTGCAGGCTTGGTCGTGTGCGGCTGTTATATGTTGTGCTATCCAACTGCCGGGCGCAAAGTCGGTGATTATGAGTGTTCCCCCACTTTTTATGACCCTTGCTATCTCGCGTAGCGCTTTTTTAGGGTCAGGCAACTCGTGCAGGACGAAGTTTGATATGACCATATCCACGGATGCGCTTTTCAGAGCAATAGATAACGCATCAGACTGCACAGGGTAGATTCTTCTTTCAAGTCTCTTCTTTTTTGCCTGTCTTGCGAGGTGGGAAAGCATCGCTTTGGAGCGGTCAAGGCAGACGACATTTCCGTGTTTAAGCCTTCTGGCGATAAGGAGACTGAAGAAACCTGACCCGCAGCCAACATCCAGAACTGTCTCGTTTCCGTTTGCGCGGGCAAGAAACGCTTTTCTGAAGATGGAGGCATAGTCGCCCACAAAGAGCATAACAAATTTTCGGATAAGGGAATTGCTCATAATCCACGCTGATATTGCGCCTTCTGCTCCTTCCCATTTAGGCTTTTTGTGCGGTGTGGTTTTGCCGTCTTCCGTATCGCTTTTTTCTTTAGGCAGTGCCACGCGTTACCCCTTTTGGTGGTTCTGGTATAGAGGATGGTGGAGCAGTCTGTCAAGGGAATTCGGTGCTAAAAAGAGACCGACTCCCGAAGGAGTCGGTCTGTAGGAGGTGCGGCGCAGTAGTGCAGGTTTGCGTCAGCGGGCGTATTTACCGCTTAAGAACCGCAGGTGTCCCCTATCTATTGTCAGGCAAATCAGGTATATGGAGGTGCAGAAGACGGGACCGAGTTGGTCTTCGGTTTTTATGTTTTCGCGTGGGTTTTTGATCCAGCGGAAGGAGCCGTCGGGGTTTTGATGTTCAAGGATTGTGGGCATAAGTTCTTTGCAGTAGCGGTCCCAGACGGAGGGACCGATTTGGACGGCGCCGAGAGCGGAGCCGAGCCAGCCGAGGGACGGGGTGGCGTGAGATATGGGTGTCTGTTTGAGGCGGAGTTCAAGGAAGCGGCACATACGGGGGTAGAGAGGGTGTTTGTAGAGTTTGCAGCAGGCGAAGGCGGCAATTGTCATTCCCGTTCGCCCTGTGGTAACACCTCTTCGGTTCTGCGGCATGTGGCTGTAGCCGATACCGCCGGCGAAGGAGGAGTTTTGTGCGTATTCAGCCGCTTTTGCGATGGCGTTTCCGGGCACCTTGATTTTGAGCCGTTTTGCCATCCCCAATGTCGCCATACAGGGAGCGGAGACCATCATAAATTCGCGGTAGCCGAGGGGGTTGGGGCGGTGTGAGCCATCGTGTCCCCACCCACCGGTGTCTTCCTGTGCCTGCACAAGGCGCTCCACCACTTTTTGGATTGCCTGCCGCATAGCATCAGACGGCCAGCGTTTGTAGTATTCGCAGAGGAACATACCGCCGAAGCCGAGTCCCCAGCACTCCTGACCGCGGACACCGGGTGTGGCGCGCATCATCATTGCGGCTATCTGACTCAATTTCTGCCCCGCAGCACCTTCACCCGGCTTAACCCCCGCGGACATAAGGGCGAGTCCCGCCAGAGCGTTGACCACGACCTGCCCAACAGGTGCATAGCGCACCCGTGTTGGGCGCTTGACGAGCCACTCAAGCGCCTTCCTTATAGCCGTCTTTGTCCCTTTTGGCTTGCATTTTGACTCTTTGGAACGGCGTCTGTAGGAGCGCCGTTTGGAGAAGATACCTTTGTGCTCCTTCTTAGAAGAAGTGTTTTTTGGTTTGCTTATGAACTTGGGGTTAACCGTAATACCCGCAACGGACGCCTTCTTTTTGGCTTCAGGAAGTTTGCCCTCAAGGATGCGAAGTTCGTCTTTGGCACGAGGATGGTCTGGGCTCAGTTTGAGGACTTTTTTGAGGAGTTGATAGCGTTCGGCTTGAAGTCCGTATTTCTCACACCATTTGGATAGGGAGTAGAGGTCGTCGGCATTTTCAGTATCGGTTTGGGCGAGGCGCTCTTTGAAGCGCTCCCGCACCTGCTCTTTTGTTAGAATCTCCCGAATCCTCTCACGCTCAATGGTGATTGTGCGCCCACCTTCCATCCGCAGTTTTATGGTGTCTTCTTCATCCTCCACTATCTTGCCGCAAAGTGCTCTACCACCTTCCAGAACAACCACCTTCTCCTCATCATCCGCGTTTTGTTCGGTATCCTGTGCAAGCAGTAGAAGCCCTGCGGCAAGCAATCCCGTCGCGAGTATCCAACGCATGGTGAAACCTCCAAGCAATCTTTCCTATTATAGGTTTGCACATAACTGAATAGTGTTTGTCAAAGATTTGTCGTCTCGGATGAGTCGCTTGCATTTCTGATACAAAAGATGTAAGCAAACTATGCAAAACTGACCCGCGGTGGTTGACGCTCCGCTTCCTCCTCCACCTCAAAGAACTCCGCTTTCTTGAAACCGAACATATTGGCGATGATGTTTGAGGGAAACATCTCACATTTGTTGTTGTAGTTCATAACGGAGTCGTTGTAATGCTGACGGGCGTAAGCGATGCGGTTTTCGGTGGAGGTTAACTCTTCCTGCAATTTGAGAAAATTCTGGTTGGCTTTAAGGTCGGGGTAGTTTTCGGCGACGGCGAATAGGCTGCGCAGGGTTTGGGAGAGCATATTTTCGGCGCGGATTTGGGCTGCGATATCACCTGCTTTTGATGCGTCTATTGCCACCTGACGCGCCTTCGTCACCGCCTCCAGCGTCTCTCTTTCGTGCTTCATATAGCCTTTCACCGTCTCAACAAGGTTGGGTATCAAATCGTGGCGCCTTTTCAACTGCACATCTATCTGGCTCCACGCGTTCTTCACCCTGTTGCGCAGACGCACCAGCCCGTTGTAAATCGCTATCAATGCCACTATCAGAATAAATGCCACAACGCCTACGGCAATTCCCACAATCACACCCGCTGACATAACACACCTCCTAACAAGTTTTCTAACCTGCCTCTTTTCCCATACGCTGAAGCAGAATCTTTTTTATACGCTTGAACCCTTCCGTCTTGGCTGCCTCATCCTTCCCCTCATAAAGTTTTATCGCCCTGTTACAGACCTCAAGTATCTTTTCGTATTCACCCATCTCCTCGTAAATCATTGTGAGCAACTTAAACGGCGCCACTGGTTTGGCTCTCTTCTCCTTGTCGCTCTCATAACTTTTTATCGCCTTTTCGCAGTGATTTATGCAAGCCTCGTAAGCATTTTTCAGTTTTTGGCGCCTTCTATAGAAGTATTTGGCATACATTATATGGAGCATCTCCTTGTCGTGACGGGTGTCCACAACGGTGAGCCCCTTTATAAGCAGCCCTGTTGCCAACTCGTCAAAGCCGTTTTGCATAAGGCGGTTGGCGGTTTCCCAGCAGTATCGCGCAAACGACGGACGCAGCGTCGTTATCTTCCGTTCAAAAATGTCGTATTGCGTAAGTCCTCCTTCTGTCATTATGGAGACCGCCTTTCGCTGCCTTTCCGCGTCCAGCGACCAGAACCAATCCCACAATCCAAGGAAGCCGAGCAACCCGCCTGGCTGTGAGGGTTTTTTCAGGATTATGCCTGCGGTCTCCACCTTTCTTGCACCCTCACGCTCCAACTTTTCCAGAACCTGGCACTCAACGGCATCGGCGGTAACCGATTCCGCCTCATTTTCTGCAGACGGTTCGGCAACGGCAGCCTCCTTCTCCACCGCTGAAGCGCTCTCCTGCTCTACAACTGGCACCTCAAGTGTCGTAACGGGCGGTTTTGGGGGTCTTCGCGGAGGGCGTTCTTCCGCAGAGGACGGCGGTTTCTCCGCGGCTGCATCCTCCTGCTCCGCCGCCACCGCCGCTTCATCCTTCTTATCAATGCGCTTAAGGGTTATCGCAGGTGGGCGCTTTTTGGGGCGCTCAGCCACTTCCTCACCCCGCCGCCGCGCCAGCAACTCCTCCGCTTCTTCCTCCATTTTATACAGCAGTTTATAGAGTTGGCGCAATTGAGTCTTTATCCCGTCAAGCGACTCCTCAAGACGCTCGCAAATCTCAAGCAGAACCTGCGGGTCGTTCTCCGCGCCCCTTAAACCCGCATCCGCCATCTCCTTATGCGACATCACCGTCCATAAAAACGCACGGTTCTCCGCCAGCCATTCCTCAATGCGCTTGTCCAATCGTCCTGCCATACTCCCGCTCCAAGTCCTTGTCACAAAAAAATTATAACCTTTCTCCCGCGGGAAAGCAAGCCCCACTCATATGTGCGCGCCACCGCACCGCTTTCTATTTTATCACCTTAAGCAGAATCAGCAGCGCCGTGGCTGTGGAGTAGGCGTCTCCTCCCACCATCCCCCACTTCCCCACCGCGGGAAAACAGCCGTCTTTGCGCTGCATTTTTGTCAAAGCGCTCACAACCGCTTTCCGCCACTTGAGCCACTCCTTCCCACCGTAAAGCCTCATCGCCTCCGTTCCCCGCAACCAGTAATACATATCAACAGCCAGGTGGTCGGGGTCTTCCTTCTCTTCGTAGACAGGCAGGCTCCTCATAAGGAGTGCCGCCGACTTCTCTTCTCCCGCCACTCTCGCATCCATAGAGAGAAGCGCCGCTAACGCCGCCGCCGTCATCGTTGGAAGCCTCCTGTAACGGTCGTTTATTCCCGGTATCACCGCACCCCTGTCAAAGCGGCTCTGATACCCGTAATGACCGTCATTAGGGTTGTAGCAGCGGTTGAACCAGTCCTGCGCGCCTTTATAAGCGGTTTTGGGAATCTTGAAACCCGCCTTCTCCGCCGCTCTCAACGCCAGAACCGCCCAAGAAGTGAGCGATGTGTCACTGTCACCGCCGCGGATTCCATAGCGCCAACCAGCGCCGCGGTTCTGGGCTTCCAGCAACTTCTTCACCGCACGATGCATTACCTCCCGAACCTCGCCCAGAACCCTTTTCGGCACAAGTTTTCTGACGCTCTCGCTGCTTTTCGCCGCCACCAGCAACTCCGACAGCGCTTCCGTCGCCAAAATGTGGTTATAAAACCACTCATCAACCCCCATCTGCCGTCCTATAAAGCCTTGTTTGTCGGCGTTCTTCAGCAGAAACTTCACCACAGCAACTATGTCATCGGCGCCCACCTTCATATCCAAGTCCCCGCCGCCTATTTCAACAACTCCCACCAACGCCCGCAAAGCAAGCCCCGCAACGCCAACGCGAAAACCCGCCACCTTAGTGTCCCAGAATCCCCCCGCTTTCCTGTTGCGTAGCAGCCACTTCACCCCCAACCCCAATGCCTTGCTTATGTCAACATCAGGGCATAACTCGCACGCCATCCTCAAATACTTTTTAACCTCCGCGTCCTTCTCTTTCTCTAATAGATGTTTCAGGTAGCGCCCCAAAGGTTTCGCGTGGGACAGATTCTTCCTCACAAGACCGAGCAATCCTTGCGCTGCTTTTTTGCGCTCCGCCCAATCATCACTCCTCAATTTTTCCACAAACCTGTCCACGCTCTCCTTCAGTTCGCCAGGAAGCGCATCTCCGTTACCTAACGCCACAGAACACAAAAAAATTGCTACGCCGACAGCCCAAAACCGCATATCCACTCCTCCACGCCAGTCAAAAGATTCTACTCCGAACATCCCAACTCATCAATGATTAGATAAGGTAGAGCATTTGAGCGTTCAAGATAGGCTACAAAACGGCGCCGTGTTCGCGTATCATAAAGATGCGGTTTGGGGGATAAGGTGATGCCATATCAGCGGGTTTTTGCGGTTTTTTGTGTGCTGCTTTTGTGGGGTGTGGTGTTGGGGCAGAGTGTTGAGGACGCGCGGCGTTTGGCGGAGAAAGGGCGTCTGGAGGATGCGCTCGTCGTGCTGCGTGAGGTTCTGCGGCGCGACAGTGACAACCTTCAAGCCCATATGCTTTATCAGGAGGTGATGGTGAAGGCGGGGCGTCTGGAGGAGGTGAGAGGGAAGTATGAGGATTTGGCGGAGAAGCATCCCGACAGCGGGCTGTATCAATATCTTGCGGCGCGGCTGCAGGAGCAAGCCAGCAAGCGGATAGAGTTTTTGCAGAAGGCGGTGAAGGCGGATGGGGATTTTGTGCTGGCGCGGCGGGCGTTAGCCAGAGAACTTTTTCTGGCGCGCGATTATCGCGGCGCCATCCAGCAACTTGACTGGCTCCTCAAAAAAGACCCCAAAGACACCGAAGCGCTGCTGCTGTTCGCCGCACTGGAGCGAGAGCGCTCCAACTACGACAAAGCGCTTGAGTTGCTGAAGCGTGCCGCAGAAGCCGCCCCTCAAAGCCCTGTTCCGCTTGTTGAGATGGGGCGCGTGGAGCGGGAACGGGCGCGTTTTGCTGAAGCGGTCAAGCACTACGAGGCGGCGTCAAAACGCGCACAACTTGACTGGCAGGCGATTCTGGAGTGGGGAGAGTGCCTTGTAGGGTTAGGGAAGAAGAAGGAGGCGGTGGCGGTATGGCGACGGGCGCTTGCACTGCCGCTCACACCTCAGCAGTTCGCGGTTTTTGCTGAAAGATGCGCGCTTCTTTTCGTCAAGCCGCCCGACAAGGCGCTGGAACAGGCGTTGCGGCAGGCGCGTGAAATGGTTCAGAAAGACCCGCAGAAGGCGCTTGCGGCGCTTGAGAAGTTGGCGGCGCAGAACCCCGACAGCGCGGTCGTCCACTCCGCTCTCGCCGCCGCCGCGCTCGTCGCCTCTCAACCCCAAAAAGCCGTCAAAGCCGCCCTCAAAGCCCTCAAAATCGCACCTGACTTCGCCGAACCCCACTTCATCCTCGGCGTCTTCTTCTCCGTCACCCGCGCCGACGACGACGCCCTCAAGCACCTTCGCCGTGCCGAACAACTCAACCCCTTCCACGCCGAAACCGCACGCGAACTCGGCTTTGTCCTCGTCCGAAAAGGTAGACCATACGAGGCAGCCGAACTTGCCGTCAGATACTGGCGCCTGACGGGAGACCCTCAACGCGCCGCAGAACTGCGCCTTAATGCCGAACTCGCAATCCACGATAAAGCCTTCCTTGTTAAGGAAGAGAAAATCGCGGGCAAAACCCTCAAAATCTGGCGCGGGCTTGAACCCGCAATACGCGGCTACCACCTCCTCTACAAAGCCGAACTCTACGATGGGCAAAAACTTGTCCGCCGTCTGCTGGTTATGCTTGAGGAGCAGATACAGGATACGCCTGAAGGTCGTCAAACCCTGCGCCGATGGCTGCTCATTGAATCTCCCCTCAAACCCAACCAGCCCCCACAAACACTCCGCTCCTTCTTCCTGCCACCAAAACTGGACGAACTGCTCAACACACTGAAAGATGTCTTGAAGGAAAAGAAGAGATGAAGCGCATCGGGGTGCTAACGGCGTCTGCGGTTATGCTTATGCAGGTGTGGGCGCAGCAGGAGAGCCGCTATGTGGTTTGTGTGTCGGAGAAGGAGGGGGAGAAATGAGCGGTTATCCAGAAAGCGTAAGACGGGTGGTGGAGGGTTTTAAGCGGTTGCCGGGTGTTGGTGAACGCGGCGCGGCAAGGTTCGCCTTCCACCTCCTCTACCGCGACACCGAAGGGGCAAAACTTCTCGGAGAAGCGTTAGTTGAGATGGCATCAAAAGCGAGGCGCTGCTCGCGCTGCCGCATCGTCGCCGATACAGACCCTTGCTGGCTCTGCTCCGACCCAAAACGCGACACAAAGACCCTCTGTGTCGTTGAGGGACCCGAAGATGTGGTGGCGATAGAAAACACAGGCGCATATCGTGGGCTTTACTTCGTTCTGGGAGGGGTGGTGGAGCCGCTTGAGGGACGCACAATCTACGACCTCGGTGGGGAGTTGCTGAAAAAACGCGTGGCGAAAGAGAAAATAGAGGAAGTGATAGTGGCAACAAGTCCGACAACCGAAGGCGAGGCGACACTACTTGAGATAGAAGAGTTGCTGCAAGGTCTTGATGTGGTGGTAAGCCGCATAGCACGAGGACTGCCTTCCGGCACATACCTCCACGCGGCAGGTCCGTTCGCCATAAAAGAAGCACTAACAAACCGAAAACCCCGTAACGCCACAAGATAAGAAACGGATAGTATTCTTTCTGCCTCAAAATGTATATTTTTGTGTGACAAAACATCTCCCTGCGTCGGCTTTAATTATGAGTGGAGAAGACATAAGGGGAATTAGGTATGCGTGGTGTTTGCATTTTTGCGTGTATTTTCTTGGTTGTTGCGGGTTTTGTGCTTCTGACTTGGCAGCCTGCGGAAGCGGGGTGAGGACCTGGAGGATGCCGTCCGCGGCCCGTGCGGCCGATAAGACCTCCCCAACCACGCCCACAACCACAGCCGCAACCCAATCCCTCACCGAAACCCACACCCGCGCCCGAGCAGGCTCACGATATTGAGTGGATTGAAACCTCCCCCGCCGTTGAAGTCACCCCTGAACTCAAAAAGAAAAAGCCCAACTTCTATGCCGAGTTTGAAGGACTCTCCAAGTATGACGGTGACAAGGGCTTGGTGGTGTTCGTTTACTGGGAGTCCGATGATGCCTCCGCCGACAAAAAGGACAAAGAACGGGCGAAAAAATCGGAGAAGATGGACGAGATGCTGAAAGGGGATTGCCTTAAAGAGATGGCGGATACATTCGTATGGGTGCGTCTCAACGGTCGCGAACTGGATAAAAAACTGGCGAAAAGACACAAGATTTACAAGGTGCCCTGCGTGTTGCTCGTGGACATTCGCGGCAAGAAATGGTATGTCCTCACAAACCATCTGACCAAGCCGGAACGCTTCTTGAAAACTCTGAAGAAGTTTGAGGCGTTCAACAACCGCCTCCGCAGAATGCTTAAGAAATAGGACTTCGGCTCTTGTGTAGCCCATCCCCACGGTAGGGCGCCGCGCAATAAGCAACAGATGGGTTCTCTGTTGGTAAATATCACTTGAAGCATTTTTCCCTTGACCTTCGCCCAACCCTGTCAGACAATATTTTATCTTTTATAGGAGTTCGGTTATGTTCTTTCCGTCATTGCTAATTCAGGCTCCCCCCAAAGATTTGGAAGGAATGGGTGAGTTTGCCGCCTTTCTATCCGGTGGCATTGGGTTGGTGTTCGGGATAATAGTTCTTGTCATAGCCGTCGTTGCGTGGTGGAAGATATTCTCCAAGGCGGGTCACAGCGGCGCATTGGCTTTGCTCTTCTTCGTCCCAATCGTCAACCTTATAATCTTTTTGTGGTTCGCGTTTTCGGAGTGGCCGATTCATCGGCGGATGCGGGAACTTGAGCGCCGCGCAAAAGGCGAAGAATTCTAACATTCTGTCGGCTCACACCGAAAATCCCCTTTCCCCTCTGAACCGCCGCCGTGCTGGCAAGGGTTTTGTGATTGCCGCTTCTTTTGCTTGACTGCAATTGCCGCGATTATAGACTGTTACACAAATCCACCTTTTGGGGAAGCAGGATATGGAGCAACCGGTGTTCAGGGCGGCTATGTTTGGAATTGGCGTCGGCATTGTTGGGGTGGTTTATGCGTTTGTATCGTATTTTTTGGTGAAGAGAGTGTCGGCAGGTTCGGAGCGGATGCGCGAGATAGCAAGTGCGATACGGTCAGGCGCTATGGTCTTCTTAAGGCGGGAATACCAGATGGTTGCGATATTTGTGGCTGTGGTTTTTGCGGTGCTTTTCTGGCAATTGGGTTGGCAGACGGCGATAGCGTATTTGGGAGGGGCGTTCTGCTCAATGCTTGCGGGGTTTGTGGGAATGCGCGCGGCGACCGATGCCAATGTCCGCACAACCCAAGCCGCTATAGAAGGCGGTATGCCAAAAGCGTTATCGGTGGCTTTTCTCGGCGGCAGTGTGATGGGCGTTATGGTGGCGGCATTAGGACTTCTGGGTCTTGCGATATATCTGTGGTTGATGTGGAGCGGATTTGGGCTGGAGAGGGCGGCGGAGATTTTGGCGGGATACGCGATGGGTGCGTCGTCTGTGGCGCTGTTTGCGCGTGTGGGTGGGGGGATATACACAAAGAGCGCCGATATCGGTGCTGACCTTGTCGGCAAAGTTGAAGCCGGTATCCCTGAAGACGACCCACGCAACCCCGGCGTTATTGCCGACAATGTCGGCGACAATGTCGGCGACACCGCAGGTATGGGCGCTGACCTCTTTGAGTCGTATGTCAACTCGGTGGTGGCGACGATGGCGATAGGTGCGACTATGCAAGCAGAGCGTCTTAACAAGTTATTTGCCGGCACAAGCAACACAAAACTTGTGGTGCTGCCGCTTCTGCTTGTGACAGCAGGTCTTGCGGCGAGTCTTCTGGGGATATCTGCGATAAGGTTTTTGCGCCGCCTCTCGCCTGCATCGGCACTGCGCAACGCCACCTATATCGCCGCTGTGCTGTTCCTTATCGCCGCTTTCTGCACCTGCCACTTCCTCATCCACTCTCTAACCCCGTTCTGGGCGGTGCTTTCTGGTATGCTGGCGGGAATCCTTATCGGTCTTGAAAGTGAGTGGTTCACGAGCGGTTCGCCGATTCGCAAACTCGCAAATACCGCCAAATCCGGCGCCGCAACCGTCATCATCTCCGGTCTTGCCACAGGCTTTCTGTCGGCTGTGCTGCCGATAATCACCATCGCCGCCGCCATATTTGTCTCCTACCACTTCGCAGGACTTTATGGAATCGCCATATCGGCTGTGGGAATGCTTGCCACAATCGGTATTGTTATGTCCACCGATTCATACGGTCCTATATCCGACAACGCAGGCGGAATAGCGGAGATGAGCGGCGCGGGTCCTGAAATCAGAAAGATAACGGACAAATTGGATGCGTTGGGCAACACCACCGCCGCGATAGGCAAAGGGTTCGCCATAGGGTCTGCGGCACTAACAGCACTGGCTCTGTTTTCCGCCTTCCACGCCAAGGTAGGGCAAATTATCCCCAACTTCACACTCTCCCTAACAGAGGCAAACACGGTGATGGGACTTCTACTTGGTGCTATGATGCCGTTTCTGATAGCGGCGCTGACGATGCGTGCTGTGGGGAAGGCAGCCGACGAAATGGTGCAGGAGGTGCGAAGACAGTTTAAGGAGACACCCGGTCTTCTTGAAGGAAAAGCAAAACCGGATTCAGACCGCTGCATAGATATAGTGACGAAGGCGGCGTTAACGCAGATGGTGCTGCCTGGGGTTCTGGCGGTAGTGGCGCCGCTTGTTGTGGGCTTTGCTCTGGGACCGTCGGCATTGGGGGGATTTCTGGCAGGCGCAACAGCGTGCGGCGTTCTGCTCGGAATCTTTATGGCGAATGCAGGCGGCGCTTGGGATAATGCCAAAAAATGGATAGAAGAAGGCAATCTCGGCGGTAAGGGGTCGGATGCGCACAAAGCGGCGGTTGTGGGCGACACCGTCGGCGACCCCCTCAAAGACACCTCCGGTCCCTCTATGAACATCCTCATAAAGTTGATGTCTATAGTCTCTCTTGTGGCGGCACCAAAAATCGCAGAACTCTTCGCAAAAACACTAGCAAAATAATGGGTTTGGAGGGGAAAAGATGGAGATGTGGGCTCTGCTGGCGCAGCAGGCGGAAACTGACTGGCTGCTGATTGTCATCATCATTGTGGCGGCTATAGTGGGTCTTGTCTTTCTGGGACTGTTCCTGAAGTTTTTCCCACTCTGGGTGCGATGTGTGATGACCAAAGCAGGGATAGGTCTGTTTGACCTTGTGGGAATGTGGCTGCGGAAGGTCAATCCATCGGTGATAGTGAATGCGAAGATAATGGCGGTGCAGGCGGGTCTGCGCCAGATAACAACGCGCGATTTGGAAGCACACTACCTCGCAGGCGGCAATGTTCCGCGGGTTGTGAGGGCAATAGTTGCGGCGGACCGCGCCAATATCCCATTAGACTTTAAGACGGCGGCGGGCATTGACCTTGCAGGACGCGATGTGCTGGATGCGGTGCGCACATCAGTCAACCCCAGAGTCATAGACTGCCCACCACCAGGAGCAGCAAAGAAAGCGGTGGACGCCGTTGCAAAGGACGGAATCCAGTTGAAGGTGAAAGCGCGGATAACTGTGCGCACAAATCTTGACCAGTTGGTCGGCGGCGCAGGCGAGGAAACCATCATCGCTCGCGTTGGCGAGGGTATCGTCACAACAATCGGTTCTGCCGACACGCATAAAGATGTGCTGGAAAACCCCGACAGGATAAGCCAGACGGTGCTGAAGAAAGGATTGGACGCAGGCACAGCGTTTGAGATACTCTCAATAGACATAGCGGATGTGGATGTAGGGGAGAACATAGGAGCGCGTCTGCAGGCGGACCAAGCGGAGGCGGATATGCGGGTGGCACGCGCAAAGGCTGAAGAGCGCAGAGCACTCGCATATGCCCGTGAGCAGGAGATGAAAGCCCTGACACAGGAGAACCGCGCCAAAGTCGTCCTCGCAGAAGCCGAAATCCCCAAAGCGATTGCCGAAGCCTTCCGCAAAGGAAATCTCGGTATTATGGACTATTATCAACTCAAAAACATCATGGCTGACACGGTAATGCGTGAGTCCATCGCCGACGCCGCAAAACCCGCTCCCCCAAAACATCCGTCCGCCGATGAAGGAAAATCCTCTTAACGGAGTGCAAAATGAAACTTTTGGCTTTCACAGTTGTCGTCAGCGGCTTTGACTCATTGATAGTTTTGGTGTCCTTTATAGTCCTCGCAATCATAGGTCATATACTCACCAAAAAAGCGGAAAAGGCAGGTAAACGCAGCCGCGCAAGAATAATGAGTTACAAAGTGGCAAAAGAGTTGTCCGCTCTGAAGCACAAAAGTCAACAACCGCTAACAGAAGAAACACTGAAAAAGAAGGAAGAGATAGAAGAAGACCTCGGTGAGGAGATTGAAGAACGCCATCTGGTCAGCCTCGTTGCACGAGAACATCTTGATACCGAGTTGGATGAACACCACCTCTTAACAGAGGTGGAAAGCCACCACCTCCGTCTGGACATACCCGACCTGCAGGAGAGGAGAAGACGAGCAAGCCACGACCCTCTTGCCTTCGCACGCCGTTTTCCCCCCGCCGTTCAGATGGTTCTCTTCCACGAACTGCTGTCACGACGCAGTGCCTCACACACTCCATTTTGCTTGCATCCAGCACCAGCACGGTTAACATCTAATAAAGGAAGAAGGAAGGAAGGAGGAAAGGAATATGGCGCTGACGAGTGAACAGAAGCGCAAGATTATGGAAGCGTTTGCAACACGGGAAGGTGATACAGGTAGCACGGAGGTGCAGATAGCGCTGTTGACCGCGCGGATAAACCGCCTCACGCGCCACCTTAAGGAGCACCGCAAGGACCACTCCTCAAGACGCGGACTTCTGGGACTTGTGGGCAAGCGCAACGCCTTGCTCAAATACCTTGCCCGCAAAGACCGCAACCGTTACCTGGAACTGATAAAACGACTCGGATTGAGAAAGTGAGGTGAGAAGAAATGGCACGCGAGGTGGTTGAATTCCCCATAGCGGGACGGATGTTCGCGTTTGAGGCGGGAGAGGTAGGGGGGCAGGCACACGGCGCAGTTATCGGCAGGGTGGCAGATACCGTCGTCTTTGTGGCGGCGGTCAACGGGCGCGATTTGGATAACCCCGGCTTTGTGCCGCTTTCTGTGGACTACCGCGAGCGCATGTCGGCGGCAGGCAAAATACCCGGAGGGTTCTGGAAGCGTGAAGGACGCCCAACGCCCGAAGAAGTCCTCACAATGCGCATGATTGACCGCCCCCTGCGTTCCCAGTTCCCCAAAGGCTATCAAACAGAAACGGTGATAACGGCATTGGTGCTTTCCTGCGACCAGGAGAATGCGCCAGATGTGATGGCGGTGAACGCGGCATCGGCAGCGCTTTACATCGCCGGCGCGCCTATTTACTCCCCCATCGGCGCCGTCAGAGTCGGTCGCATCGGCAACGACTTCGTCGCCTTCCCATCAAACTCACAACTGCAGGAATCCACACTTGACCTCGTCGTCTGCTGCAACCGTGAGGGACGCGTCGTGATGCTTGAAGGTTGTGCAGATGAAGCACCACCCTCTGTCGTCGCTGATGCAATCGGGTTCGCAAAACCCATATGCCAGCGCATCATAGAAGCGCAAGAAAACTTGGCGGAAAAAGTCGGCAGATACCAGTTGCAACCCTCCATAGCCGAAATTGATGAGGAGATATACGCCACCCTGAAGGAACGGTTCTATCAGAAACTCTATGAGGCAAACTTCACAACGGGGAAAATTGAACGGCGTAATGCGGTTAACGCCGTCCTTGAGGAGGCGCTTCAGCAACTGGTGCAAGAAGAAGCGGAGCGGGAAGAGGAAGAGCGTCGGATACGGGAGGCGTTCTCCCAACTTGAGCGCCGTGTTGTGCGTGATGCGATTCTGAAGGAGGGCAGGCGCTGCGATGGCAGAAGCCCCACCGACCTGCGTCCCATCAACGCAAAGGTGGGGGTGCTACCCCGCACACACGGTTCCGCCCTCTTTACAAAAGGGCATACACAGGCGCTTGTGACCGTCACACTCGGCACCGTCACCGATGCCCAACTGATTGATGGTTTGCTACCTGAATTCTTCAAGAAGTTTATGCTGCATTACAACTTTCCTGCATTCTGCGTGGGCGAGACTTGGCCGTATACGGGACCGAAGCGACGCGAAATAGGGCACGGTGCGTTGGCGGAACGCGCCCTTGAGCCGATGATTCCTCCAGAAGAGGAGTTCCCCTACACAATCCGCGTGGTGAGCGACATTATGGAGTCAGACGGCTCCTCCTCTATGGCGACAGTCTGTGGCGGAACATTGGCGATGATGGACGCGGGAATCCCGATAAAGCGTCCCGTAGCAGGCGTATCTATTGGGCTTGTCTGGGATGACGACAACTGGGTGACGCTTACCGATATATGCGGGGTGGAAGACTTCTGCGGCGATATGGACTTCAAGATAGCCTCCACAACGGAAGGGATAACGGCGATTCAGATGGACACCAAAGCCACAGGGCTGACGGATGAGATAGTGGAGAAGGCGCTGCAGCAAGCATACCAAGCAAATAAGGTGATAGTGGAGGAGATGCTGAGTCGCGCAGGGCTTGAGAAACCCAGAGACAAGGTCTCGGTGCACGCGCCAAAAATAGCGCAGATAACAATATCTCCCGAGAAGGTGGGATTGGTTATAGGCTCTTCTGGCAGAACGGTGCGCAAGATACAGAGTGACACAGGCACATTGGTGGAGATAGATGAAACAGGCAAGGTGACGATATCAGGACCGACAGAGGAGGCGGTGGAGGCAGCCAAGAAGGCGATTCTCCAGATTGTTGCGGATGTGGAATTGGGGAAGATATACACAGGAAAGGTGGTGGGACTACGCTCCTTTGGCGTTCTTGTTGAGGTGGTGCCGGGAAGGGAGGGGATGTGCCACATAAGCGAACTGTCAGACGGCTACATAAAGAATGCCGCTGACTATGTGAAGGTGGGAGACGAGATACCCGTTAAGGTGATAGGCTTTGACGATTTTGAAAGACCACGCTTGAGCCGACGCCTTGCTCTTAAGGAGTTGGGGCAGGAAGAGACTTGGGCGACGCCGACGCGCAGGGAGTCCCCCCCACGGCGCGATAGACCGCGCCATCACAGAAGAGACGACAATAGGAGGCTCTGATATGCCCTTCTTCAATCTGGATTCGGTCGTTGCCGAACAGGTGGCACCAGGCGTTAAGGTGCGTAATATCTACCTGAAAAGCACCATGATGTCGGTGGTGGACTACGACGACGGCGCGGTTATCCCGCCGCATCGCCATCTCCACGAGCAGATAAGTTTTGTTGTTGAGGGAGAGATTGAGGAGAGCGTTGAAGGCAAGACAAAATTGCTGAAAGCAGGTGATGTGGTAGCGGTTCCATCAAATGTTCTCCACTCCTCACGAGCGCTTAAGAAGAGTCGTGTCATATGCTCCTCCAGCCCTGTGATGAAGCCATACAAGTTCAAGGGCGAGACGAAATAGGAGGCGCAGATGAAGGACTTTCTGCGCGGTTACTGGATGTATTTATTAGGCGTTGCGATACTGTGGTTTGGGCTTTACTGGCAAGGTCGCAACGAGGTGGTGCGGGTGCCGGAAGGGTCAAGCGGGATGCGCGAGGCGCTCAAAGCCAACTCCCTTTACATCTTCACCCAGTATCGCGGGCAGAAACTGAAGCCCGGCGATGTGGTTTATGTGGTCTTCAAGCGTTTGAGCAGCACAGGTGGTTTGGAGGATATGGGGTGGTTCGGTCGTGTGGCGGCTGTGGAAGGAGAGCGAATTTCTATGAAGGACGGGCGGGTGTATGTTAACGGAAGGCGCAGGGCGATACCGTTTGTGGAACCTTCCGACCCACAGCGACTTAAGGATGCGCCTTTTCAGATGGAGGAGGTGCCTGTTCCACGGGGCTGCGTTTTTGTTATGGTGGATGACAGAACCGACATCGTTGACAGCCGCATTATGGGACCGATACCGCTGGAGGCGGTGGTGGCATTTCGCAGGAGGTAAGGATTGCGGCGAGTTTTGGCTTACATAGAGCAGTTGCTCGCGGTGGGGTTTGTCGTTGTTGCACTGTGGCTTTTGTGGCAGGCGATAGGTGCGTGGTCGTTGAGCGGGTATGTGGAGCGGGCGCGCCTTGCGCTCCACTCAGGGCTTTACAACGCGGCGCTGACACAGGTTGACGAAGCGCTTGCCCGCAGCGATACACCCGCTCTGCACCTGATGCGCGGCGCTATTCAGGCTGCCCAACTGGAGTTCGCCGCCGCCTCATCAGAGTTCCTTAAAGTCCTCAAACAAAATCCCACCTCATCCGCCGCCAGAATCGGACGGGCAACCTGCATCCTTGAAACCCTCCCCGATGACCCCAAAGAAAGAGAAAAAGCGAGAATTCGCGCAAAGGCGCTCCTTGAAGGCGCAAACAGCGGAGACGCAAAAGTCGCCCTCGCCGCCATCGCTCTTTCTGAAAACAACTTAAAACAAGCAGAACAACTCCTGCTCTCGGCGGGAACTTCACGACTCACACTCCACGGACTTATCGCCTACTACATCACACGCTCGCAAGTGGAGTCGCTTCTGGGTCACCATCTTGAGGCTATGGCGTGCGCCCGCCGCGCTATCGCCCTACTCCCCAAGCGATACGGACACTCCCCAAAACAGTGCGGCGGTTTCTACCATCGCACATTCACCTGCGCCCTTACCTGCCTCATCAACGCCGCTGTGCGCTACACACAGACCGCCACCCACGACTCCTTCCCCAAAATCGCCACCGAAATTGAGAAAATCTTCGGACGCGACGCCGACAAAAACTTCGGCATCGCCGCCAATTTCTGGAAAGACCGTCACCAGACATTCCTCGTCTACCTTTCCCTTGGCAATGCTGGCTACAAGGTGGGGCGTTATGAAGAGGCTCTGGCGTGTTACAAGGAGGCGCTGCGGCGGCGTTCACGAAAGCGCCCTGAGTTCTTATGGATTATTCTCTTGAACAAAGCGCTCACCTATCGGGCGCTGTCGGCAACGCCTAATCTGCGCCCCGGTGCCCGCAGGGGGTATCTGCGTCAGGGTTGCGAGTGTTACGCACAGGTCGCCCTTGACAGGAAAGCGCCGAAACGGCTGCGCTACTGGGCGCACCTTGCGGCAGCGCAGTGCCTCTTTGAGATGAACGATTTTTCCGGCGCACGGCGCCACGCTGAACGCGCCTTTGACCTCGCCGACCCGCAGAAAGGTTTCTCCCAAACATACCCGCTTCTGGCTATGGCTGTCTGCGCCGATAAGGAGGGGAAAGCGTCCACAGCCGTCAAACTTTACAAACGCGCCCTCGTCATAGGTGACCTCAAAAACGCCGCCGATGTGAAACGCCGCATCGCCCAACTTCAGAGGAGAAAGAAACGATGATAACTTGCCCGCACTGTGGGAAGCCTGTGCCGCCGCAGATGCGTTTCTGCCCTCATTGCGGGGGAAGAATTGATGTTGATTTTGAGCAGATACGACACAAACTGGCGGCAGAGAAACGCCGTGAGGAGGCGGAGGAGAAGGAACGCCGCGCACGCAAAATCTTCCTCGCCTGCCTCTTCATCCTCATCATCGCTCTTTCCCTTTTCCTCGCCGTTCCCCGCGGCAGAACATCCTTCTACGCATATCCCGTCTACTACAACCCCTCCCAGAAACTCCCACTTGACGCTCCCGCAACCTGGCTAATAAAAGACCCCGCAGAAATCCCGCGGGGTCAGAACTCTATCTTTTCTGTGCCTTCACACTAACTACTCTCCCCAAACAACCACCTTGTATTCCGCATAAAGTCCAAGGATATTGCGCACATACACATCAACCCAGTGAACTTTTGTGATGCCGCCATTCAACCGCGCAGCCTCAACTGATGCGTCACCTGTCGCAACCAGCCCCAAAATGGATGTGCACATCGCCTCCCCTTTCTTCAACTTCTGCGTATCACCTTTCAGATTGGTCACCGCCATCGGATACTTCACCTCTGTGAACGCCACACCCGTCACAGGTGTTGCAGCACCCGCCACCCCCGTAAGCACACAACCGCTGCTCATCAACGCTCCAAAACCAATCACCAAAAGCAACAATCTCATCACAAACCTCCCCAAAAAGCCATTCGTTGCCATCAGCGGAGAACTGATTATAGCCTCTGGGCGTCTTTGTGGGTATAATTGTTGATGTTTTGGGGTAAAAGGTGTGAGAAGCGTTTATGCGCCGCTGTGGTTGGCTGTTTTTGCTGCTTTTGGTTGCGGCTCAAGCGGCATCCCCAAAGTCCCCCCCACACTTTCTGTCTCTCCCAATTGCCCTGTGGTAAAGGTGCTGCTTGGAGAGGCGGATAAGGTAGAAATAACGGGGGAGGTGGAGTTCGTCGCCGTATGCGGTGGAAAGCGTCAGAAGTTCCGCGGCGGGCAGAAGGTGGTGGCGTCTGCCAAAGAAGGCAATGTGGTTCTCGGGTCCCTGACAGGGGAACGGGTCGTTGTGGAAGGAGCGTTTGATGGAACGCTGAAGGTGTTTGGTCTGCATTGGCGCGGCAAGTTGGTTCTGGTGGCTGCAGGAGTGAAGGTGCGGGTGATAAACGAGGTGGCAGTAGAGTCGTATCTTGTGGGGGTTGTTGGTCGCGAGATGGGAGCGGGATTTTCGCCGGAGGCGTTGGCGGCGCAAGCGATTGCGGCACGGACTTACGCTCTCTGGATGATGCGGCGGCGCCGAAACAGACAGTTCCACCTAACCCGCCGACCCAACACCCAAGCATACGGTGGGGTGGAAGCAGAATCGCCGAGCGTTCGGCAAGCCGTGCGCGCAACATCAGGACTTGTCCTCACCTACAAAGGCAAAATCTTCCCCGCCTTTTACCACGCCATATGCGGCGGGATGACCTCCTCCGCCGCCTTCGTATTCGGAAGTCCTGTTTACGGCACAACTCCTGACGGAGACGGTCCACTTGATGGCGGGGTGATTTGCACTTTCTGCGATGAGACAGCACCACCTCACCGCCTTCATTGGACGCTGCTCCTAACCCAGAACGACGCGGTGAACCTGCTTGAAAAAGCAGGACACCGTGTTGGGCAGGTCAACGACATAATCCCTACCGACTCGGATTCCGCTCAACGCCACAGAACGGTCATCTTCCGCACCGATAAAGGCGACATAAAGATGTCCACCGCAACACTACGCCGTCTCCTCTCTTATCGTCTCCACTCATCCCTCTTCTCCGTCCGCAAGAAAGGAAAGGACTTTGTCATAACAGGGCGCGGGTGGGGACACGGAGTGGGGCTTTGCCAGTGGGGTGCTGAAGGAATGGCGCGCCTCACCTACTCCTGCGCCCAAATCCTTCAAACCTACTACCCCAACTCAAAACTGAAAAGACTCTGGTGAGGGAAATCTTATGCTGCGTCTGCTTCTGACAGGGCGCCCAGGTTGTGGCAAGACCACATTGCTTTCCCGCGTGGCGCTCCATTTCCCAAACCTTGTGGCAGGTTTTCTAACTCACGAGGTCCGCCGCGGCTCAAAACGCTTCGGCTTCTCTGTTACACCCCTCTCCCGCTACAACGGCACCACCCCGCCTCATAAACTGCACTCCACACTCTTTGCGTCTGTTGAAACCACATCGCCTGTTCGTGTCGGCAAATACGGTGTTGATGTCTCCGCCTTTGAGAGGGTTGCTATCCCCGAACTCAAAAACGCTCTTTCCTCCAACAAACCCCTTATTGTCATTGATGAAATAGGCAAAATGGAGTTGGCAAGCAAAGCCTTTGTTGAGTTGCTCAAGGAGTGCACAAGAGCCGATAAGGTTTTTCTGGCATCGGTTCACGCTTACCCTCATCCTGTAAGCGACGAGTTGAAGAAGCGTGAGGATGTTCTGTTGTGGCATTTAACTGCTGCCAACCGCGAAGAGATGTTTGAGCGCGTTCTTGACCTTGTCTGCGGCGGATTAGGACTTACGGTGCGTCCTGTAGGGGTTTTGGAAACAGCCTGGGGAGGCAAAGACGAGGCGCCACGGCAGCCCACACCCCCACCCGCAACCATAACTTTCTTCCCCCCTTATCTTTGTGCAGCACAGCAACTGAAAAAAGGGCAGAAGGTTGAGGTGGTGTGGTTTGCGCATCTTGCGCAGCGAAAAACGGTGATAGAGAGTGGTGAACGCAAAGGTTACGGTGTCTTTTCGCTACGCACCGTGAACCGTCCTACACCTCTGGGCATATCCTCCGCCACCATCCTTGAAAGCGCCCTACCTGTCATCAAAATTGACGGCTGCGACGCCGTTGACAAAACTTTGGTTGCCGACATCAAGCCTGCCTTAAAGGAGCGGCGGTGAAAGGTTTCTCCATTAAAGCGCGGTGGATATTTGACGGGCAGAGGTTGCAGGATGGCAGGGTAGTGCGTATTGAGGGTGGCGTCATAGCAGAGATAGCATCAGGCGGCAACGCCGATATAAACATCCCCAACACCCTTCTTATGCCGGGGCTCGTCAACGCACACGCGCATCTTGAATTGAGTTTCCTACGCGGCAGTTTGTCCCCCAACTCCGACTTCATAGGCTGGCTTAAGGCGGTAAAGGAGTTGCGCGATGGGGCAGAGGAGCGCTGTCTGGCAGACTCCGCGGCGGAAGGCGCTACTGAAGCCGCGCATTCTGCAACCACCCTCATCGTTGACCACACCGCCACCAATGTGTGGCAAAAAACCCCTCCTCCACCCATACGGCTTGTCATCGCACAGGAGTTGGTCAACAAGTCACCACCTCCTTTTCGCAATCCGCCGACGCGGCTAGTAAAATTCGCCCTCGCGCCGCACTCCCCCTACCGCATCCCCGAAAACAGTCTGCTTGAAGCGCTCCATCTCGCACGCCAAAACCGACTCCTCATCTCCATCCACGCCGCCGAACACCCCGCAGAAATCCGCTTCCTCAAAGACGGCTCAGGTCCCCTACGCAACCTCCTCTCCTCTTTCGGCGTTGACCTCTCAAACTTCCACCCCCCGCAAAAGAGACCCATCGCTTATCTCCATTCGCTGGGTCTGCTCACATCCCGCACTCTCCTTATCCACGCCAACTACATAAGCGACGAAGAGGTGGAATTGGTGAGGAGAAGCGGCGCCGCCGTCGTCTACTGCCCCCGCTCTCACCAGTTTTTCTCTCATCCCCCACATCCCGCACCAAAACTTCTTGCCGCAAATATTCCCCTTCTTTTTGGCACCGACAGTCTTGCGTCCTGCCCCAACTTCAACCTGCTTGAAGACTTGGCTTTGGCGCATCGCGTCTGCCGCATAGCCCCAGAAACGCTCCTAAGATGCGCCACATCTGCAGCAGCCGCATTCATATGGGACGCCCCCCTCCTCGGACACATCCGCAAAGGCGCCCCCGCCGACCTCGCCGCATTCAAAATCCCCAACACAAAAAAACCGCTTAATGCCCTCCTTTCCGAAATCCCGCAACCCTTCCTTGTCTGCTGCAACGGCAAAATCGTCCACCAAACAGAAACACAATAAGCAACATCGTGTTGAGTCGCGCGCTCTTTGGCGGGTGCCGATGCAGCAAACACGCGTCATTTTCGGGGTTTGCGAACGCCGAAACGGTGCAGCACCGAACCACCCCGCCTAACCACCGTCACCAGGGTGTCCACAGCGCCACCACGCTCATACAAATCATACACCCCTTCCTTGGGCGGCGGATACTTCAGCACAGAGGCAAGCGCTTTTGCGACAAAATCTTTTTGGGGTTTTGCAGGCTTTGTGTCTTTGTTAAGGAACGCCTCAAGCGCAAGCGACAAAGCGACACGCTTTTTGTATGCATTGAAAATCTTTGCCGTTGCAAAGACTTCCACAACAACGCGTCCGTCAGGCAGCACAAGCACATAGCCCGATGTGCTCTTGGAGAAGATGCGTTCAATAGTGTTGGCGGTGTTTGAGACTTTGGTTTTCAGTTTTTCAAGGAGCGCGGCGTAGTTGGGCTTTTTAAGCCCAAATCGCTTTGACAGTTTCTTAAGCGCATCGGCAATGTCGGAAGCGGGTCTTTCCTGCAGAAGCAAAACGCGAAGGGAAGGAGGCAGGATACCCAGATAGCGGCATTTGATTTCGCGCTTCGCCTCCCACAAAACCCCAAAAACGGTGGCTGCGTCATCACCCTTATCAAGCGTCTCCTTGCGAAGGTGGTAGCGCTGGTAGCGGTAACATATTTCAAGGGAAAGAGCAAGGATTGCCGCAGCGGCGACTTTGCCTCCCGGCAGTCCTTTGGGTATCTTGACAGCATCGCGGCGTAGAACATCAAGCAGATACGGTATATGGTCCGCCCATTCCTTGCCGCCGCAGTGGAAAAAGAGATATGTGGCAAAATAAAGTGTGTAGGGGTCGTCAGCCAGAGCCTTTCTGTTTGCCAGAAGCGCTTTGACGGCGTGCTGAACAGCAGAAGAGGAAGGTTTCTTGAAGCAGAAGACGAGGGAGATACCTGTTGCTGCGCTGGCAAGGAGGGGCGATGCCCATTTTGGTTGCTCGGGAAGGCAGGCATAGCCCTGCTCTTTTTCCTGCTCTTTAAGCCACGATACAAGTTTTTGGTAAACGGTTTGGTCTGTTTTGATTCCCGCGTAGTGGCAGGATTTTAGGGCAAGCATCGCCCATGTGGTGGCAAAGGTATCAGGTTTTGTGGCGGCTCTTGAGGCAGCCCAAACACCGTTTTTCAGACGCATCGCAAGCAGCGCCCTGTATCCCGCCACAACGAACTTCTCATACGCGGGGTCCTGCGTCATAGCGAAGCATTCCCCCACAGCAGTCAGTGCCGCAGCGTGTGCAACAACGCTTTTATCGTCCTCTTTGCCGACTGTGAAAACGCCTTTCCGATTCTGCAGCATAACAATCTGGTTTAATAGGCGCTTCACCTCGTGCATGAAGCAACCCGCAAAATGAGTGTTGCCCATACCAACTGTCGCAAGCAGCGCAAAGGATGCCGCAATAAGGTCGTCGGATGTCCTTATCTCTTTCGGGACTCTGCGGAGCAGTTTCCGCAACCTCGCGTTTATGTTGTTCTCCACAAGCAAAAGTTCGGCGTTTTTGGTATCATCCAGACCTACAACGGGAGCAACCGGATTAGATTGACCCGGAAATTCTTTTCCGCGCCCGAACACTCCGCGCGCAACCGCCACACAGAACCTCTTAAAAGCAAATACATCCCCGGGCAGAACAAGCGCCCTTGTGGGAACTTCCAGCCCCGAGAGAAGGCGGCGAAATGGCTCTGTCTCACCGCCTGCCACATCATCACCTGTCGCAACTGCGACCCCGCCTTTCCAGTCCGACTCAACAGGAAAGACAAGAAGCGGTCCCACCCGCTTTTTGGAACGAAGTTTGTAACCTTCAGGCAACTGCTGCGCCGCAACCACCCCACAGATAAGAACAAAAACCGCAACTGCTCTCACCGCCGACCTCCTTAACGCGTCAGTGGATAAGATGTTACCACAGGTGAGGTTTGTAAATCAAGAGAAGGCATTTGCGCGGTGGGCGTTGCGTATGAAGCAATAAAGTTGTAAAATCAACTATGCAGTGCTGCGTATGGAAAGGTGAGGTTATGAGGGTGCACGAGATGAGAACGCGGGTGAGATACGCCGACACCGACCAGATGGGTGTTGTGCATCACGCAAGATATCTGGAATATTTTGAGATGGGGAGGACAGAATGGATGCGGCAGTTGGGGTTGCCGTATTCGGAGGTGGAGCGGCGTGGGGTGTTTCTGGCAGTGGTGGAGGCGTATCTGCGCTACAAGAAAGAGGTGCGATTTGACGCAGAGATACTGATAAGGACATGGGTTGAGAGGGTCGGCGGAGCGAAGGTAAAATTCTGTTATGAGGTGTGCGATTCGGGGGAAGTTGCGGCGGAGGGTTGGACGGTTTTGGGGAGTGTGGATAGGGAAGGTCGTCCGATGCGGATGCCATCTTGGTTGAGAAAGGCATTGGAGGAGGCGATAAGATGAGGTTTTTGTGGCTTTTTGTGGTGTGTGTGGGGGTGGCGTGGGGGGCGAATCCGGCGGAGGTGAGAAAAGCGCGACGGGAGTTTGAGGACGCGTTCTCCAAGTATGGAAAACTGCTTAAGAAGCGGCGCCCGAAACCGGCGGAATTGCGCAGAGCAGCCGCTAAACTCAAAGCCGCCATCAGGAAACTCGCCTCCTTAAATGACCCCAAAGCCGTAAAAGTTCTGCTGACGAACTGCCTGAATCATAAGAAGTTCTGGGTGGTGCGTTACACATACGAGGCGGTTAAGGCGAACACGACATCGGAGTCAGCGCAGGATGAGGTTGCGCGGTTTGCGATGCGGCAGAGAGAGGAAGATTTGCGATATGTGATGGCGCGGATGTGCGTGGGATGGAAGTCACGGCAGGTAGGGAGGTTTTTTGAGCGGTTGGCTGATGGAAGGGGATGGCGTCTGAAGGTTCTCGCCGCCAAAGGTCTGGCGTTCTTCAAGACAGGGTCTGCTAGGGGGCGTCTGGAGCGGCTGCTGCGGGACAAGCATTTATCAGTGCGTCTTGCCGCCGCTGCCTCGCTCCTCGCATTGGGATACCCCAAAGAGAAAATCCCTAAACTGCTGCGCGAAACACCTTTCGTTGACGGACCTTTCCTGCCAAAACGCGTCCTCACCCAGCGCCTCATCATCATAATTGACGCTTCCAATCCGATGAACACCAAGATGGCTCTGACGCAGGATGAGATTGCAGAGCGTCTTAAGGAGTTGCAGAAGAGGCAGAAAGAGGAACGCCGCCCAAAAGGCAACCAAAAAAAGCAGCAGGATAAGGAGGAGTTCTACAAGCAGCATTTCGTCGTGACTCGGTTTGAGTTCGCCAAACTGAAGGTGCGCAAACTGATACAATCCCTGCCGAAGGAAATGGAAGTTCGCCTGCTTTTTGTCTCCGGCAGTGTGGAGGAATTCGGCAGGAAGGGAGAAGCGATAAGGCTTTCTGACAAGGACATACTTAGGAAATTCTGGCAGTGGTATGAGAGGCGCACAACATATCCTGGCAGGGACTTGGTGGCGGCGTTTAGACGCGCGTTTGATGACCCCGTTGCCGACACTGTTATTCTCATAACTTGCGGCGGTCCCGACAAAAGCGAGATAGACGATTATGAGGAGTTCCTGCGCTGGTTCAGACAAAGGAACTTCTACCGTGGTCTGCGGGTGCATGTGGCGGAGTTGGTGGCGGACTTTGGTGCTGCGGGACTAACGCAACCCGAACAGGTCGCGCGCCAAGAACAGATAGACCGCATCACATCGTTCCTCTCCAAACTGGCACAGGCAGGAGAAGGGCGTTTCACTGCCGTCTCCCATATAGGCAAAGTCGCAATCCCATCAGGCAAGCCAGAAAAGAAGCCCCCTGAAAAGAAGAAACCGCAGAAAGAGGAACCGTCCAAATCCGCCCCGAACCCGAAGAAAGAAGAGAAAAAGTGATGCGTGTCGTGGTGGTTTTATGCAGTCCATATCGCGGCGGCAACTCCGATACACTGGCGGAAGCGTTTGCGTCGGTTATGCCTGACAAAAGTGTTGAATATGTGGTGGTTTCAGACCTTCAGGTAGCGCCGTGCCGTTCCTGCCGCGCCTGCAATACAACAGGCAGATGCGTGGTGCAGGACGACGCATTAAGGGTTTATGAGCGGCTGCTGGCGGCGGATATAGTTCTTGTGGCGACGCCCTGCCATATGTGTGGCTTTCCGTCGTCGGCGCAGGCGCTGCTGGAGCGCGCGCAGTTCCTCTGGGCGCGCCGATATCTCCTGAAACGCCTGCCGCATATGACCACAAAAAGCGGCGCTCCCCGCAAACTCCTTGCCATAATAACGGGTGGGCAGAAGGCAGAATCGGTGATAGAGGGGATGATAAAAACCTTGAAGGCGTGGGGGCGGCTGATAGGCGCACAGTTGTGCGCGGTGATGTTTGCTGGGGGGCTGCACGAGCATAGGGACGCGGTAGGGGATGAGGGATTGCGGCGGCACGCCGCGCTGCTTGCAGCATCTGCCCTACCGACCCCGTTTTACAAAACCGTGACATTGCATATGCCAAAGGAAGGTATAGAAACTTGAGCCGCATTAGGAGGATGCGTTGTGCGTTGCGCTATGTGGTTGTTTGTGCTACTGTTTGTCGGCACACTTTTGGGAAGTCCCTTAACGGAAGCGAAACGGATTCTGCAGGAAGGAAAACCAGAAGAGAAAGCAGAAGCGATTCGTAACTTGATAGGTTATAAGAAAGAGAAAAGCGCCGCCTCTCTTGTTCTCGCCTACCTTGCCAAGGAGACCAACGACAATGTGAAGGACGCGATATGGGAGTTTCTGAAGTCTCTGAAGGACGAGAAGGTGCGGAAGATGGTGGTGCGGCGGATATTCAGATACGAGGAAGCCGACACGCGCGCGCAACTCCTCATCGTCGCCTGGTCATACAAGACATCTGAAGGTGAAAAAGCGGTGTTGAAAGGGCTGAGCGATGCGGCGTGGGAGGTGCGGCAAACCGCCGCCGAACTCATCGCCAAGGCAAAAGACGAGAAACGCTCCGTCGCATTCCAGAAAGAAGCCATATCAAAGATGATAAAGATTATGCCAGCGGATGAGAACGCCCGTTCCCGCCGCGCTATGCGCATCGCCCTCTGGGTCCTTACGGGACAGGATTTCGGTCTTGACCGCAAAAAGTGGAAAGAGTGGTGGAAGAAAGCCGAGCCTATTTACGGAACGCCCGACTACGGCAAAAAGTACAAAAAAGGACCGGGTATGACGGGAGTGAGTTTGGATGATAATGTTCCGACAAGCCGCAAGAAGACGCCGCGTTTCTTCGGCGAGGAGATAAAGAAGGGGCGCGTCATTTTCGTCATAGATGTGTCGGGTTCTATGAGCCTTAAAGCGGGGAGCGGACGCATCAAACTGGAGGTTGTGCGGGAAGAGTTGATAAACGCCATAAAGGCGATGGACAAGCGTTACAAATTCAACATCATTTTCTACTCCACAGGGGTGGCAAAATGGCGTCCGAATCTGCAGAAAGCGACAGAAGAGAACAAGAAGGCTGCCATAGACTTCATTAAAGGTCGTCCGCCTGCGGGGATGACCAACATATACGGCGCTCTGAAATTGGCTATGGAAGATGCGGAGGTCAAACTTATAATTCTGCTGACGGATGGTCAGCCGACCATCGGCATTACGGACAAAGAGAAGATTTTGGAAGATGTGCGCAAGTGGAACAAATACCGCCGCATCCAGATAAACACAATCGGCTTGCAGGGGCAGGATGTGGACCCCGACTTCCTGCGGCGGCTTGCCGAGCAGAACAAAGGCACCTGCAAGATAGTCCAGTAAAGCGTTACGCCCACACGGCAACGCACAAAGCAGTCCTGCGGCTGTTGACCCGGCGTCTTTCGGCGCCGGGTCTCATTCTGGACGCTGGCGCCGCAGAAGGCGCCCTCGCCTACAAACTTTCCCGCACCAATCACACCGTCGTCTGCCTTGACATTGACATAAACCGCCTCAAAAAAGCCCCAAAACCCGCCCTCTGCGCCGATATTCAGCATCCACTCCCCTTCAAAGACAACATCTTCTGCGCCGCTCTCCTCGTTGAAGTCCTTGAACACTGCCTCAACCCCTTCGCAGTCCTGCAGGAAATCCAGCGTGTTCTCCTCCCCGGCGGTCTTGTGCTTGTCACCGTCCCCAATGTGCTATCCCTCACCAGCCGCCTACGCTTCCTCCTCACAGGCTGGTTCAACCTCTATTCCCCCAAACGCCTGAACGCACCACCCCAACACAGACACATCTTCCCGCTCCCCGCACCTGTGCTCCTCCTTCTACTTGAGAAAGCAGGTTTTCTTATTTTGGATGTCTGCACAGACAGACTGCAGCGCACATCGCTTGCGCTACTGCCTCTACTCCTGCCCGCAACCGCCGCAACAAAACTGCCGCTCCTTCTCGGACGGACGCTCATCGCCCTTGCTCAAAAACCCGAATAATCCACTACGGCACGGGCATAACGAAGTATCTCCTTCTGCCGCAGACGAGCCAGCCGTATTTGTCCGCCAGAATGAGGAAAACGATGTTCCAGCAGACGATTGCGGCAACGATGCAGATTGTCAAAACGGTAAGCCATCGGGGAGCGTCCTCCTTGAAGCGCGCCTTATAGGACTTTTTCAGGCGCGGCAGGATGGTTATCAGAAGAATAAGCGCCATAGCAAAGCCGACAAAAGGCGCGGCACCGCATCCGCCCATAAACAGCAGCACCAGAACGCTGCGGGTGAGGAAGGCTCGTCGCGATACGCGATAATACGGGGTCAACACCGCATTCATAGGGTCATACGGCAGACCAACACCCCTAACAGAGCCTATTCTGGCAACCTTTGAAGCGCGCCTGCGAACATCAGGAGGAATGCGTCGGCGCCTGCCAACCCCATCCTCCTCCTTATCTCCATCCCCGTCCTCAACATCCATTAGCGTTCCGCATTGCAGACACCGCACCACCGAAACCCGCTTCTCTGGAAAAGAATATTCCGCTCCGCAACTAGGACAACGAACCTTCCACATCTCTTTCGCCACCACAGAAACTTTCCATTGGATTATACCATCCCGCGCAGGAGATATAAGAAGAACCTGCCTGAACTTTTGTATCAGGCAGGTTCCTGCAGACCCTCTCACTGCGTGCTGCGCCTTACTCCCCACTCAGATATCTGCGGTGACGACTCCTTCTTGGTCGCGGGCATCTGTAAACCTTATAACGGTAATAGATTTCAAGTGTCAGGGCGTTCAATGCGGTAGAATATACCCGTCCGC
>CAZPBO010000022.1:0-32870 GCA_964584815.1 uncultured Planctomycetota bacterium
CTGGTTCAGTTTGTTTCTGCAGTTTCTCTTGTGTTGTTTTTCTTTTTGCCATATCACCTCCTCCTACTCAAACAACCTCTTTTCCGCCTCTGTATTTTGCGGACATCCTTTTCTGAACCTTCCCACCCATTCGCCCCGTTCCTTCCTCTCCTTGAAGGTCTTACGCACAACATGCTTTGCCATTTCCTCTTTGGCTGCAGGGATCTCTTTTCTATAGTTCTCCAGACGCTTCCTGGCGAATGCGACATAGTCAGGCGAGATGTCAATACCGATGAAGTGGTGTTCCAATATCTTTGCAGCCACCAGTGTTGTTCCGCTGCCACAGTAAGGGTCTATCACAACACAATCCTTCTTCTCATCAAGAATAGAGAAAATCACCCTAACAGGAAGTGCAAGCGGGAACGGTGCAGGATGAGGGTTACCTTTTTCGGGCGGAAACCGCCATATTGATGTTAACAAAGCATGGCGCGGCTTCAGTTCCTCCCCTATCAAGTTTGACCCGACAGGTTTGTAAAGCCAGTAAATTCGCTCCTCCACCTGCCAGAATCTCCAGCCCCTGATGTTAGCGGCAATCATTCTGTCCCAGATTATCTCCTGCCGAATGACCCATTTCGTGCGCCGCAGCCAGTCCATCGGATGCAGCAGAATGCCCCGTTCCCAGCGCAGTTTGTGGTTGTAAAAAAACGACCCGCCAGGCTTCGTTACGCGATACAACTCATCAAGCACCGCAACCTGCGAGTCTTGGTATTCATCCTCTGGAACATCATCAGTTGCTCCGTCGTAAACTACTTTGTCCACAAGCCATCCTTTCTTATTCTCACGCTTATTGTATGGTGGCGATGTCACCCCCACATCTACGCAATCATCTGGTAACCGTTTCAGCACCTCCAGTGCGTCCCCGCATATGATTTTGTCCAGAAAATCCTCAATCATCTGGTGCTCTTTCCTCAAGAAACTGATAGAACCCGCGTGTCAGATTCGCCTTATACTTTGCCAATTCAGACCTTGGAAGGAGAAACACAACTTTCAGGTCGGGACAATCCTTATAGTGTCTGTAATCAAAATTGGCGCTTCATAGGCGGCTATCTCCTGATTCATTTTGGTTCCCCTTCCGTCTGTTGAATACTATCACGCGATGGAGGCGTAGTCAAGTGTGGTAATGCGCTGGTGGTTTTTGTTTGCGACGCTGCGTGAGGAAAGTAAAATCTGCTGTGCGATTTTTGAGGAGAGGCGGAATGAGGAGAGTGGCGATTGTCGGCGCAAAAAGAACACCCATCGGTAAATTCCTCGGTGGTTTCACCTGGATGCCAGCAGTGGATTTGGGTGTTGCAGCAGCAAAAGCGGCGTTAAAACACGCCGGCGTTGAGCCAGAACAGGTGCAGTTCCTTATCTTCGGCAACGCAAGACAGGCAGGCAACCGCCCCAATCCCGCAAGACAGATAGCGCATAAGACAGGTTGCCTTAACGAAACCATTGCCTACACCGTCAACTTCACCTGCGGCTCAGGTATGCTCTCAATAGTGCACGCTGCCTGGCATATTGAGCAGGGGGACTGCGATATCGCCGTTGCCGGTGGCACAGAAAATATGACACGCACCCCCTTTGTCCTTGACCGTCTCCGTATGGGATATCGTCTCGGCAACGCCGAAGTGCTTGACGGTCAATACTGGGATGGACTGCTCTGTCCGCTCTCAAATATGCGGATGGGCGAGACGGCGGAAAAATTGGCTGAGATGTATAAGATATCGCGGGAAGAGCAAGACGAATATGCGCTTGAGAGTCAGCGGAGATGGAAGGCGGCACAGGATGCGGGCAAGTGGGCGGAGGAGGTGGTTCCTGTTGAGGCGCCTGATGCCAAAGGACGCCCCGTTGCGGTGGAGGTGGACGAGCATCCGCGCCCCAACACAACGCTTGAGAAACTCGCCAAACTGAAGGCGGTTTTCAAGGAAGGAGGAACGGTGACGGCTGGCAACGCGTGTGGGTTGTGCGACGGTGCTGCTGCTGTTGTTCTTGTTGCAGAGGATATGGCGCAGAGACTCAATCTCAAACCACTGGCGTTTGTGGAGAGTTACGGTTTTGGCGGTGTTGACCCATCCATAATGGGGATAGGACCCGTTTATGCCACGCGCAACTTGCTTGAAAAAACAGGCGGCAAATTGGAAGATTTTGATGTAGTGGAGTTGAACGAGGCGTTTGCGGCGCAGGTTCTTGCGTGTTGCAAGGAGTTGCCTTTTGACCTTGAACGGACGAATGTGAACGGCGGCGCGATTGCTCTGGGACATCCGATAGGCTGCACTGGTTGTCGCATTGTGGTGACACTTCTTTATGAGATGCTACGGCGGAACGCAAAAAGAGGACTTGCGACACTTTGTCAGAGCGGCGGATACGGCTCCGCGCTCTCTCTCATCACCCCATAAATGAACAACAGACATAGCGTAGCAGGCGCCAGAGTCCAGCAGCACATCGCATGTAATGTTGTTGTTCTGCAAATAGACGCTGTGGGTTGCAACCCATAAATCGGCGGTTATAATTGCAATGGGGAGGAAAGGGTATGGGTGGTCTGATAGCAGTTGGCGCTTTTGTTCTTTTTCTGCTCATTTACTGCGTTTTGACATATAATTCGCTGGTAAACCTTAAGAACCTGATAAGAGAGTCGTGGTCGGATGTGGAGACTGAACTGAAGCGTAGGCACGATTTGATACCGCGGCTTGTGGAGACGGTGAAGGGATATGCCAAGCACGAGAGGAATGTTTTGGAGAGGGTTGTGGAGGCACGAGCGAAGGCGGTGGCGGGAGTTGAGAGACAGGAAGGCGCCAAAAGTCTTTCTTCTCAGGAGAGTTATCTGACGCGGACGCTACGGAGTTTGTTTGCGGTTGCGGAGCGCTATCCGAATCTGAAAGCCAGTGAGAATTTTCTCCATCTTCAAAGTGAGTTGGTGAACACGGAGGACAGGATACAGGCGGCGCGGCGTTTCTACAACGCCAATGTGCGCGAGTTCAACAACAAGGTGGAGATGTTCCCGAGTTCGGTGATAGCGAGGCTGTTCGGTTTCAAGAGAGCGGAATTCTTTGAGATAGAGCCGCTGGAAGCGGCGGCGCCGAAGGTTGAGATGGCATAAGGAGAGTCTGCGATGCCGATAGCACGGCTGAGGATACTGGGGGGAACGAATGCGGGGCTTGAGTTCAACATAGAGAAGGACGGTTCCTATGTTCTGGGACGCGCTGTAGAAGCCGATTTTCAGGTGCCCGATATGATGGCTTCAAGGCGGCACGCCGTTCTGACCATCAAAGGCGATGTTTCCGTTCTGGAAGATTTGAACTCCACAAACGGCACACTTGTCAACGGCAAGCAGATAAAGCGACAGGAGTTGCATTCAGGTGATAAGATAACGATTGGCTCTACCGACATAGAGTTCATCCGTGTTCTGACGGCGCCGAAGGCTCCCCCTAAGCCGCCCGCCAAGCCGCACTATAAAGAGCGCACCAAGCCAATGGGGAAAACGGATGCAGGGCGTGTCATCGGCGGTTTTAAGATAATGGAGCGGCTCGGTGGCGGCGGAATGGGCACTGTCTACAAAGCGTTACAACTTTCTATGAACCGCATCGTTGCATTCAAAGTGCTTAAGATAACAACAGACGACCCGGAGCGTTCCATAAAGGAGTTCAAGCGGGAGGCGCAGGTCGGGGCTCAACTTCAGCACCCAAATATTGTCACCTTCTATGATGCGGGATACGACAAAGGTGTCTATTTCATCGCTATGGAGTTTATACAGGGTGTGCCTGTGGACAAGATACTGGAAGAGCAGGGTGCTATGGATGTGAAGCAGGCACTTGACATCATAATTCAGGTGACCGATGCGGTCTGCTATATGTTTGGGCGCGGTATCATCCACCGCGATATCAAGCCGTCCAACATTATGGTTACGCCCACAGGCATTGCGAAACTGACGGACTTTGGGCTTGCGAAATGCTATCAGCGCGCGGGGATGACGGGCTTCACCCGCGTGGGCGAGGGCAAAGGCACCTTGGAGTATATGCCACCTGAGCAGATAACAAACGCGCTGTATTGTGACCAGCGCGCCGATATATACGCCCTCGGCGCCACCTTCTACGATATGCTCACAGGTTATCCTCCCTTCTCCGGCGGCTCGTTGCGGGAATTGATTGACGCCATTGAGCGCAAGAGTCCCATCCCTATTAAGCGCCGCAATCCCGCCGTCCCAGACTATATCTCAAAAATTGTGGAAAAATGTATGCGCAAAAAACCTGATGAGCGCTACCAGTTTCCCGACGAGTTACTGCGCGACCTGAAAGCCGCCTGGCAGCGCCTCACAGGACAGTCCTACAGCCGTTTCGGATAAGTGCGCTTGAGCGGATTTTTCTCCTGGTTGGGCGTTGTTGTTGCCACCTTTGGCGGTCTGTTTTTTCTATTCTTTGTCTTCAGTTTTTTCGCTGCGCTGGCAGCGGCACGACAGCGTATCTTCTTGCCGCGTCTGACGCTGCTGGGAGTGCGCCTTTTCCGCGGCGCCATCAACACACTCGGCTCACTCCTCGGCGATGCCCATCTTGCCGACCACGCAGGAATTGCCCTCATCAACCGCATCCACAAAAAACGCTTCCTCCAAAACCCCACCCCACCTATCCTTGTCCTGCCACAATGCCTGCGCTCAATTGAGTGTCCCGCCCGCATTGACCCCCGTTTCGGCATCGTCTGCCGGCAATGTGGCAAATGCGTCATAGGGCGCCTTAAAAAGGCATACCCCGAACTTAAAGTCTTTGTTACCCCAGGTGGCACATTCGCGACCCGTATCGTCAGACAGGAAAGACCAACATCCGTTCTTGGAGTCGCCTGCGCCAACGACCTCTATGAGGGAATGCTTTACTGCCACATAAAAGGAGTTGCCGTTTCTGGTCTGGAACTGCTGCGGGATGGCTGCGTTGAGACGGCGGTGGATGAGGAACGCTTATTCAGTATCGTTGAGCATTTCGGGAAGGACAAAGAGCATATGAGGGAGGAGAACTGATGTGGCGGGTTGTGGATGCGTCTTTGAACCGTGCGGCTGAAGGTTTGCGTGTGGCAGAAGAAGTGCTCCGCTTCTGCGGTTGCGCTGACGGTTTCTGTGCCCTTAAAAGTTTGCGCCATAAACTGCGTCAAATCTTTGCGCCTTTAAGAAGCCGACTTCTTGCCGCCCGTGATACCGTATCTGACCCCGGTCGCACCACCTCCGCAGAAGGGGAGTTTCAGCGCAAAGACATATCCGCCGTTTTTGCCGCAAACATCACCCGTGCTCAGGAAGCCCTCCGTGTTCTTGAAGAAACCGCAAAGGTTAACTCTTCTGATGTGGCGCGCGAAATTGAGAAAATTCGTTTTGAAGTTTACAGAATAGATAAAGAGTGGGGTGGCAGGCTGCGGGGTAGGGCGGTGCTGCAGAAAGCCCGTCTTTATGTTGTCTGCAGCAGAGGTGGGGATGAGGCGGCAAGGATTGCTGATGCTGTGGCAGGAGTAGCCGACCTGTTTCAGTTGCGCTTAAAAGGTGTGGGAGGCGGGGAATATCTGCGTGTTGGGCGTGCCTGCAAAGAGGCGCTTGGTGATTCTGGGACGCTTTTTGTGGTGAACGACCGTCCTGATGTGGCGCTGTTGTCGGGTGCGGACGGGGTGCATCTTGGCGCGCAGGATATACCGCCTATTGAGGCGCGCAAGATGTTTTGTGGTGTTATTGGCGCAACGGTTCACGGAAGGGATGATTTAAGGACGGCGCTTTTTGCGGGTGTTGACTATGTGGGAGTGGGGGCGTTCTATCCGACAGAAACCAAAAAAGATGCGCGTGTTCAGGGCTCTGCGCTTGCCGAAATGATGAATGGGGTGGATGTGGTCTGGTTCGCCATAGGGGGAATAACGGAGGAGCGACTTGAGGAGTTGGTGGAGATGGGAGTAGAGCGTGTGGCGGTGGGGGAGGCGATATGCGGGGCGGAGGATGTGGGTGGTGCGGCGCGGCGAATCAAAGACCGCCTCCTGCAGTTGCTTGCCAAGAAAGGGGATGATTTCAACGGCGTTATCGTGGAGCCCTGAATGCGCGTTAGAGGTTTTTTCCGCACGAGTGGCTTGATATTTTTGAGCCGCGTTATGGGTTTTGTGCGCGATGTGGTGGCGGCGCGTCTGCTCGGCGCTTCCACATCCTATGATGCGCTTCTGTTTGCCGTCACACTTCCCAACCTTACCCGCCGACTGTTCGGCGAAGGCGCACTCACAAACGCCCTTCTGCCCGTCTACGGACGCCTCAACAGCACCCAACGCCAAAAACTGCTCTCCTCTGTCACCCGACTTCTTCTGATTTTGCTTGTGCCTTCTGTTGCCGCGGGGACTTTGCTGCTTGCCTTTTTGCCGGGGCAATGGACACGCCTTGCTGCTTTCTCTATGCCTTATGCGCTTTTCGTATGCCTTGCCGCGCTTTTCGGTGGTGTTCTCACCGTCCATAACCGTTTTCTGCCGTTGGGCTTTATTGGCATTGCCTTCAATTTGGCGTGGTTTTTGGGTCTGTTTTTTGTGTGGCGTTACGGCGGAGGTGTATGGGTTGTGGCGGCGGCGTTGCCTGTAGGTGGGCTTTTGTCACTGCTGCTTGCTCTGTCCTTAATGCGGCGTGTGGGCATAACGCCAACAGTTAGGGGCAGAAGTCCGCATCTTTCCGCCGTTATCGGTGGAGTTGCCCCTGCTTTAATCGCAGGTATTCTGCTTCAGGTATCAACCTTGTCTGACCGGGTGTTAGGATATGCGTTTGCGCGGGAGGGTGCAGTAAGTGTTCTTTTTCTGGGTGAACGGCTGTTTCAGTTGCCGCTTGCTCTGATAGGGTTGGCGGGAGCGACAGCGCTTTTTGCGGGTTTGAGCAGGGATGAGAAGGGTGCGCTTTCAGGGGCGGTGGGAAAGGTGGTGCCGTTGTCTGTGGCGGCGGGTGGTGGACTTTTCGTCCTCGCACCTGCGGTTGTTGCGCTCCTTTTCGGCGGCGGCAAATTCGGTGTCGTCGCCGTCTGGCGCACTGTCTGGGTGGCGCGGATTTTCGCCTTCGCGCTGCCCGCATATTGCGTTGTCCATCTTCTTGTGCGCGCACATTATGCGGCTCGGCGTGGATGGACAGTAGTTTTCACCACCGCCTCGGCGCTTGCACTCAACATCCTTGTAAGCCTCTGCCTTGTATGGCGATTCGGAGAGCGCGGCATTGCTTTGGGGACGGCGGTATCGGCGTGGGTCAACGCGGTGCTGCTTTTTTTGCGGCTTTCAAGGGTGGAGCGGGATGAAGTCTTAAAGGGGCTTATGGGGGGTTGGCGCGGGTTTGTGGGGGCGTCTGCGGCGGTGGTGTTGGCGCTGCTTTGTGGAGGTGACGGGTGGGGTGGTGTGTTAGGGGCGGTTGGAGCAGGTGTTGCAGGTTATATGGTTTTTGCGGGGCGGGAATTTTTGACGGAGATACGGCACAAGGACAAAGAGGCAGATCAAAAAGAGCAGATAGAAAGCGGGGTGGCATTGTAGAAACGGGGTGGCGTTTCGTGTAAGATAATAAGGTATGCAGCGGTTGATGGTGTGGCGGCGTCATTATTTAAGGATGGTTTGAGGAGTGTGTGGATGAGACGCGGTTTCACCCTCATTGAGTTGCTTATGGCTATGGCGCTGGCGGTGGTGGTGATATCTATGCTGGGCTTTATATACGGCAACTCAAGAGAGATTTTCAACGCTTGTCAGCGGACGGTGGAGTTGTATCAAAAGATAGTGAACACGATGGGGATACTGGAATCGGAGTTGCAGAATGTGCGTGTGACGCACGATATGGAGTTTTTCACCGACGGACAGCCGTGGAACCGCCACTTTGACGAGAAGGGATTGGTGTCGGGTCTGCCATACTCGCCGCTTGAGAAGGGCAGTGTTAAGGGGTTGCGTTCGCATCTGCCGGCACACCTGCGTAACCTTCTGCAGTATGTTCCGTCCTTTGCGATATACGGCGACTCATACACCGACAAAAGCGGGATGAAACATCGCAGCGATGTTCTTTACTTCAAGGCTTTGGCGAGTGTTGCGGGTGCCAAGCGTGAGGCGCTTGTGCTTTACCGTGTGGAGCGTCCGACACTGTCTGGTGGCAGGGAGGGAACGCCTGTCCTTAAGAAATATGTGCTTGTGCGTAAAGGAACAGGGCAGTTTGAGGAGATTCCTTCAGACAAAAGCGGAACCGATATCTGCGTCGGCGTGACCGACTTCAAGGTTGAGTATTTCTACCACGACCCTTATATGAAACAGCCGCCGAAATGGGTGACTGTTCCCGAAGGACAGGTGCGCACATTCTGCTATCTCGGCTGGGCACGGGTGGACAAAGACCGCATCATATGGGTGCCTGATGAGAACGGACGCGGCTTTGACAACATAGGGTTCAAAGACAAGTTTGCCCAGTTGTCGGTCGGTTCCCGCATCCTGCTCTATCACGGACGCCCACATCAGAAAGACCCCGGCTCTTCAAGTCTGCCGCAGGAGCGTGTCTGGAAGTTTGGCAATGACGGCGACTACACTATAATCAAGATTGAGCGCGTGGGCAGCCAGGTGAAACTCCGTGTCGCCAACACAAACCCTCCCCTGCCCATCCGCCAAAAAAGTGTCCGTTTCCGCGCCGGTTTCCTCCCTTTTGCCGTTCGCCTAACCCTCGGCTTCGTTGACACAAAGGGACGGCGCAAGTTCGTCACAAGCACCGTTTACCTCGCCAGTCGTTGACGCAGAAGTGCCTCAAAGTCGCTGTCCGCACTGATTCTCACCCGCCGCCGTGTTTCCCCCTTGTGCTCTATCCTCACATCTACCCTTTCTTGCACCAGAACCCCCTCCACCCTGTCCGCCCACTCTATCGCCACAATCCCCCCCTCCTCAAACGCCTCCCCACAAGATGCCATAAACTGCCCACAATCCAACCTGTAGGCGTCAAGATGCCACAAAACTACTGCCCCCTTGTGGCGCATCGCCAAAACAAATGTCGGACTGACAACATCGCGGGAGTCAATGCCAAGCCCTTCCGCCATCCCCTTCACAAAAACCGTCTTGCCTGCCCCTAACTCCCCGAAAAGCGCCACCAACCCACCGCCGCGTTCAAGCAAAATCTCCGCCACAATGCTTCCCAGAAGCCTTGTCTCACCCTCGCTGTGCGTCTCAACCTCCACCATGAACATATCCCTCCGGCTCAACCCTACGCTTTCTACCCTCATCTTCAATCCAAAGCCCCGGCTCCTCTACCACCTCACCGATAAGGAAAAGTGGCACAACAATGTTACGCGCCTTTTCAAACACACCTCTACGGCAGCAGAGAAGCAGTTCAAAATCTTCTCCATCGCTTAAGGCGTGCTGAAGCGGCGGTTTGCCGCTTCTGTTGGAGAGTTGTTTTGCGGCGGCACTGACGGGAATGCTTCCTTCCTTAAGAACCATTCCAACCCCGCTTGCCCGACATATCCGCCACGCATCAAGCAACAACCCATCAGATATGTCAATCATTGCGGCAACTCCAAGACGGCTCAATTCCAACCCTTCTTTCACCTTGGGACGAAAGGAGAGGTGTTTCCCAAGGATGGAGCCGCCAAGGGCGCCTGTGACGCAGACCACCATACCGGGTTCTGCTCCGGAGCGGGGGATGGGACGGGCGCTGTGTCCGAGAGCGACGGTCGTGAGGACAAGGCGTTGTGTGCCGGTGGCGTAATCGCCGCCGACCAGTTTCGCCCCAACACGACGGCAGGCGGCAACCAAACCATCAACCAGTTCACGCACCTCGTTGCGTCGGTGATGCGGCACAACCGCAGCGCATAGAAGCGATTCCGCACGCGCACCCATCGCCGCCAAATCGCTCAACGACACCGCCCCCGCCTTATAACCCACAAGGAAAGCCTCCGTTTCCTTTGTGAATTCCTTCCCCTCAACAACAGAATCAACGGTGACACACAGCCCTCCAGACAAAACCGCACAGTCGTCTCCTGGACCGCTTGTGGTCAAGCCAAAACGGCGGAACAGCCACGCAAGGAATTCTTCCTCGTCCACGATGCAAAACTCCTTGATTTGGGAGTTGCGATTATATCATCTTGAAAAGATGAAGCCAAAAGAGCGCAAAAAAGTTGCAACTGGGCAATATATTGCTATAAGATTTAATTGGGAGGCAAAGGGAAACCCCCCGCCCCACCCGATGCCGCCCCGATGGGGCCCCGGAACCCCGCCGCCGGGGCCCCGCTTTTTTAGATGTTTGTCCCTTGCCGCAGCGGTAGTCCCCACTTATAATCTATGCGGTTGAGGTTTCTATTAAGGTGGGTCGTCGTGGCAAAGGATGTTGACCTTGCGAAGATGATAGTGGCGTCAATGGCTGAGGGGTTTAAGGGGGACGCAAGACGAGCGGCGCTTGCATTCCAACGCCTTTATCAGGTGCTTCGTAAATATGGTGATGAGGAGGCGAAGACAGCGGCTGCTGATATTGTTGCCGCTATGGGACAGGATTTTCGTGGTGACATAGGTGCCGCTTGCGATGCCTTTGAACGGCTTGTTGTGGCGATTGTTCTGGCGAAATCGGGGAAACCGATAACGCGTCGTCTTGATTCGTTGGAGGAATAGTTATGCGCCTCGGCGCGGTCGTGTTTGCTCTCCTTCCACTTCTTGTTGCGTTTTCCCAAGAGCAGCCCTTAAAAAAAGCCGACGAGGAGTCGGTCTCCCTCTATCAACGCGTGGCGAAGACTGTTGTGGCGATTCACTGTGATGTGAAGAGGAAGAAACGCGTTGCGTCTTATGTAGGGTCTGGTGTCATCATCAGTCCTGATGGGGAAGTTCTGACGGTTCTTTCGGTTGTGCCGCCAGGGGCTGAAAACATCCGCGTCACCCTACAAGGAGGCATCACCTATAAGGCGCGTGTTTTGGGCTATGAGGAGCGCAACACCGTCGTTCTCCTCAAGTTGGAGGGGGTAAACAAGCCTTTGCCTTTTGCGAAATTGGGTTCTTCTTCGGCGGTCCGTCCAGGCTCTTTTGTGGTGGCGGTGGCGAATGTTTATGAGTCGGCGTGGCGGGAGCAACAACCCGCCTGCAGTCTCGGCGTCGTCTCGGGTTTTTATCGTCTTCGTCACGGAGACGGCGACTACTGGGGAACGGTGATGGAGTTTGACGCCGCTTTCAACCACGGCTCTGATGGCGGTCCTGTCTTCAATCTCCGCGGCGAGGTGGTTGGAATTATGATTCTTGGCTATTCCTACTCCCGATGGCTCGGATGCGCTATTCCCATTGACCAGATAAAGTTTGTCCTTGATGACATACGACACGGATACCAAGTTGTGCCGCGTTATGGGCTTGTTATTGACGAAGAAGAGGAGAGTTTTGAGGAAGGGGTGCGTCTTGCACGCGTCAGTCGCAAAGGTCCCGCCTACAAAGCAGGTTTAAGGACAGGGGACAGAATACTGAAGGTGGATGATGTTGATATAGAGCGTGCGGAGCAATTGGCAAAAGAGTTCACGATTGTTCCGCCCGGAACGACCTTAACACTTCTTGTCAAAAGAAGTGGCAAGACTTTCGCCGCGAAACTCAAGGTCGGCAAATGGGTTCTGCGCAAAAAGAGACCCGAACATGAGAAAGCAGAGGTCTATGTTGGGTTTGCGTTGCGGGAAGAGAAAGAAGGGCTTTTTGTGGACAAGATAGCGCCCGACTCGCCCGCATCACGCGCGAAACTGCGGGTTGGCGACCTCGTTCTTGAAGCCGCAGGTAAACGCGTCAAAACCATTGAGCAGTTTGAGGAACTGCTTGAGCAGATGAGACCCGGACAGATACTGAGACTTGTGGTTTTGCGTGACAAAAAATACACTGTGGAAGTGGAGTTGGTTCTGGGGAGGAAGAAGAAGTGAGGGTGATACAGGCGTTTGTGTTGGTGCTTTTATGCGGTATGGTTGTAGCGCAGGAGAGCAAGGACACAGAACTTTTGGGCGCACTGGAGAGGGTGTTTCAGCGGGCGGCGCAGAAAATAGCGCCTTCTGTTGTTTCCATATATGTGGAACGCGACCTGACCAAGCCAGAAGGTGAGGAGTCAACGGAGGCGTTGGGGGGGATGGTGGGACGCCGCGGCGGTAGATACTACACCCGTCCAGATGCACCTGTATCAGGCGTTATCGTCGGACCAAACGGCTTTATCGCCACGACCTATTTCAATGTCCGCGGCAAAAATGTCAAATCCATAACAGTGACCCTGCCCGATGGGCGTAAGTTCCCAGCCATCCGTCTTGGGTATGATGAGAACACCGATATAGCGATACTGAAAATAGACGCGAAAGATTTGCCTGCGGTTACATTCAGCAGCACCGAGAACTTAAAAGTTGGGCAGTTTGTAGCGGTGGTGGGGCGCGCAGAGGACGGCAAGTCGCTGACCGTCAACTGGGGGATAATAAGCGCGGTGGGGCGGTTGCGTGGATGGTGCGTTCAGATTTCCGCAAAGTTGAACTACGGCAACGCCGGCGGTGCTGTGGTTGACATAAACGGCAACTTCATCGGAATTGCCTCATATGTCTCCACCGAAAGTGTGGCGGGACAGAATTCGGGTGTGGGTTTTATGGCACCCTGCCATAAGGTTCAAAAGAACCTGCCCGACCTGATTGCGGGCAGACGGATAGAGAAAGAGAAGCGCCCGTTCCTTGGGGTGATGCTGTCGCCTGACGACCCGAAGGTGAAAGGTGCGCGCGTAGCCGAAGTCTATAACCCGTCCCCAGCGGCACGCGCAGGACTCAAAAACGGTGATATCATCATTGAGTTCAACGGACAGAAGGTGAGCAACCGTGCTGACCTTGTCCGCGCTATCAGAGCCTGCAAAATCGGGCAGAAAGTGAAGTTGAAAGTGATACGCCACGGCAGGATTGTTGAAATGGAGGTGATTCTGGGCAAAGCGTCCTGGTAGTTCTGTTGAGGGGCAGGAAATGCGAAAGTTGGTGTTGGTCTGTGCGGTTCTTGCGGCTGCGGTGTTGTTCGCCGACCCCACAAGCGACCTTGAGAAGGTGAAAAAACTTGAGGACGCCCTCGTTAAGGTGGTGGCAAAGGCGTCCAAAGCGTTCGTGAACTTCCGTATAGGAAGTGGAGTCTGCATATCGCCTGACGGGCTGGTGGTGACCAACGACCATGTGGCACGCCATTCAAGAAACTGGACAGTCTTTATGCCTGATGAAAAGACAGGACGCAGTTTCAAGGCGAAAATTCTCTGGCGCGACCCTTTCGGCGATATAACCGTGCTTAAACTGGACACAGGTGGCAAAAAGGTCCCTTATGTTGAGTTAGGCGATTCTGATGCCGTCAAGATAGGACAGTTCGTTTTTGCGCTTGGCACACCGTTTCAAACAGCCAACGCTGACAACCGCCCTACCGTCACTTTCGGCGTCATCTCCGCAAACCACCGTATGATGGGCAATTACACCGACTGCATCCAGACCGACTGCCCTGTCAACCCCGGTAACTCCGGCGGTCCTCTGCTTGATATGAAAGGGCGTTTGCTTGGAATAAACGGACAGATTCGCGTCCGCTTCCCCTACCGCGTTAACACAGGCATCGGTCTGGCTGTGCCGGTCAATCGGATAAAGCGGTTTCTCAAGGCGTTTAAGAATGTGACGGACGGCAGAGTTGTGCAGCACGGCACCATAAAGGGGCTTGTGCTGAAAGGGGCGCCTGGCGACTTCCGTGCCGTTTTGCGGGCAAAACCTGAACCTGCCGTTGTTACTGATGTGCAGGCTGGCTCCACCGCAGCCGCCGCAGGATTCCACAAAGGTGACACCATCCTTAAGATTGACGACTACAAAGTCGTCAACAACATCCGTTTCTGGGGGCGTCTGTGGAGTTATCCTGCTGGGTGGGAAGTGAAGATAACGGTGCTGCGGGGAGGCAAGCAGGTTGTTCTGACGGTGAAACTTGACCCTCTTGGCGTTCTGCGCAGAAGACCTGGTCCGCGTCCACAACCACCGCAGCCGCAACCCCCCGCCGTCTATATGGGCGTTGTCTTAATGATGGATAAGGGGAAGGTGACGGTGGCGCGGGTTAAGAAGGACTCCCCTGCTGACAAAGCGGGCTTGAAGGAAGGCGATGTTATCTTAAAATTTGACGGCAAGAAACTTGAGTCCGTCGCGCACTTTATGCGTCTTCTTTCCCACAAGAAACCTGGCGATACTGTGGAACTTGAGATTGAACGCAAAGGCGAAAAACTTAAACTGAAGGTCAAACTCTCAAAACGCCCTTAACGCAGGCATCCCTTCAAGAGGCTTGTCCTAACCGCCAAATCGTTGTAGAATAGGAATGGTTTTTGAGGCGTCATAAATGCTGATAAAGAGATTCAAAGTTGTGCATTTTAAGTCCATAAAACAGCTTGACTTTTCCTGCTCGCGGGTGAATCTGCTCATTGGAGAACCCAACACAGGCAAGTCCAACATACTTGAGGCACTCGGTCTGGTGTCGTGGCTGCAGCATATCGCAGCAGACCAAGCCGCCTTTAACCCACAGCATGCTTATGAGTGGCTGCGCGTCAGAAGAGGTGAGCAACTCTTCCACTTCCGCGACACAAGCCGCAAAATAGAGATAACACTGGAGGCTATGAATGAGGAAGGAGAAACCCAGCGCCGTTATGCCGCGGTTCAAGGACAAAAAGACGGCTTCATCTTCTTCTATTCAGGAAGCCCAGAGGACTCTCCACTTTTGGAGAGCGATGCGAACTTCTCCCTTATTAGGAAGAGGCCCGGCGGAATGGTTGAGACAATGTTTATCCGATTTTATCGTTATCCTGCAACTCTACCTGCGGAGGAAAAGGCGGGGGTGTCGTTTCTTCTACCTCCAATCGGGCGCAACCTTTCAGAAGTGCTGCTTGACCAAAGCAACCCTGAACTTACATCGGCAGTGCGCGAGTTACTTGAACCTGCCGGCTTCAGGCTTGTCTTCAAAACAGGTCAACACGAATATCAGATGGAACTTGATGAAGTGAGGGTTGTGACTTTTGAGCCGTATCTGGTTTCGGACACGCTGCGGCGGATGCTCTTCCACACCGCTGCCGTCCTTTCCAACAAAAACTGCGTCGTCACGCTTGAAGAACCGGAAGCGCACGCGTTCCCCGACTACCTCATAAGTCTGGCGGAACAGATTGCACGCTCAAACAACCAGTTCTTCATAACAACCCACAGCCCCGAAGTTGTCTATACCCTTGCCAAAGAGACACCGAAAGGAGAATTTGCCTGTTTTGTTGCGACTACCGATAAAGAACGCGGCACAACCGTAACCCCAATCCCTTATGATACGGTGCTCTCCTACGGCACCGACATACTGGCGAACATAGACGACTTCCTCAAGGAGTAACATCTGTGCGAGTTGTCACAGAAAGCAACTACGCGAAGAAAGCGTTACGGGTGGTTCTCGGTGAAGCAGTTAGTGTTAGGGTGGTGCGAGGTCGCGGCAAGCACGATGTGATAAGAAAGGTATGCAATTGTGAAGCCGACGCGGGACTGATAGATGCCGACCCACACGAAGAAGAACCATCTGACCTGAAACACTTCTCAACAGCCGCACAGCACCCACAAGACGAACCAGAAATCATTAAGAAAGTTTACATCTCCAAACAGGGAAGGAAGAAGGTGTTGGTCGTTGTGGCACCGAATTTCAGAGAATACATAGCCCATATGCTGACCCGAAGATACGAGCGCGGTCCTTCTGACTTCAATCTGCCGCAGGAGCCGAATGAACTGAAGGAAGCACTTACAGGACGCAGCCGCAATGCGCACGCAAAACTATGCGAATGTGCCGAGTGGCTGCGCCAACAACAAGCACAAGAGATTGCCACAATCGCTGATTGGCTAAAGCAGGATTGTTAGCAGGAAATGATACTGTCGCTTCGTTTTGTTCAATCCAAATAAGTGTTGGTGTCATTCTGCCATATATGTGATATAATGACACACTTACTGGAGAAGTAGATATGGGCGTTGTCTGTATAGGCAGTGCAACGGTTGATTTGTATGTGCGTGCGTCTGGGGCAACGATAATGGAGTGGCATACACCACTCGCCCGCAGGCGCTATATGGTGCTTGATTACGGCGGCAAAATGAATGTGCCGTTCTATGAGGAGAGTGTTGGCGGCGGTGGAACAAATGTGGCGGTGGGACTTCTGCGTTTGGGGTTGGAAGCGTCTTTTCTTGGGGCGGTTGGGAGGGATGCGGAAGGTGCACGCGTTGTCGCCACGCTTGAACGCGAAGGGGTGAACCTTTCTTTTCTGCAACGCATTGAGGATGAGCGCACAGGATGCAGCGTGATACTGGGTGGGGCTGACGGGGAACGGAGTGTGCTTGTCTATCGCGGCGCCAATACGAAGTTAAGCGCTGCGAAGGTGGACTGGGATAGGGTGTTTGCGGCGGATGCGATTCATCTTGCCTCGTTGCACGGCGGCGCGGTGGAGTTGCTTTCCGAAATTGAACGCCGTCTCAAAAACTTCAAAGGGAGATTCTTCTTCAACCCCGGCGGACCCCAAATCGCCAAAGGACTTGCCTCGCTTTCAGGACTGCTTTCCCGCTGCGATGCACTCTTTGTCAACCGTCGCGAGGCGGAGTTCCTAACAGGGCTCGCCGCCACAAAGCGTGTTGTTGACACACAACGCTGCACCCTCTGCGGAACCTGTCAAGCAGTCTGCCCGCAGAACATCTTTGTTGTTGCGGGCGACCATATAGAGACGCAGCACGAGGAGCGCTGTGTTCGCTGCGGAGAGTGCGTTCGTGCCTGTCCCGTAGGCGCTATTCTGATTGAGCCTTGGACGCACAATATGCGCGATATATTCCGCAAACTCAAAAGTTATGTCGGAGGCGTTGTGGTGGTGACAGACGGTGCCGCGGGGGTGCAGTGCTACGACGGGGAAAGGTTTTATGCGTTGCCGTCTTTTAGTGTGAGGGTGGTGGACGCATTGGGTGCGGGGGACGGTTTTTGCGCAGGATTTGAGGCAGCGATTCTTTCTGGCGGCGGGTTGGAGAACGGGCTTTTGTGGGGTGCGGCGGTAGGGGCGCTTGTCACCCAAAAAGTCGGCGCCAAAGCAGGACTGCCCACAAAGGAGCAACTGCTGACCTTCATAGGGGATTCTGGCGGTTCAGCAAAGCGTGTGAGGGTATTTGAGAATGGGGCTGATTGAGAGGGCGTTGGCGTATTTGCCGCTTCCAGTTGTTGTGCTTGACAGAGATTTGCGAGTGGTGGTGTGGAATAAGGCGATGGAGGAGGAGTTTGGTGCGGGGCAGGTGGGGGAGAGGCTGTGGGATGTGCTGCCGCAGTTTGCGCGTCCCATCCGTGGCACGCTCTGGTGCGACCTTATAAAAGAGCAGGTGATAGGGGATGGGCATCCGATAATGGCGCCCCGTTTTCTGCTGCCGACGCGTGTAGGCGAAGCGCCATTTGACATTCTGGCATCGCCTGTTAAGGACAGCGGAGGGACGGTTTTGGGCGCCGTGGTTCTGCTGCGCAATGTCGCCGGTCAGGTTGCCGCTGAGGAGCGTCTCCGCATTGACGAACGCACCACCGCCCTTACGCATCTTGCCGCCGCCCTTGCTCACGAAATCCGCAACCCACTTTACGCCATCACCCTCTCCGTTCAACTCCTTAAGGAGGATATGGAATCGGGCACGCCTGATGTTGAGCAGATGCGCTCAACGCTTGAGGTTTTGGAGGAGGAAGCGGCGCGGCTTGAGCGTATCATCAAGGAGTTCCGTGAGTTCGCACGACCCGTCCGTTTGAATATCCAACTCCACAATATAAACGAACTTCTGACCCGCGCTCTGCGCAGTCTTAAGCAGCACGCCCAACGCAAGCGTGTGGATGTGGTGGTTGAGTTTGCACCGCTGCCTGATGTTCCCGTGGACGGGGATTTGATTGTGCGCGCATTTACCAACATCGCCCTAAACGCCATTGAAGCGCTGCACGACGGCGGACGCCTTGAAGTCATAACACGGCGGGAGGGTGACAACGCCATAATTGTCTTCCGCGACAACGGTCGTGGCATCCCGCAGGAGAACCTAAACCGCATCTTTGACCTGTTCTTCTCCACCAAAAAGGACGGCACAGGACTGGGGTTGCCGATAGCGCTGCGCATCGTTGAGGCGCATCACGGTCATATAAGGGTTGACTCAACACCTGATGTCGGAACCGCCGTTTCGGTCTTTCTGCCGACAAAGATTGTTTCACGCTGAAAAGGAGAAGGATATGGGCGTTGTGCTTGTGGTTGAGGACCACGAACCGCTGAGAAGACTGCTTTTGCGGGTTCTTGAGCGTGAGGGGCACACCGTTCTTGAAGCAGGCGACGGGAAGGAAGCGCTTGAGGTTTTGGCTGACAACGAGGTGGATGTGGTGGTGACGGATATAAGGATGCCGCGGATGGATGGGATGGAGTTGCTGCGAGAGATTCGTCGCCGCGACCAGACCACTCAGGTCATCCTCATAACGGCATACGGGGAGATTCCTTTGGCGGTGGAGGCGATGAAGCAGGGGGCGTATGACTTTCTGGAGAAGGAGGCGGAAGGACGCGTCAATATTGCGCAGTTGCGGGCACGGGTTGCCGCAGCCGCCGAAAAACGCCGTATCATCCTTGAAAACCTCAACCTCAAAAGCCAACTTTCCCGACGATTCTCTTTTTCCAATATCATCGGCAAATCACCAAAACTCTTAAGCATCCTTGATGTCGTCAAGCAGGTTGCTCCCACCAAAGCGACGGTTCTGATAACTGGGGAGTCGGGAACTGGCAAGGAGTTGATAGCGAACGCCATCCACTACAACTCCCCCCGTGCTAAAGGACCGTTTATCAAGGTTAATTGTGCTGCGTTGCCTGAGACGCTCCTTGAGTCGGAACTTTTCGGGCACGAAAAAGGCGCCTTTACGGGGGCATACCAGACGCGCATAGGGCGCTTTGAGGCGGCTGACGGCGGCACGCTCTTCCTTGACGAGATAGGCACGCTGGGGGCTGCCGTGCAGGTGAAGTTGCTGCGTGTGCTGCAGGAAAGGGAATTTGAGCGCGTTGGCGGCACAAAGACCATTAAAGTGGATGTGCGTCTGATAACAGCCACCAATACCGACCTTTCTACCGCCGTTAAGGAAGGGCGCTTCCGCGAAGACCTCTTCTGGCGCATAAATGTTGTGCGCATCAATATGCCGCCTTTGCGGGAACGCCGCGAAGACATCCCACTTCTTGTGCACCACTTCATCAAAAAGTTCGCCGCCGAGAACAACCGCCCCGTTAAAGGTATCTCCGAAGATGCATTGCAACTGCTGCTTCATTACGACTTTCCCGGAAATGTGCGCGAGTTGGAGAACATAATAGAGAGCGCGGTGGTGCTCTGTCGCGGCGACACAATAACACCTGAGTTGTTGCCAGAAGGTGTCCGAAGCAGCGCCGAAAACAGCGAAACCCTGACGATACCACTTGGACTGCCTTTTGAGGAGATAGAACGACGCGTCATTGAGGCGACCCTCACATATGCGGGGGGCAACAAGACCAAAACCGCTCGTATCCTTAAAATAGGAAAACGCACACTTTTCCGTAAACTGAAGAAATATGGTATCACATCCTCTAAGGAGAACGCAGATTGAGATTTGTTCCCCAAAAGGACGGTCTGCTCGTTCTTGCGCCTGCAAAACTCAATCTTGCACTTTATGTTCTGGAACGCCGCTCCGACGGCTACCATATCATAAGGACACTTATGACTCCCATAACCCTTTTTGACCGCTTGCTGTTCCGCTTTGCCGCAAAGGATGAGTTGGTGGTTGAGGGGATACCGTCGCTGCGCGGGGAAAGAAACACCATCACGCGCGCTATTTCCGCCTTCAAACAGCATTTTGGGGCTGGGGTTCCGCCGCTTTTCATACGGCTTGAAAAGAGGATTCCTGCAGGAAGCGGACTTGGAGGCGGTTCATCGGACGCTGCCGCCACAATACTTGCCCTACATCATCTGCTGGGCGTGCCTCAGGATGCCCAAAAAGATATCGCCTGCGCCCTTGATGTTGGCTCGGATGTCCCCTTCTTTTTGCGTTGCCAACCCTGCTGGATGGGTGGGATAGGAGATGTCTTTGAGAAGGATGTGGAAATTGGACACCGAGCCTATACGCTTGTGGTGCCAGATTTTGTCTGTCATACAAAATCAGTTTATTCGGCAATACAGTTGACTTGCACATCCGTAAATGGTAAAATTTATAATGGGTTAGGGGACGATGTGGTGATGGAGGAAGTTTTTCACAACGACCTTGAAGATGCGGCAGCGAGGGTTTATCCCCCCATTGGTGACCTCATAAGGGTTCTGCACCCGTTAGGTTTTCGGATGACAGGTTCAGGAAGCGCGTTTTTCGGCCCGCCAAGGTCCGACTGGCTTTGCCACCCACCCCGATTTCTCACCCGTGCCAGAATTTTTCTGGTTGAGACCTGTGCGGGCGTAAAGTGGTTTTGACCGTGTAGGGGGTGGTGTATGAAGGTGACAGAAGTGCGGGTCAAACTGACCAAAGGACCTGGAAAGTTGCGTGCTTATTGCACTGTTACATTTGATGACGCATTTGTTGTGCGGGAATTGCGTCTGATAGAGGGCAATCAAGGGTTCTTTCTGGCGATGCCGTCAAAGAAGTTGCAGGACCACTGTCCGCGCTGTGGGGCGAAAAACCATCTCCGCGCCCGTTACTGCAACAACTGTGGTGCCCGTCTTAAGGAGAATCGTGCCGAATCCGACACCCGCGGCAGACCGAAACTCCACTCCGATATAGCACATCCCATCAATCAGGAATGCCGCCAGATGATTCACAACATTGTTATGGCAGCCTACAGGCGTGAGCGAGACCTTGCCCGACAGTCTCCATACCGCCCCAAAGAGGTCTGGCGCTACGACGAGTTGGTCAACTGGATTCGTGATGAGAAGATGGCGGAGCCTGAAGACTACGAGGAAGGGGAGTGGGCGTCTCCGTCAGGCGGCTAAGGACGGGGATGGTAACGGCTGTGCAACTCCTTCAACCTTCTCACATCCACATGGGTGTAAATCTGGGTGGTGGAGACAGATGCGTGCCCTAGCAACTCCTGAACGGAGCGCAAATCCGCGCCTCTTGAGAGAAGATGTGTTGCGAAGCAGTGGCGCAGAATATGTGGCGAGACCGCGTCTTGTGGGAGCCCTGCTTCCTGAGCGTAGCGTTTGACGATGCGGAATATGTCAACGCGCAAAAGGCGTTTGCCGTTTCGTGAAAGAAAGAGCGCGCTTGTTGTGCCGTTGCGCATCTGAAGCGCACGGCGATATTTCTCCACCCAGTCGTGAAGGCTGTTCAATGCTGAAGGACCGAGCGGCACAACCCGCACCTTGTCCCCTTTCCCGCGGCAGCGAACCACACCTGTGTCCCAATCCACATCCTCAAGGTTGAGGGAAGCGATTTCGGATGCACGCAGCCCTGCGCCATAAAGCAACTCCAATATCGCCGCGTCTCTGGCACCCTGCGGACTCGTCCTGTCCGGCATCGTAAGCAGTCTGTCCACCTGCCGCTCCGTCAGAAACTTCGGCAGACGAAACGGAGGCTTCGGACCACGCACAGAACGCGTGAAATCACGGTCCGATACACCTGCATAGACGAGAAACCGCGCAAATGTTCTGAGGCAGGCGTGACGCCGCGACACCGTCGCCGCAGAAAAGCCACAGCGCGTTTGCTCCCTTAAGAACTCCGACACCACCCGCGGAGACAAATCATCAGGCACCGCCAACTTCCGCCGCCTGCAGAACTCAAAAAAGACCTTCAAATCCCGCCTATACGCGTCCACCGTGTTCGGCGAACAACCCATCTCCAACTCAAGGTATGCCAGAAACTGCTCAAATAACCGTTCCAAACTGCCTTTCCCCTATGGTGCCTCCATCTAATATTTCGGCAGACCATAGGGGGTGTTATGGCACACTATTTGCTACGGAACGGTGAAACTCCCTTTGTTCGTTGCCGTCTCTTCAACGAAAAGTTTGGACGGCTCATCTGCACCCTTCGCCACAGGCAGGAACCAGCAGTCCTTGTTGAAGTTGCGTCGTGATATCGCATTGACCTCAAGTTGGTAGTCCATACCGGCAGAGGGACCCGCGTGTGTGGGAGGCAGGCTTGGCAGTATCATCTGGACCTGACTTCCGCTTGATGGAACGGGTTTGACAAGCAGCCATAGGAATCCTGCTGTTGCGGACTGTCCTGTAAGCATCGCCGCATAAAAGCCTTTTTTGGTGTTGAAGGCGTTCTCAAAGAGAATCTGGCTCGGCGGACTGGAATTGTTCTGCCCCAGACTTGGCGTTAACACTCTTGGTATCGGTGGCAATGCAACATCATATGATGGAGGCAGTGCAGTGAGCCTGCTCAAGACTGTTCCTGTCTCCCACTCATCGTTTGTCGCAAAAGCACCCTTTGCGCCCAGACGCAGCATAAACCAGTCCGCCTCAAAACTCTGTGGCAGACCATATGTTATCCCGTATGTAAAGCCGTTGCTGGTGGCTGTTGTGTCACCATACCCCACAAGCGGCTCAACACCCAAAGTTAAATCAGCACTGTAACAGGTTACATCCGCGTCGGTGTCTGTTGGGTTGGTAAGCCCAGAGGGCAGCGTAACGGTGCTGGGGCTGCTGGTGAACTTTATCGGCGCAAAGACCTTCGGCGTTGTCGGGAAAGTTAAGTCCACCTGCTGCGCAAGCGGACTGCCGCTTGGGGCTATCTGTCCCGCCCAGTCCGCGATGTTGGTAAATTTGTAGTCGCCTGAGGCACCTGCTGTGTCAAACGCCGTAAAGCCGTATGTTATGCCGTCCGCCGCCTGCGGAAACCGAAACGAATAGTTGTCGGGAACAGAATCGGCTGATGTGTTGCCCACAGGGTCAGGCTCCTGTGGTCCAGTATTGCTTGGGTTATGGTATATGTCAAAATTGCACAAGTCGTCTTTGTCAACATTGGGAAGATGAACCCATCCGCCGTTTGCGGCGGATATGTTGTTCACATTGCCCCAAAGTGTGAATGTTGACGGTGTTGCCGTCAAGTCACGCAGCAGAATGCTCACATAGGTCGCGTTTAGGTCATAAACCGTCACATATGAATATGTTGAGCCGACAGGACCAACAACGGTTAGGGTGACAGGACCTGTGAGGTTTTGGATTTTTGCGATGCCGTCTGAGTCGGTGTTGACAGCGCCGCTGGCAGAATAATTCCCCACATAGACTATTGCGTCCTTTATCGGGTTGTGTGTCATCCAGTCCATGACTTTGACGGTCAGTGTGGAGTTTACGAGGGGACCGCCTGTGATGCCAAAGCCTGCAATCGCCTCGCCTGTTGACGATGTATCGGCGGGCATAAAGAGGTTGGGGCGTGAGGTTGCATAGCGCGCGCAGGCAAAAATGTTGTCCCCTATCGCCCACTCCGTCCAGTCAAAGGTTTCGGGTTCAAAGGCTTCCGCTGTGGCGGAGACGGTCTTCCCAAATTGTAGGACAGTTGGCGGCAGCCCCACCGTGGTCAGTTGCGTCTCGTCCAGAAACGGCACACGGAACTGTGTCAGTGTATGCGGCACCACGAAGTCCCATTCACTTTGTTCCGCCTCAATTTTGACGAGGTAGAATCCGCGGGATAGGACGGATGTCAACTGGAAGTTGGGCGTGAGGGTGGCGGGGCAGGAGCCGTGCTGCGGACTGACAATCTCCGGCTCATCAAGAAAAGTGAGGTCAGGTGCGGTGGTGGGCGGATTTGCCGAGCGCGCAAACGCCTTAAACTCCCGCCCAAACACATCCCTCGCATACACCCCAATAAAATACTCGTCCGCGCCGTCCCACCTGAAATACTTCATATCGCTTGTTGAGTATGTGAAGGTGTTGGACGAAACGGATGTTGGGAATGTTCCCCAGCCGCAGATGGCGGGCGCCTCAACATTGGCTACCTTCGCCGCAACAAAGGCAAAGACAGGGGGCTGTCCTTGACTGGTGTCCTGCAGCATAAAGTCTTGTGGAACAGTTAGTTTGCCGATATCTGTCTGCAGGATTGTTTCTGGGGTTTCCGCGTTTGCTGGCAGGGTTACATTTTGGGTCACCGTGGTGCCGGCGGTCTGCGGTTCAGCGGTCAAAAACGCGTGGCGGTCGGGTAAGGAGGATGTGTCCATACCGAAAAAGGAGAAAGCGACAAAGCGCTGCGCTGGAACCATAACCTCATAATCACCGTCGGTTATGTCGTCGTCGGTCCAGTCTTCTGATGGCTGCGCGTAGGGTCTGCCTGCAGAGGGCGGATTTGAGACGCTTCCCTGCACCCTAACAAGGTCGTTGCCCGCGTCAAAGCCGAGCGGCACGGAAACGCAACCCGGCTCAACATCGTAAATTGTGAATATAGTCTTGCCGTAACGGGGATGTCCCAGCGACGGCGGATAATAGACGGTGACGGTCTGTTTGGTGGTTATTTGTGTAAATGTGACAAGTCCGTTGGCATCGGTCTGCGCAAAGGTTGCCGTATCGCCCAGAACGACGACGGCATTCTGTATCGGTTCAAGCGTATACCAGTCGTAAACCCAGACCTTAAGTTCCTGTGTTCCAGCAACCTTGCGGATTCCTCCGCGATGGGTGACCGTGTAGGAGAGCGGGGATGCGTAGTTACCCGCCTCATCGCTGAAGCGCACCGTTATGTTGTTTTGGGACGCGATATAAAGTGGAATATCAATGCGTGTATCGCCTGCTGCGGATGCGGAGGCGGTGACGACTTGTGCGGCACCATCTGTCACCTCCGCTTCCAGCAAGCCCGCCTCGCTCACATTGAACCACAAAGTTAGTGTGGAAAGGGTGAAGTTTTGCGGCACCGCAGACGGCGAAGAAAGTGCCAGCGCCGGTGCAACAGTGTCCTTTTCCGCCGTTGCTGTCTTATGCTCTCCCTCAACGCCGTAGCGCACAACCCACGCCTCAAGCGTTAGGCTGCCATCGCTCAAGGCGGAGAGGTCAAAGGTGAAGTCTTGCGGGTCGGCAGTGTATGCGCTCTGTTTGGTGGCGGTGTTTGCACCATCCGATACGGAGACGGAGATGGTGTCGCCTGACCGCATACCCGATTTAAGGTTGACGCGGACGGTGGCGGCGGATGCGCAAGCAGCGTTCACATAACCTGTTGGGTTCTGGCTGCCTGCGGGAACCTCTACCGCCTCTGGCGTTATGTCCACCATCCTGAATGTTGCGGTAAATTCTGACACAAGCGCGTTGCCACTTGTGTCCTGACAGCCCGTTGTGATATGCAGTGTGTATTGGGTGGCGGACTGCAGGTCGCTTTGCGGGGTGAACTCATATGTGCGGGCGTCCACCTGATTGACGGAGACGCTTATGCTTCCTGAAGGTCCCTCAAGTGATATGGTGGCAGATGTTATGGTGGATGCGTTCATATCACGGGAAAAATAGACGGTCATCTTAACGCGCTTGTTGAAGGGAACATCGTTTGCACCGTCAGGCGGAGTTGTGGCAACGACATAGGGTCCTGTGCCGATGGAAGAACCCGTTGTGAAGGAGAATTTGTGTGAGGCAAGGGAAAGACCGGAGCGGGATTTGATAGCGGATGTGAGGGTGACAGTGAATTTTGTGTTGGCGGCAAGGTTTGAGGAGGGGGTGAAAAGAAGGATGGTGTTGTCGGCAAACCACGAGGTGGTGCCGGCAATAGAGGTGCCTGATGCGTCCTCAACGCTGAAGTTGCCGCTTACGGTGGCTGTGTCAACAGGCAAGGAGAACTGCACCGATATCTGGGCGTCTATGGGAACATTTTTGTCGCCGTTTGCGGGACTGGTCAGAACCACTCGGAAAGGTGGAACCTTTTTCTTTTTCTGTTTGCAACCGAACGCAACAACGCCGCACAGAAGCGCAACAAACAAAACTTTGCGCATACTACCCCCTCCATAGCATCTCTGCGTTTTTTATTATGACGGTTTTGGTGGGGAGAAAGTCAATCAAAAAATGCAGGAGTAAAAAGTAAGCCCGACCGCGTTTTGGACACGGTCGGGCTTGTGCACCGCGTTCAGGTCGGCTCGTTATTTGGTCTGTTCCTTCTTCTTGATGTCTTTCTCTTTCTTTTCCTTACCCTCCTCGGCAACTATCTCATACGCTTTACCTCCCACAACAACCACAACCTTCTTGCCGAGGGAGAGGTATTTGGCGATTTCGGGACGCTGCGTCAGCAACTCAAGGTATTTGTCGCTGAGGAACTTCACCTTGATTGTGGGTTTGTGTTTTTTGGGGTCGTAGGAGGCGTCATACCAGGTGTCGCCGATGAGGTAGAAGGTCTTGGCGCCGACGGTCTTGACATAGCGGGTGATTTTGACGCCGGTTCGGCGCTCAAGGTCTGCGGCTTCATCTGCGGCAAAGGCGCCACCACCGCGTCCCGCAGCGGCAGGTGCCATCGCCTGCTTCATCCTCGCCAACTTCTTCGCTTCTCTAACAGCATTCTTACCCTTATCCATTTTCAGACCTTCCTGTGCTTTTTCCGCTGCTTCTTTAAGAGCGCGCCGCCGCAGCCCAAGCACACCAGGTTTCGCGGCAACGGCAGGACCCACAGGACGCCCGAAGTGGTTGCGGGTGTCCTCCAGCACAAGATAGGATGTGTAGGGGGTTAGAATGCCGAAACGGCGGGCGAGTGCGACCACCTCACCCTTCAGTTCGGGTTTCTCGCCTTTCAGGCGAATCTGTGTCAGCAGGTCGGCGATGCGCTGCACAGCCCATGTGCGCGGCACGAAATCGTTGCTCTCGTCGTGTTTGGGGAAGCGCACTTCATACTCCTGCTCCCAGGTTTTGCCGAGAAGTTTGCCGCTTAAGCGCACCGCTTTGACACCCGCGCCGTGATAGCGCCCCACTACCATCAACTGCATTCCGCGGAACAGGTCGGGCAACTCCCGCGGATACATCTGATACACTTCAAACTCGGGCTTGTTCTGACCAAGTATCTCAAGGTTCAACTCACTCAGAACCGGGCTTGAGACTTTGTTATAGAAGTTTGTAACGCGGGCGTCCACCGCCTCCGTTCTCTCAATGTAGTCAACAAGACCGTGGTTCTTATCGGCGAGGAGGTCAAGGAGTTTTGTGTTGACTTCAGAACCAACACCAAAGACGAAGATGCGTGCCCGAACTTTGTTCGCTTTGGCTACATTCTCCAGTATCTTCGCTGGGTCGTCCTCACCCGCGGTCGGCTCACCATCTGTCAAGAAGATTATCATAAACGGACGCTCCGTCTTCTTCTTCGCCATAGAGAGAGCGGCGAGCAGCGCGCCGTTTATGTCCGTGGCTCCCAGCGGCTCAAGGTTCTCCACCCATTTTGTCGCTTTTTCTATGCTGACGGAGTCGGCTTCAAGCAGTTTGTCGGCGAACACGCGCACCTCACCAGAAAACGCCACCACATTGAAGCGGTCGCGCTTATTCAGTTTCTTAAGGCAGAGTGTCAGCGCCTTCTTTGCCTGCTCCATTTTGTTGTCCCAGCGCATTGAGCCGCTTGTGTCCACCACAAAGACGATGTCCTTGGGCAGAATCTCATCCTCTTTCACCTCGTATTTGGGCGTTATGAGCATAATGAAGTAGCCGTCTTCGGTGCCGTCGTTGAAAGCAAACGAGGAGAAGCCGATGGACTTGGGCGAATACTGGATGTAGAGGACGAAGTCTTTTTCGGGTTTGACTTTGCGTCCTTCAAAGGTGATGTGCGCTTCTTTGTCGGATTTCCGTGCCACATCCACCGCATAGTCCGGGCAGAATATATTGCGTATCGGCTCATCGGTTTTGACCTTAATGTCAATGACGAAGGAGTCAATGGCACCGTGACTGTATTTGTTGGTGCTTGTGGGGTAGGTGAATGTGACGAGGTCGCCATCGCGCTTCATCATCACCGAGTAGGTGAACTTGACCCGAACAGTTCCCTGCGGCGGGATTGGAAAGACGCGCAGCCTGAAGAGTCCTCTGTCGGCGTATTCAAGCAGCGCGGGGTCATACATCCTACGCACCGTTTCAATGTAGTAACGGCGCGCCTGAGTCGCGTCCAGCATCTCTCCTTTATACTCTTTACCGTTCATCCAGAACGACATATCACAAACGGCGGCGTTTTTGGGCAGTGGGAAGAGGAAAACCCCCTCGGTGCGCCAGTTGTTGGGGTTGAAGAACTTCTCATCCACGGTCACCTTGGCGTGTTGTCCGATGATTTCCACCGTCATCTTTGCTTCCTTGACCCACGCCCAGCCTGGCTGCGGTCTTATCCGCGCAGGCAGTGGTCGCACGGGTCTCGGACGCAATCGCATCATCCCGTTGGCGTAAAGCCCTGCTACACATAGCAGCGCAACGCCAGCCATCAAAAAGCGCCTCATAACAAAACCCTCCAAAAGGTTGCCTCATAAACTCCATCCAATTTGACACCTTACCTTTCCTTGCGGTTCACGAATCAGGAAAATTTTTTATGAGGGAAACAGGACGCTGTGTATGGTGCCGCCGCCGAGCAGCACATCCCCGCAGTAGAAGGCGGCAAACTGCCCAACCGCCGGCGCAAACACCGCTTCCTCAAATCGCAACTCCACCGCCGACGGAGGCGCATTTTTGAAGGATGCAGGCTGCGGCAGCAGAACCGCCGGCACATCCGGCTGGCGATACCTGCATCTTGCCTGCACCCGCAGCGCAACTCTTGGGCGCTCAAACCCCACAAAGTTTACAGGATGCACAAGAACAGACCTTGCGTAGAGGAGCCTGCGCGGCGCAACCACCACCTCGTTCCGTCCCACATCAAGTCGCTGCACATAAACGGGATATCCCAGCCGCAAACGCAGTCCTTTCCGCTGCCCCACCGTATAGTGCACAAGACCGTTGTGTCTGCCCACAACTCGCCCCTTCCAGTCCACGATATTGCCGCACCTCACCCGTGTGTCCGCCGCAAAAAGGCTTCGGTATCCTGCAGGCGCAAAACAGACATCCCGAGAAGAGCGCTCCACAGCAACCGGCAGCCCCGCGTTTCTGGCTACAGCACGAACATCCGCTTTGCTCATCTCCCCCAGTGGAAACAGAACCCGCCTGTAAGCCTGTGCGCTCGTCAGAACCAGAAAATAGGACTGGTCGTGTTCTGCGTCGCACCCTTTAAGGATAAGACAACGATGGTCTGGGGTGCGCAAAATACGGACATAATGCCCTGTGGCGTAGAACTGTGCGTCTGTTTTGCGCAGCGCTTCCTTCAGAAACGCTCCAAACTTCAGCACCTCGTTGCATACAACACACGGGTTGGGAGTGCGACCACAGAAATATTCCCGCAGGAAGTATTTCTTCACCATCCGCTCAAAAAGTGTTGAAAAGTCTATCTCAACGAGGGGGATTTTGAGGTGGTCTGCAACAGGACGGCAGTTTTCAGTGTATGGGGTTGTGAAGGTGACACCGACAACCTCGCATCCGCGTTGCAGAAGCAGGAAAGCGGCTACTGCACTGTCAACGCCGCCCGATAGCGCAACTGCAACACGCACCCCCAGCCCCTCACTGCCGTAAATGCGGAGGAATTTCAGGTTTCTCTCTTTCTTCTTTGCGACCTATGAGAGGCTGATTCTGTTTGTCAACAGGCGAAAACTCCCTTACCGTTGCGTCCCACCACTCTTTTGCCCACTTTCGTGCGGTCTCCCAAGTTCGCTCCATCGCCCGCCTGTAACGCTCAAAATCACAAGGCTCAGGCTCCTGCCGCTCCAAATAGACCACCACAAACCATATCTCGCCTTTTTGGGTCGCAAAACTCTGCGGCTTGCTCACATCCCCTATCTTCTCCAACTTAAAACCTTCAGATACCAACTGCCGTCCCCATTCCAACTCCTTTATCCGCTCATATCTTCCCACAAAGTCGGTCTCTATCACAGGAAGCGACCGCTCAAGTAGGAACGAGTCGCCAACGCCGCCCGCTTGTCGCAGATGATTGGCTATATCGCCCATTGCCTTCTTGGCTATCTTCCCAGACTCATTCTCAATCCAGCGCTTCTTTATCTCGTCCTTCACGCTCTTAAAACTCTTGTAAGTCTTCTCCGCCACCTCCTTAAGACGCCACACAAAGACACCCTTCTCGCATTCTACGGGTCCGAAAAACTTCCGCTTTAAGGCGCTTTCCTCCTTTGTGGCTATGGTGTCCCAGACAAGCGTTTTTGCCTTCGCCGACTCTCCCAAATGTTTGGCGTTTTTCTCCAGGAAGTCGTCCTCTGTTGATGGTTCCGTCTCAAAGAGTGTCAGTTTCTCGTCCTTCAACAACTTTTCAAAGCGTTTCTTATTGCGCCAAGTTTCATTAATCTTTGTGAGCAGTTTCTCCATCTTCTTGTATGCCGCCTCTTTTGCGTGACTGCGCACATAACGCTCTTTCACTATATCTTTGACCTTATCAAAGGGTTTGGGTGCTTTCTGTTTCTGGTCCCATATGGGCGGCTGGAATTTGATGGTTTCGTAGAACTGACGCAGTTCTTTGTCGTTGGGGGTTTTGACGAGTTGGCGTGCGGCGGATGTTGGCAGCATCACGCACTCAAGCCTGATGCGTTCAGGGACTTGATAGTCATCTTTGACCTTTTCGTAGAAGTCGCGCAAGGCTTTGTCGGTGACGCAGGCTTCGGCGGCGAACTTGAAGTCGTCTGAACGGAGCCAGACGGCGGCGAGACGCCTCTTGTGGTAGCGTTCCTTAAAGCGCTTGTAAGCCTCCGTCGGGGGCGTCCACGACAGACGGTTGGGAAGGTCGCGCAGATAGAACTCAAAAAGCCCCAACCGCTGCCCCATCGCCTTGAACTCCTCCCATGTCAGGTCAGCACGCCTCAAATAGCGCCCCGCCATCTGCGCAAACTCCTCGTCCACCTGCTCCAACAGCCGCTTTCTCTCCTGCTGCGACATCCTTATCCACGCAAAACGCCAGTCCTTGCCACCTGAACGCTCATAAAGAATGTCTTGGAGCCGCCTTATCCTATACCAACCTTTCAGCATCTCCGTCACTGCTGTTGTCGGAGTCCAGATTCCTTCTCTTTCCGCCAGCGCAAGTAGCATTATTTGTGCATACACCATTTCGTTTTTGTCCTCACCTGTTGTCGGCGGATAGGTGAGCCCATCCACCCGCACAATCCCTCGTCCTATTATCCTGCCTATTTGCTCAAGCAGCACCATTTCCGCTTGCGCTTCTTTATCCTTTATCCTGTGTCCCATCACATAGCCTATCGTTTGGCTCGCGGTCCAGCGCCTGAAAACCGACACCATCACACCCGTCACGCCAAAACTCACCGCCGCCACTATAGCAACCACCCACAGCATCTTTCGCATCCGCTTCCGCATCCACGCAAGCATTGACATCCAACATCTCCTTACGGAACCACTACCGCTTCCTCAAACCGCTCCTCGCGCCTTATCCTTGACAGCGCCTCTGACGCCTCCCCGTAACTCCCAAAACGCCCTACCCACACCAGATAGAGCGGTCCTTCCGGATAGAAAACAGTGTATGCGTCAAGCCCCTGCTTCTTCAAGTCCTCTGCCAATCTTTTGGCAGATTCGCTGCGTTTGAAGGCAGCCACCTGTATAGCGAAATGGCGTCTGGCGCAGTAGAAAAGCCCTCTTTGTGCCTTCTCTTCCACATCTTTTGCACTGGCGCCGATGAGAACTTTCCTGAACTGTTCGGCTGCCTCGTCCCACGCGCCGCTGCGCAGAAGCGCCACCGCCAACTTCAGGCGCAACTCCTCTGATGGCTCGCCCCCCATACGGAGCACATCCTCATATCGGCGCGCCGCATCCGCAAAATCGTGAAACCACATCGCACAATCCGCACCCCACACCAGCGCGTCCAAACGCTTCCAGCCCGAAAACTTCTCCGCCGCAGCGTCAAATAACATTCGCGCCTCCACATACCTCCTCTGCGCACACAACGCACGACCCAGCCAATACGCCCCCTCCGCACAACCTCTCGCGTTGCGGAAACATCTCTCCGCCTCTGCGTAATCCCCCTTCAGAAACGCCACCTCGCCCGCACGCAGCCATTTCGCGCTTATCGGGTCAAGACGCTTGTTTACACCGCCGTCCGTCGTCACTGTTGGGTTGCACGATACATACAAAATGAACAAAACAGAAAGAAGGAGCCTCAACTCGCTTCCTCCATCGCGAAAAGCGCCGCCCCAACTGCGCCGTTTATCTCAGGATTTTCCACCACATAGACCGTGCGCCCCAACTCCTGCCCAAACATCTCCGCCAAAACAGGATTGTGCGCTACAACACCGCCTGAAAACCATACATCCCCCTCAAGCGGGTCCATCTCCACAATCCTTTTTATTATAGAACGGTAAGCGCCTTTAACAAGATGGGCGAGTTTCACCCCGCGCCTTATGTGCGCCAGCATCTCCGTCGCCGTAAACACCGTGCAAAACGACCCCAACGCCACCTCACCGTCAGACTGTTCTGCTATTTCGTTCATCTCTTCAAGTTTGACGCCGAGCCGCAGCGCAATCTCCTCAAGAAAAGCGCCTGTTCCTGCAGCGCATTTGCGGTTCATCTTGAAAGAAACAACCGCTCCTTTTTCGCTCACTCTAATCACTTTGTTGTCCTGACCGCCGATATCAACAAGGGTGAAGCGGTTTTTGACCTGCTGCCAGGCGCCACGCGCGTGGCAGGCTATCTCCGTTCTCGTCGCATTGGCGAATGGGACATTGTGCCGACCGTAACCGCAGGCGACGCAACGCGTTATATCAGAAAGAGCAAGTCCTGCCACCGACAGGGCGCCTTTCGCCGCCTCAATCGCCGCCGCTCCAAAATCAACCCCACTCCTCACCACACAATGCCCCAAAAGCGCACCGCCCTCACCCAAAACCGCCGCTTTCGTCTGCGTCGCTCCAACATCAACTCCTACCCACGCCATAACTCACCTCCTAATGAACTTTATTC
>CAZPBO010000023.1:0-22013 GCA_964584815.1 uncultured Planctomycetota bacterium
GCAAGGTCAAACTGATAGAGCGACTCCTTATTAGCCCTTACTGAAAATAAGTGAATCTCACGATTTTGATTTCATATTTCAGTGATTTTAGAAATAGGGACTTGAAACGCGATAATTGTTTGGACATAATTGTGATTTGGTTTTCGGGAAAGTTGTATGCTGACGACAATAATCGTCGTTCTGGGCGCATATTGTGGGGCGTTGCTACTTGTGCCGCTCTTTGCGCGGTTTGCCCGCCGTTTGGGTGCGGTTGACCGACCCGGGCTTTTTAAGGTGCATCAGAAAGAGGTGCCGCTGTCAGGGGGTGTGGGGGTTATGGTGGCAGCGACGGCGGCAATCCTGATTTGGCAACTCTTAAGCAGAAAAACTTTCACCCCCTCCGTTTTCGGATTGCTTATCGGAAGTTTTGTTTTTTGTGGTCTGGGGCTGTTTGACGACATCCATAAACTGTCGGTTCGTGTGCGTTTCTGGCTGATGGCATCGGCGGCGTTTGTCGCCATCCTGCTTCTGAAAGCGCCAACCACCTCTCCTTACTTGTTGTGGCTCTGGATGGTGGTGGGAACATTTTTCGTTGTTGGACTCTCAAACGCTGTGAACATGCTTGACGGACTTGACGGACTTGCTGCAGGAAGCACAGGTATCTCCTTCTGCGCGCTTGCGTTTCTTCTTTTCTGTGTGAACGAGACGACTGCGGCGGTAGCGGCGCTTCTTCTTGCCGCGGCGTGGCTTGCTTTCCTGCGTTATAACAGACCGCCGGCGAAGGTGTTTATGGGGTCAGCGGGAGCATTATTCGCGGGCTTTGCGCTCGGATACCTCGGGCTTTCGGTTATATCAGCAGCAAGGGGAGCGTTCTGGAGTTTTGTGGCGGTCGGATTTGTCCTGTGGGTTCCGCTATTTGACGCACTTGGGGTGATGCTTTCCCGCTTTCTCCGCGGCGCGTCCATCTTCCAAAAAGACAACTACCATATCCATCACCGCTTGATGGCATCGGGATTCTCGCGGCGCCAGACTGTGGTCTTTGTCCAAACCCTGACCGCCATAGGGGCTGTTTCCGCTGTTGCCTTCGTCCCCAACGGCACTTTTCCTATAAGGTTCTGTATTCCTGCTCTGTTCCTTGGAGTTGTGGCTGTGCTGCTTCTACATTACCGCACTGCAAAAGGGGCAAAGCAGTTCCTCCTTATGCGTCGGGAAGTGCTCACATTGAACGGCGCATCCCTGCTGGTCTCTCAGTTCAGGGTGGAAGAGCGTTCAGGCGCCGTCCATATTGAAACATATCTTGAGAAAGTTGACGGAAACGGTAGCAGCAAAACGCTTTACCGTCTCGTCAGTTCCGAAAGCGGTGCGGAAGATGTGTGGCAGAATATGCTCTCCCGAGCACGCTCACTACTAACCTCATAAGAAAACACTGCAAAAACTTGGTGAAAGGAACTTTAAGGAAAATACTGATGGTGGAGTCCCTCAACGAAAAACTGCGGGGAGTAAGGCTTGTGATACTGGATGTTGACGGCGTGTTGACAGATGGCAGGATAATCATGGATGAGGAAGGAAAAGAGTTGAGATGCTTTGATGTGAAGGACGGTTTTGGGGTAAGGGCGTTGGTTGAGATGGGGGTGCTGGTTGGGGTGATATCGGGGAGGGCGGCACCGTGCGTTGAGCGACGGCTCAAACAGTTGGGCGTTACAGAGATTTTTCAGGGGATAAGAAGAAAGCGTGAGCCGTTTCGCCAACTTTTAAGGAAATATGGTCTGCGTAAGGAAGAGACCCTTTTTGTGGCGGACGATGTTTACGATATGCCGCTGCTTGAGGAGGTAGGTGTAAAGGTTGCGGTGGCGGATGCGGTGGAGGAAGTCCGCCGGATGGCAGACTGGGTAACGAGAGCAAACGGAGGCAGGGGTGCGGTCAGGGAAGTAGCAGAAGCGGTCCTAAAGGCGAAGGGACTGTGGAAAAAGGTGGTGGCGAAACTCTACTCGTGGGAGAGGGAAAATAACCTTTGAAAATGGGAAAGGGCTGAGACGCCGCCTCGGGCGCCTGCAGCCCTTTCCTGGAGGGGGTGGATGCCGCTTCAGAAGTTGAGCACCATCTGCGCAACGGCGATGCAGGGATGTCGTCTGCCCGCCAAACCCTCAAGCATATAGTCCGCCTGCCACACATTCGCCAACCCGAATTTGAAGGAAAGGTCCTCGGTATACTGCCACTTGATTACGAGGTCAATCTCCCTGCCGATGCGGTCCTTAGCGGTGTAATCACGGGCTTTCCTGACATTCGCAAACACAAGGTAAATCCGCACCTTGCTGTGCGGCTTGCAGCCGACTATCAACTTCAGCGCCTCGTAATTGGTGTCAAGGTCGCACCCGTAGCGGTCCTCCTCCAATATCATTGTCGTGTCAACATCCTCATAAGTCAGGAAGTCCTGATTGCGTCTGTCGTGCGGGTTTTTGTCCCCCGATATCCACCAGTAGGAGATGTCAAAGTAAGGACGCCAGCGCGCGAAGGGACCTGACTTCTCCGTGGGTTTCATCTCATATCTTATTCCAAAATAGCCTGCGAACGCCTGCTGGGTTATCGTGCCGTCCCTGCTTGAGAGCCAATACCACGGGTCGTTGGGATTTGAGGGACGGGTAAATCCTTCATAAAGGTCGCCTGTCTGACCGTAGGCTTCGCCGTAGAGGGTGAACGACTTTGTGGCACGGTAAGCCAGACCGCCGCCCAGCGTCCATATACGACTGTTAGCGTTTATGCCGTAGGTCAAAATCGCCATCTGCCCCCACAGTGTCGGCTGCTTCCTGAAAGGATACCAGAACCGTCCAATAACGCCGACAATGTCGCGGTCCTGGTTGAGGTAAAGCGTCTCATATGTGGTGGCGGCTATGAAATCAAACTGCGTCTCAACAAACCGCTTCTGCTGTTTCGCCAGACCGAATCCAAACTTATAAGTGTGGGAAAGCCTTACGCCGCCTGCCTCCACGCTGCCCGCCTGCCCCGGCGCGTTCCAAGAGAAACGATTGGAATAGGCGGCGGGCTTGCTCGCGCTTGCCTTATTGGTCGGCCAGTTGGCATAAATCGTCCCGGCGAACGGGTCCTCCGTCTCTCCTATCGCCAACAAAAATGTGCCATGCTCACTGCCGGGAATCAGCGGATAGTTAAGGCGTAGCAACCCCACAGAAAGAGAGAGATTCTTGTGAAGAAATTGCCGCGCCTCAAGGTAGGCTTCCGACACCTCCATTATGCGCGTTGGATAGGGTCTGTCCTGCCCTGAAACGGTGTCGGTGACGAATATGGCACGACCACCCAGCACATCTCGCGCGTAGGGCGGGGTGCGCAGGGCAAGATGCGCCTTCACCCCCATCTTGACATGGAACAGCATCCGCAACTCCAACTCCGGGTCAACAAACGAGTCCTCATTGCGCATACCCCACACATAGTCGTTGATGTCGGGGTCTTCAAAGACAGCATCCAGCCTGATGCGACCGCTCACCTCAAGCAGCGCCGACTTGGTCGCCCGAACCTGGTCAGCCATAAGCGGCACCGCCAACCCCACAAGAACCACCGTCCAGAAAACCTTCCTCAAAACTCAACCCTCCAAAAGCGCCTCAAATAACCGCAACTCGCTCCTGTATGTCAACTTCGGATTGAAACCTTCCGCCACAACCGCCGCTACAGGTATCCCCGCTTTCTCAAATAGCCACGCCTCATCCGGCGCATCTTTGTGACATATCCTCTCCACCGCCCTATAGGTATCCATCCTGAATCCCTGCGGGGTAAGAGCACGATAAACGCCGTCCCGTGGCAGGGTCTTCCTGACATAACCGTCTTTAACGACCTTCAAGGTCTCCGTTACGGGATATACGAGCGTGGCAGCAGGATTTGTTTCAAGAGCCTTAAGCAAGCGGACGATGTCGCTTCTGGGAATAGCGGGACGCGCCGCATCGTGCACCAAAACCACATCACACCCAGAAAGCGCCTCTATGCCCGCTGCAGCACTCTCCCCTCGCTCCTTCCCCCCAACAACAACCGCATCAACATCCCCCGCCACGCGGCGATACCGCTCCTCCAAACCCGATGGCACAACCACCACTATCATATCCGCAACACCACGAAATGCATCCACCGCATAAAACAGAATCGGTCGCCCCTTGATTCTCTCCAGAACCTTGGGACGACCATATCTTTCTGCCCGTCCCGCCGCCAGTATCACAACCCCTAACATCTTCCACCCCCTCTCTATCTCTCTTTCGGCTGATGACGCCTCTTTCTTAACCAACTCTTTGAAAAACTGCTCCAGACACTGTAAAATTTCCCAAACCGCTGGAGGAGAAACGGTATGCGTTGGCTTATGATGAGCGTCTGCCTTCTGGGGTTTCTGGCAGCACAGGAAGGGCGTCCTGTCAAGACCCCTCTTGATGCAGCCTTTGACAAGAATAAGGACGGCATCCTATCACCCCAGGAAGAACGCGAAAAAGACGCGGTTCTGGGGGAGATGGAACGGCTGAAACGAGCAATCGTGGCGTTGCAGAAAAGGATAGAACATCTCCGCAACAACAAAGAGAACCCCAAAATGCGCGAAGAGGTGGATAGAATCTCCAAATGGCTCTCCCAATTGCAGGACGCTTTCAACGAGTTGAAGGAGAAGATAGGGAAAAGGGCAAAAGAGGCGTTCGGCGAGATAAGGAAGCGTCAAATCAAGCGGCTTGAGGAGTTGCAGGCGCGACGCAGGAAATTGCTTGAGGCGGCGAGGGTTGCGGAAGAAGCGGGGGAGAAGGAGGCGGCGGCGCGGCTCCGTAAAAAAGCCGCTGAAACCGCCCAGAAAATCGCCTCCCTCAAAAAAGCGCTTCAGCAAACAAACAAAACCCCCCAGAACGCTGAAGCAAAAAAACGCCAACTGGAACACCTGCGCCAAAGAAAAGCCCAGTTTGAACACGCCATCGCTGAAACCGAAAAAGAACTCACCGATGTCCAGAAGCAAATACAAAGCCTTGCGCAGAAACAGAAACTTCTCCAGATGAAACTGGCTGACCTGCGCAAAGCGAGAAAAGCACTGCAAAAGCAGATAGAAAGACTTCAGGAGGAACTGAAAAGGCAGGAAAAGCGCTGACAACAACAGAAAAAACTGTGAATAAACCCGCAGTTGTTTGCGTCTTAAAATATAAGGGGGTATTAGGAGAAAGTCTATGCGCTGGATTGTGGGACTTCTGGTTTTTGCGGTCGTGGTTGGTTGTGGCGGCAACAGCAATAACAAAAGCACTGAGTTGGCAAAACAAGCCCTGCTCAGGTTGATAGCAGATGGTCGCCAGCAATGTGGTGTGCCCACGCTTCAACGCTTGACAGCACTGGACGACATAGCACAGGAATGGGCAAATTATTACAAAACCAATCAAACACCTGCTGTTCAGACCTATGATACACCGCCTTCTGACCTGCTATCTCAATGGGGCGTGACCAGCCTAAAGGAGAAAGTTGACCAGGTATTGGCGGTAACAACACAGGCTGCGGAAGGCAAGGCGGTCATAAACGACAACAACAGCGCAAGTGACGCCTACCAGATGTTTGGAGGCGGTGGGACAAGCAGTTGGCTGATGCAGTCCCAATGGGAGTGCGTCGGAGTCGGCTATACATCCTATGAGGTGAGCAACCCTAACCAGATGCAGTGCTTCTGCTGGGTTGTGATTCTTGTGGACAAAAATTAACGCAACAGTTCGCTGCAGACTTGAGCGACGCGTTCTTTTGTGATACCGCAATCTGACAACAACTCCGCACGAGAGCCGTGTTCTACGAATTTGTCTGGCAAAGCCACTATTTTGACACAAGCAGCCTCTTTTGTGCCGGAGAGCGCTTCAAGAATCGCGCTGCCCACGCCGCCACAAATGGTGTGGTCTTCCACCACAACAACAAATTGATGCTCCGTCACGAGGTTTTTGAGTAAAACCTTGTCAAGCGGTCTGACCCAGCGGAGGTTGACAACTGTGGGGCTATGCCCGTTACGGGCAAGGATTTCGGCGGCGTCAAGACATATCTTCACTGTGGCACCATACCCCACAAGCGCAAGGATTTCTCCCTCCTTCAGAATTTCTGCTTTGCCGGGTTGTAGTGTCTCAACCTGAAGGCGCAGTTGCTGGTCTGGGATTTTATCACGGGGATAGCGGAGCACAAGGGTTAGGCGGTTCTGATAAGCGCAGTTGAAGAAAGAAAGGAATTCGGAGCCACATTTTGGTGCAGCAACAGTGAGCGTGGGCAGGATGCGGGTGTAGGCTATGTCGTATGTGCCGTGGTGGGTTGGTCCGTCGCGTCCAACAATGCCTGCACGGTCAAGCGCCAGAATGCAGGGCAACTTTTGCAGGGCGATATCGTGGAAGAGTTGGTCAAACGCCCGCTGCATAAAGGTTGAATATATGGCTACGACGGGGAAAAGCCCACCACGCGACATCCCCGCTACAAGTCCCACCGCGTGCTGCTCGCATATCCCCACATCAAAGAAGCGTTCAGGAAAGTTTTCGCGGATAACATCCAGTCCTGTGCCTGTGGGCATAGCGGCGGTTACGGCGACAACATCTTTGTGGGTTTCCATAAATCGCTGCAGCGCGCGGGAGAAGGCATAAGTATAGGTCGGCGCGGCAGTTATGGTCTGTGTGCGCACCTTACCGTCAGGAGCAACCTGAGGAGACGCACCGTGATAGCGTTCTGGGTCGTCCTCTGCCGGCTGGTGTCCCCGACCTTTCTGGGTTACTATATGGAGAATAACGCACCCGTCTTGTTGCTTCCGTATGCGGCGCAGCATCTCCACAAGCAACGGTATGTTGTGCCCATCCAGTGGACCGAAATATGTGAGTCCCAACTCTTCAAAGAGGGCGCCTGGTGGTAGGACGAGGCGGCGCATAAGCCTGAAAGCGCGTTCTGCGAAGCGCTCCGCATCCCGCGCTATTGCCGGCAGCCTCTGCGCAAATGTGCGCAGACGCCTCACCGCACCACGATACAGCGCACCCGCCCTTATCCTATCCAAATACCGTGCGAACGCACCCACTGTCGGCGGAATTGACATACGGTTGTCGTTGAGCAGTATAAGAACACGCGCTTTCAACTCCGCCGCGTGGTTCAGCGCCTCAAGTGTCATCCCCGTCCCCAACGCTCCATCACCCACCACCGCCACCACCCATCTGTCCCGCCCCACCAAACTGTCCGCAACACCAACACCCAAAGCCCACGACAATGCCGTCCCCGCGTGCCCCGCCACAAACGCATCGTATCTGCTCTCGGCTGGATTCGTAAAACCGCTTATCCCACCCTTGCACCGCAGCGTCTCGCAGAACTTCTGCCGTCTTCCCGTTAGTATTTTGTGGGTGTAACACTGGTGCGACACATCAAAAATCAACATATCTTCTTCAAAATCAAAGACATAATGGAGCGCTATGGTCGCCTCCACCAGCCCCAGATTGCTGGCAAGATGCCCTCCACGGTGTAGAACTGTCTCTTTTATGAGCGTTCTGACCTCCTCTGCCAATTGTTCCAGTTTCTCAAGTGGCAGTTTCTTCAAATCCTGTGGCGTGTTAACCGACTCAAGCAGACCGCTCATTCTATCTCCTGTTTTAAGGTTTCAGGGTCAGGCAGTTCGTTGATTGATGCCAATCCAAGAGTTTGCAGGAACTTGCGTGTTGTAGCATAAAGGAGCGCCTTGCCGCGTCCATCCTCTCTACCTGCAATGCGCACAAGACCTGCTTCGCGCAACTGACGCAGCGCTTCCCCGCACGGTGCCCCTCTTATCGCCTCTATATCGCTGCGCTTTATCGGCTGTTTGTAGGCGATGACGGCGAGGGTCTCAAGCGCCGCACGCGACAAACCTCTTCGTTTGCGGGACAGCAGGTTCGTTATGTCGCGGTCAAACTCCTCCCGCGTCACAAGACGCCATCCTCCCGCGACCCGCTCCACCTGCAGTGCCGATGCGCGCTCAGCAAGCATCCCTTGCAGTGTCGCTATTGCCGCCTCCACTTTCTCCTCGCTTGTGCCAAGAACATCCGCCAAACGCTTGCTGCTCACAACATCACCTGCCGCGAACAGAAGCGCTTCCACCCGACGCGCAAGATGCAGCGGTCTTATCTCTTGAACCACCTTGCCACCTCCTCAAGCGAAAAGAACCGCGCAAGAGGTCTGCCGTGGGGGCAGGTTATGGGGGTTGCGCAGCGTTTCGCCTCACTCAAAAGCCAGCCCACATCCCTATCAGAAAGCGCCTCTCCCGCCTTCACCGCCGCCTTGCACGCCACACTCTTCAACGCTATATCCATCTTATCTCCCATCCCTCCACCAACCTCCTCCAAAAACCCCGCCAGAATCTCCTTGACCGCCCCCTCTATTTCGGCTTCCTCTGACAGTATACTTGGTGCTGCACTCACGACAAGCGCCCGCTCATCTACCTCTATCACAAACCCCAACTGCTTAAAAAGTGCGCGGTTCTGCTCAAAAACTGTTTCTTCCTCTACGGTCACATTAATTTTGAGTGGAACAAGCAGTTTCTGGGATGTGAGTTTTCTGCGCGCCACCTCACCGCGTAGGGAGTCATAAATTAAGCGCTCGTGGAGCGCGTGCTGGTCTACCAGGGCAAAACCGTCATCTGTCTCAACCACGATGAAGGTGTTATGGAGGATGAAGAATTTTCCTGCGGGGACGGTGCGTTCCGCCCGTTGTGGTGTGCTCTGTTTTGGTGGTGAGAGTGTGAGTTGTTTTTGCGGTGTGGTGGTTGTTGGACGAGATGAGAGGAAATCGGCGATGGCTTGGCGGATGTTCTCTTGCGGAGGAGTGAGGGGAGTGGTGGATGAGAGATGCTGGGCGGCTGATAAGGCGTTCTCAACGGCGCGGCGAATGGCGGTGTAGACAAAGCCAGGCTTTCTGAAACGCACCTCTTGTTTTGCGGGATGGACATTGACATCCACCAATTCAGGCGGGACAGAGAGGAACAGGAAAGCGACAGGATTTCTGCCGGAGGGCAGTTTATCAGCGAAGGCATCGCGGAGGGCTTTTCTTATTGTCTCGTCGCGCACAGGGCGGTTGTTGACGAAGAAGAACTGCATACGGGTGTCGCGGCGGGAGAGGAAAGGTGGGGAGACAAGGATATACGCAGCGATGCTCTCGTGGCTTGCGCGTCCTTCAAGCAGAACAGATGTTTCCTGTGTGTTGGGGAACAGTTGCTGTGCGCGGATGAGGTGGGAGTCAGCAACAGGCACCTTGATGTAGGTTCTTCCATCAAGCAGGAGGGTGAAGGCGGTGTTAGGGTTTGCCAAAGCAATGGAGGTGATGGTGGAGGCGATTTTTGCTGCTTCGGTTGAGGGCTGACGAAGGAACTTCCGTCGTGCGGGCAGATTGAAGAAGAGTTGCTCCACGGTAACGGTGGTGCCCTTTGGGTGGCTGGATGGCATAAGTGCAGAGGAGTTACCGCCGCGCACCATTATTGCCCAACCACAAGGCGCACCATCTGTGCGACTCTCCAAACGCAAATACGAGACCCTACCTATAGCGGCAAGCGCCTCCCCACGGAAACCAAGCGTCCTTATCGCAAGCAGGTCGGTGTCACTTTTTATCTTGCTTGTGGCGTGAGGTGCCACCGCAAGCGGTAGGTCATCCTTTTCAATGCCGCAGCCGTCATCTGTGACCCTAACTCGTCGTATACCTCCCTCTGTCGCCTCAACGCGAATGGTGGTGGCACCCGCATCCAGCGAATTCTCCACCAGTTCTTTGACGACAGAAGCGGGGCGTTCTATCACCTCACCCGCCGCTATCCTTCTCACCACATCATCCGGTAGCCGCTCTATTTTCGCCATCGGTTCAGCCAGACCTAAGGCTCAAGACATATATCGCCTGCAACGGTGACCCCGGGCTTTATCTGGGCACGCAGTTCTTCTGGGTCAAGGGCAAAAAGGGGGCTTATCTCAATGTTTGCTTTGGGAAGACCGTCGGCGTCGCGGGGAACTTGAACATTGCAGGCGGCGAGCCAATCGGCGAATATAGCCGAAAGACGCCTCCGTGCACCCTCGGGACTCGCCGGTCCCTCTCTGTCCTTGACAGGGCAGAACTCCTCCTTACGGGATGTTTCAAGCAGCGCCAACTTATCGGTGAACTTCAACACATCAAATATGAAGCGCTCAAATTTGTAGGCATTGGGCTGTGTGGGAAAGATGCGCTTGCCAGTGCGGTCAATGTAGGGGACGGCTTTTTTGGCGATGTGGTATTCAAGACGAACACCCTCCTTCATCAGACGCACCAGGAAGTCCACACGGAATACATGAACGGCAATAGAGCCGGCGCCGAAGGCTAACGCGCCACTTGCATCGCGCTTCTCCGCTATCTCTGTAGGCAACTCACTATACTCTATCACATATGGTTTTCCGTCCACCTCAACAAAGACGCCTAACCGCTCATACGGCGTCTCCTTCCATATCACCTTTGAGGCGATGTCGGCGTCCCTCTCCTTACAGAGTCCGATGAGAACAGGGTCACAGACCTTAACAGCGGGATTGTCAACCTGGAAATAGAAGAGGTATTCAATGTTTGTGCGCTCCAACTCCTCAACCACTCCTTCGCGTTCCAGAGCCTCAAGGATGCCGCCGTGACCGTTGGGGCTCATAAAGATTTTGTCCTTCCGTTCAAGTATGAGGCGACCTCTGAAGTCAAGGGCGGGGAGTGAAGCCTGTTTGAAGAAACGCACTGAGCCGCGGGCGAGACCGAAGTTGCTGTGCTCCTCAAAGAACTTCCGTGTGGCGGCGTCGGTGGCATCCGACACCATGATGAACCACGGCAGAAAGGTGTGGTATCTTGCGCGCAGAGCGGATATCTTTTCAGCGAAGAATTGGAATATGGTCTTACCCGTGACAGGACCAATAGGAATCGTGCCTTTCGGAACGGTAAGTCCCATACGCGAGCCTTGTCCTCCCGCGACGGTGACGACCGCGACCTTCCCCGCTTGGAGGAGGCGCTCTCCCTGACGGGCGAGCCGCTCTAAATAGCGTCTTTCGTCAGGTGTTCGGGGAAGGCGCAGAACGCGAGCGGGACGCACTTCTCCTATGACAGTTTTTCGGGTCGCGGACATCTTCCGAGTCAACTCCCCAAGTAAGCGGAAATCTATGCTCGCCACCTGCTCAAGCAGACCACGCCGCTGCTCCTCGGTCAACTCGTCCCACCATTTGAAGATATGCTCCTGCCCGGCTCTGTAAACCCGTGCCACATTTATCCTGTCCCGCTCACTGGCGACCCTTATCATCGCTTTATCTCCTGCCTGTTCCACCCTGATATTTTAACGCCTACAACGCTTTATGCAAGGTGGCGGCTGCGGGGAGGGCGAAGGCTTTGGCGCATTTTTGGGCGAGGCGCCGTATCCGCAGTATGTAGCCTGTGCGTTGCTGGGGACTCACCACCCCCCTTGCGTCCAACAGATTGAAGATATGGCTGCATTTAAGGAGGCAATCGTAGGCGGGACGCACAAGCGGAGCGGCTTCCTCGCCAATCCTTCTTTCAAGCAAACGCACCGCCTCTTTCTCCCATTGCTCAAACTGCGAAAACAGCATCTCGGTGTTCGCCTCTTCAAAGTTGTAAACGCTGTATTCGCGCTCGCTCAATCTGTGAACATCGGCATATTTAACGCCGGGCGCCCACTGCAGGTCAAAGACCGAATCCACCCCCTGCAGAAACATCGCTATCCGCTCAAGTCCATAGGTTATCTCAAGCGGAATATCTTTAAGAGCGAGTCCGCCCATCTGCTGGAAATATGTGAACTGCGTTATCTCAAGCCCGTCCAGCCAGACTTCCCAGCCGAGTCCTGTAGCACCCAGTGTGGGTGATTCCCAATCGTCGTCAACAAAGCGGACATCGTGTTTGGCGGTGTCAATGCCCAACTGGCGCAGCGACTCAAGATATACATCCTGGGAGTCGGGTGGCGCAGGTTTTATTATCACCTGATACTGATAGTAATGCTGGAGTCGGTAGGGATTTTCGGCGTAGCGACCGTCGGTGGGACGGCGGCACGGTTCAACATAAGCGCAGCGCCAGTCACCCTCAACAAGCGACCCGAAAAATGTTGCAGGATGGAAGGTTCCCGCACCCTTCTCCATATCGTAGGGTGCAAGTATCACACACCCTTTCTCCGCCCAGTAACGGTTCAGTGTTGCTATCACATCCTGAAACAGCACCTTCACAACCCCCTATGAGGAGAAGGGTTCAAGAATTATTTTGCCAACACGCCTGTCAGGCGATTTCGCCTGCTTCATCGCCGTATCTATTTCCTCCATCCTGAAGCGGTGCGTTATTATGGGCTTGGGGTTAAGGCGTCCCGACTCAAGGAGCGCACGCATCTTAAACCATGTCTTAAACATCAGCCGCCCGTTTATACCCATCACATTGACCCCCTTAAATATGACTCCTTCGGCAAACGGCAAACTCACGCTGGCGGCAGGAATGCCGAAGGCGACGAATGTGCCGCCCTTACGCACCACCTCAAATCCCGTGTTTATCGCCTGCTGATTTCCCGTCATCTCACAGACCACATCCACTCCCACCCCGTGGGTTAAGTCCTTAACAAATGTGACAACATCCTCGTCTTTGTGGATTATGTGATGGACACCGAGTTGCTGGAGAATGTGGCGGCGGAACTCATGCTTTATGACGCTGACAACGGGGTATGCACCCGCGGCAACCGCCACCGCTGACGCAAACATCCCCGCAGGTCCGCAACCAAATACACAAACGCTGCGCCCAACAACATCCGCCTCCAGCACCGCATAAACACTGTTGCCAAGCGGCTCCTGAATCGCCGCTATTTCGGGGTCCATATCCGGCGGGTTCTTCCACGCGCACACATCAGGTATCAAGGCGTACTCGGCAAAACATCCATCTGTGTCAACGCCCAGAATTTTTAAGTTGGCGCAGATGTGTTGCTGGTCGTTGCGGCATTGGTAGCAATACCCACAAGGGATATGCGACTCAGCGGAAACATAGTCCCCAACCTTAAAGCCCCGCACCTCACTACCCATCTCCACCACCTCGCCACAGAACTCGTGCCCCACAATCATCGGTGGCTTTATCCGCTGCGATGCCCACTCATCCCAGGCATAAATATGGCTGTCGGAACCGCAGATTCCCGCAAGGCGCACCTTGACCAGCAAATCGTGCGGTCCAGGGCGGGGCACATCCACATCCACAATCTCAAATCCACGACCGCGCTTTACCTTCATTACCGCCTTCATCTTTGCCATAGCATCTCCTCCAACCGCACAAATTCTACCAACCAGAAAAGGACTCTTTAAGACAAATCGCCTCATCGGTTACAATTGAGGGGGAAGGAGTCTGTTATGAGACGGCGAGTGCCGCCTTTTGCAATGCTTGCAATATATGCATTGACGACAGGGCTGCTTCTTGTGCTTTTTGGTTTTGGGGTCTTTGAGCGGTTTGACCTACTCCTTTTTGACTCAAACTACAGTCTGCGCGCGGGCTGGCAGCCCTCACGGCGAGTGGTAATAGTGGGCTATGACGACGCGACAAACCTCTGGGTCAGCCGCAACAACCTTGCTTTGAGGGATGTGATAGCAGATGTGGTATCACTGGCGGCTAATGCAGAGGCGGGTTGTGTGGCTGTGGACTATGCCTTTACGCGAACCACAAAGCACGATGATAAACTGGCAAAAGCGCTCCTTTTGTGCCGACGGTTGGTGCTGGTCTGCGCCAAGGGAGAAGCCCGAGTAGGAAAGAGTCGCTTTGAGGTCTTTGTTGACCCCACCCCCGCAATCGCGGAGGTTCTGGAGTATGAGGATGTCTGGGCAGGTGTGGCGAATGTGGAGCCAGATGGGGACGGTGTTCTGCGCCGGCTTGATATGGCGTGGCTTGGAAGACCTGTTGTGGGCAACAAAATAAGAGATGAGGAGTGGCGTCTGTCGTTTGCAGCAGCGACTCTTGCCGCGACACTGAACGCGCAGAAAGTTGAAGTGGGCTCAAAGGAAGTGGTCATACACACAAAAACAGGAAAGTTTGCCATCCCGCGCAGGTGTATGGTTGATTTCTGCGGTCCGCCTGGCAGCGTTGAGCGGATAAGCATGGCGGAGTTTCTGACGGAGAAGAAGACGAAAGGTTTGAAAGACGCGGTGGTCTTTGTGGGCGATGTGCGCCTTGTGGGTGGGGATGTATACAGAACACCCGCATCGTGCAAAGAGGCACCGTGGATGGCGGGGGTTGAATTTCAGGCAAACGCCTTCGCCACATTACTTGAGAAGCGCTGGTTCAGAACACCTCCGCTCTGGCTGCAATGGCTCCTCTTTTTCGTTGTCGCAGGAGTCTGTTTGCCCGTTTTCTATGTAGGCAGGAGGAGACGGTTGTGGGCGGTGGGATTCTGGGTTGTGGGGCTTGTAGCACTGCTCTGGTTTGCCCAGTATATTGCTTTCCTGCATCAGGTCTTTTTGTCGGTGACGGGGTGCATGTTTGCCGTTCTGATAGAGGCAACAGGCGGGCTGTCGTGGCGTCTGGCTTTTCTGTGGCGCAGGGAGCGGCAGATTGTTTCCCTTTTCGGACGCTATGTCTCCCAGAAGGTGGTGCAGCGAATGGTTGATGGTGAGGTGGAGGTGGACCTGTCGGGACACACAAAAGAGATTTCTGTGCTGTTTGCCGACATCCGTGACTTCACCCCGCTTTGTGAGAAACTGACCGCTTATGAGACAGGGCGCATCCTTAACCAGTTCTTCTCGCGAATGATAGAGGTGGTGTTCCGTTATGATGGGACATTGGATAAATTGATGGGCGATTGTGTGATGACATTTTTCAACGACCCGGATGAGCAACCCGACCACGCGGAGCGCGCCTGCCGCGTCGCCTTGGAGATGGTGAGGGCATTGGATGGAGTTGATATAGGGGGACGAGCACTGCAGGTGGGTGTGGGGATAAACACGGGGAGCGCGGTTGTGGGCAATCTCGGCGCGCCGCAGTTCTACGACTATACTGCCGTGGGCGACACTGTCAACCTCGCCAACCGCCTACAGGGTCTCACCCGCGAGTTCGGTGTGGACATAATAGTGGGTGAGGCGACCTACAAAGCGGCACGGGAACAATTCCTCTTCCGCTGCTTGGGCGTAACATCCGTGAAAGGGCGGCAGGAAGCGATAAGAATATATCAGTTATTAGCGCATATAGAGGATGCAGATGAGGCTCTCCGCAACCTTGTTGCCGACTACGAAAAAGCGCTTTCGGCTTTCCAGAATGGACAAATAAAGGATGCACTTTACGCCTTTGAGGCGTTATCCCGCCGTTTTCCTGACGACACACCAACCCGCATTATGCTCCAGCGCTGCCGCAACCTCGCAACCCCCGCACCAGGTGCACCACCGCTTGAAGACTAACTACTCAACCTGCCATATCAGTTCCGAACGGAGCGTGCCTGTCGCCGTCGTTATCGCCAGTTGAAGCCTGTACGATGATATGTTTTTCTTCTTCGTGTTGAACACCAACTCGCCATCAGCGACCACCTTCATCCCCTTTTTCGCATCCTGTTTTTCCCCTTTGAATGTGACGGTGGCGGCCTCTGCCTCAACCTTCTTGAGGGTTGCTTTCACCACCATATCGGAATCGGCAGCGAACTTTATAAAGCCGTTCCAAACATCGCCCACAGTGGCTTTTTTGTCAGGCAGAATGCCCCACGGACCCATCGCATCCAGCATCCAAGTCGGCAGAAAGCCGATATTTTGCTTGCCACCAATAACCATACCAACAAACTTTTTGAGGTCAGCCTCCACCAGACGCCTCTCCCGCACACGAAACCATCCTTTACGGTCTTTCTTCTCCTTGTCCGTCGCCACATACCGCTCCTTATGACCACCTTCTCCTTTGACCACCCTCGCATCGGACAATACCAACTCCACCTTCACACCTTTCCTCCGTGATGCGACCTTCGCTTTGAATACGAGCGTAACCGTCATCTCCTGAGGAGTCTCTTTTGGACCCGAGACAGTCTTAAGGGTTGTTGTTAAAGTGAACCTACGCCCAAGGGGAGGAGCGAACTTGAGCCACGCGGTTTTGCCCGTCTTTTCCTCACCGCCGCAAAGAATCCCCACCAATAACAACACAGCAGGATAACATCGCATTCTCTTCTCCTTCACCAGAACTTCAGCGCTTCAACCGTAGGGTAACTTGGAATATGAAGTCGCCGCGTTCAACAATCAGTGTAACATATTTTGTTTTCTCCGTTAGATATTTTTTCATAACGGCGTTGAACGATTTGATGTCGCTGACGACGCGGCTGAAGGCGCCACGAATGATATCCCCTACCCTCAAACCCGCCTTCTCCGCCGGGCTCCCCTTTTCCACCTTTGCAACCATCACTCCTTTGGCGGTTTGCTTCACGCTGAAGCCCGGTTTTAATGGTTTGTCTTTTTTCGCGAAGAGAGAAGCACCCGTTTCTGCCACATCCCTCATCACACCGCCGCAGATAGGAACCGTTCCCCGCTTCAGGAACAGTATCGCAAAGCAAGTGTCGTGAAGGGCGCAAACCATCTTGTTGCCGCGTTTCACCCCGCCGCTTGACCCCCAAGAGCCATCACCATTCTGGGTAGAAATAAGGCGTTTTGCCCCTTCAGCATACCAGTGATGGCTGCCAAAGCGCAGCACAAGCGCAAGAACACCAGCGCGTTCAAGACCGTAGAGATAATAATGGAGATGACTGCTTGATGAAAGTCCTGGATTTGCGGTGACGGAGAAGTGCTTGGCGAGCCAGGCGCATCCATCGCGTATACCGCGGTTAACCGTGCGCGCAAGTCTTTTGTTCCAGAACCTTGTGCTCTCAAGAAGCGCCTTTGCGATGACAAGTCCCGCCACACCCGCTGTGGTCATAGAACCTTTGGGGAGGTAGGAAGGGCGGCGTTTTGGGTCAAGTTTGGCAAAGTCCACATAGGTGTAGCCCCAACCACGAGCAAACATCTTGCCCCTCTCCCCTGATAAGTCGCGATACGGGTCAAGCACTACCGTCGTTTTTGAGCGCGCCCGTTCCTTTTCGGGGATACCCTTCAGGCGGCGATAGAAGTCTTTCTGAAGCGACTGCAGTTTCCGAAACGAAAAATCAGCCGCAGGAACGGGAAACCAGTTGACTTGAGGACCCTGGGGCTCCTGCGCCTTAATGAGCGCCTCACAGACCTTAAGAACAGGTTCCCGCGGAACTCTAACGCCCATCCGCCACGCTGAGAAAAGTCCCAGAAGCGAGTATTGGGTGTTGGACAAATCGCCCGTTGACTGCCTACCTGAAGCGTAAGTGAAAAATCCCGTTTTTGTCTGAGAGGCTACTATCAGGTCAAGGCAGTGCTGCAGCAATTTGCGCAACGGAGGCTTCATCCGCCTTGCCCGCCTGCGCAGAAGGTCGTCATAGGATTTCGCCTGTTGTAAACATTGCTCTTCGCTTGGAGCAAAGAGCGCCTCTATCGCCATTATGGTTATCGCCGCGCTGTAGTTGTAGCGCGGTTTGTTCTTACAAAGCCACGCAAATCCCGCTCTTATGGCAGGGTCCTTCGCAGAAAGTCCTCCTTTCAGCAGAGCAAGAAGCACAAGCGCTGTCTCGCCAGGTCCGTAGGAATTGTGGTAAATGCCGCTGAAGGAACCGTCTTTGTTGCGATGCTTCAGAAGCCACACAACACCCTTCTTAACCGCCTTGTCCACCGCCGAACGGAATTTCTGCACAGGGTCTTTCGGGGCAGGCTTCCTTTGCGCTTCCTTCTGGGCGTATCCGCAAAGACAGACAAACACTGCCACAACAAAAGCAGCAAGCCGCATACCTCATTTCCTTAAACGGACTCTTCTGACACGGCGGGCATCCGCCTCCACCACCTCTATGGAAAGACCGTTCGCTCTGACCCGTTCTCCTGGTTTGGGAATGCGCCCCAGTTTGAGAACAACCAATCCCCCTATCGTCTCAACACCAATTTTACGGTTGAGGTTGACGCCGATGCGCTCGGCTATCTCCTCAAGCGGTGTTCTGCCATCAACTATGAAGACTCCTTCTCCAACGGGTTTTATCTTCTCCGCTTTCGCACGCTCAAACTCATCCTCTATCTCCCCCACCACCTCCTCAACCACATCCTCAAAGGTGACCAGACCGCTTGTGCCACCGTATTCGTCCACCACAATCGCTATGTGGGTGCGTTCTGAGCGCATCTGACGCAGCAGAGCAAAAACCGATTTTGTCTCGGGCACAAAGAGGGGTTTGCGCACCAGTTCTGATACGCGCTTTTCGCCCGAATTGCCTTGGGCGAGGTAAAACAGCAGGTCTTTGGCATACAGCACGCCAACAATTTCATCAAGCGTCTCTTTATAGACGGGCAGACGGGAATGCCCGCATTTCTGAAAAACTGTCAGGGCATCTTTCACAGTTGCTTCCGCCTCAAGAGCGACTATGTCGGTTCTGGGAGTCATAATCTGCGCGGCGGTTCGGCTATGAAGGCTCACAACCCCTTCAATCATCCCCACCTCGTCGGTGCCGAGCAGTCCCCGCTTTGCGCTCTCCAATGCGGCGTCAAGCACACGCTGTTCCGCCTCCTCTCCACGCGAACGCCTTCCACGAACCCGTAGAAAAAGCGTTCCTGCTTTTGTCAGACTTTTGGTGAGAGGCCACATAAGCGCACGCGCCGCAAACGCAAAGTCCCTCAACGCCCACACCGCCCACTCAGGCCATAAACGCCCCACCGCAAGCGGCAGTATCTCCCCCACCACTATCACCCCACCCACCGATATCCCCACCACCGCGACAAACTTATACACCCCTTCAAGCCCTTTCACACCAGAGAGATATTCCGCCACAACCACCACGAACACAACATTGAAAATATGATTGAGAAGCCTACAGGAACGGAGCAACTCGTGGCGATGTCTGTCTATGCGGGTCGCCTGCGCGCCAAGCCGCCCCTCAAGACGCACAAGCAAGTAATAGAGCAATCCGCCCTCAAGAAGCGAAAAAACAAAACTTGCCAGCAAGCACCCCAGAGCAACAAGCGGCTCCTCGCATCCCTCCACCAATGTGCAACCTCAAACAACCTTCTATAGCATATCACAAAAGGACACCATTTTCAAGGAAGTGCTATAGGCGTCTCACCTTTTAAGTAACCGCGACAGAAGGAGAAGGAGAGCGCTCGCGACAGCGCTTATTAGGAGGCAGGTGGTTATGGGAATATGAAGTCTGAAGTTCTGGCGTTCAACAACTATATCCCCTGGCAGTCTTCCAAGAGGCAGGCGCACGCCAGAAGCAAACAGAAGTCCCAGAACGAAGATGGCGCCACCCAGAACCATGAGGACAACGCCTACCTTATGCCATTCCACCTGTTGTTTCCTCACGAGAGGGATACGAAATACGGGTGTGGAAGAGTCCCTGCAGCATACGGGTTATGGTCTGTTCAATTTTGTGTATTTCGCGCAGTGTGAGCGGGGATTCGTCAAGTTGTCCGTCAAGGAGGCGGCGCATAACGAGTTCGTGCACCAGTTCGGCAACGCGAGCGGAGGAGGGTTCTTTAAGGGCGCGGCTTGCCGCCTCCACAGTATCCGCCAGCATAACGATAGCCGCTTCTTTTGTCTGTGGTTTCGGACCGGGGTAACGGTAGCGCGCTATGTCCACACGAGTTGAGCCGTTGGCACGCGCCTCCTTCAGAGCCTCGTAATAGAAATACTCCACCACACAGGTGCCGTGATGTTGTGCTATCACATCAACCACAGGTTGCGGCAGTCCCAACTCCTTGCCCATCTCCACCCCATCCCTCACATGACTGACTATCACCAGAGCACTCATTGGGGGAGACAGTTTTTCGTGGCGGCTCTGACCGTGTATATTCTCGGCAAAATAGGTTGGTTTTGTCAATTTGCCGATATCGTGGTAGTATCCACCGACACGCGCAAGAAGCGGGTCGGCACCAACCGCATCCGCCGCCGCTTCAGCAAGACTACCCACCAAAACGCTGTGATGGTATGTCCCGGGAGCCTCAAGCAGAAAGCGCCTGAAAAACGGCTGGTTCAAGTCCGCCAACTCTCGCAACCTCATCGGTGTCGCCAGGTTGAAAATTCTCTCTATGAATGGCAGAACGCCAGTCATAAGGAGCCCCCAACCGACTCCACCGCCCAAAGACCACGCCACGCGCAACGCCAGCCGTTTCGGCGTCCACCCATCCACAGTCGCCAAAGTAAGAAGCAGAAGAACGGTGGTTTGTGCAACCCCGCCCAACGCACCTGCGAAGACCGTCTTTGTTCGCGTGTCTATTTTTCTGCCGATGAGCGCCGCCGTTGCCGCACCCGCGCCGAATGACAGCCCCTCCACAAACGAACCGCAACTTAACCCCACCAGCAACCCTACAAGGCTTACCTGTCCCACACCCATAAACTGCACCGCCACAACGCCAAATCCCACTGCAGGCGACACCATAACATCCCATTTCAAAACATGGCGCGCGAAGAATGCGAAACCCACAACTATGACGCCTGCCACCCCCACTGTAAAGAGCGCTTTACGCTCAAGCCGCGTCAACCCTGCAACCCGCACCAGAACATACCCAACCACAAACACTATCCCTATTCGGGAGAGGCTCTGCGACAAAGGAGGGGGAACTCCGCGCAGAAGCAGTGTTGCAGAGTGCCAGACCGCCAGAAGGAGCAGCCCGAACAGAACAACAGCAATATAGGCGTGGAGTCCTGAGACCCTCGCTGTGGTGGGCTCCTTTTGTGCTCTCATCAGGCGCGTCAAACTGTTACTCACCTTCCTTCTGCTGGTCGCTTTCCGCACGCTCGTAAGCCTCAACAATCTCCTGAATTATCGGGTTGCGCACTATATCTTTGCGGCTCATATAGACAAACTCCACCCCGCTTATCCCGCTTAAGATACGCCGCACATGCACAAGCCCCGACACCTGTCTCCCCTCAAGGTCTATCTGGGTTATATCTCCTGTCACCACCATTTTGCTCGCCAGACCCAGCCTTGTCAGAAACATCTTCATCTGTGTTGGTGTTGTGTTCTGCGCCTCATCCAGGATGATGAAGGAGCGGTTCAAGGTGCGTCCCCGCATATAGGCGAGCGGGATTATCTCCACGATATCGCGCTCCCTGTAGCGCCGCAACTGCTCAACACCCATAAAGTCATAGAGCGCATCGTAAAGCGGTCGCAGATATGGCATAACCTTCTGCTCAAAATCGCCTGGTAGGAACCCCAATTTCTCCCCCGCCTCCACCGCAGGACGCACAAGCACGATTTTCTGAACCAATCCGAAGCGCAGAAAAGAGACAGCCATCATAACGGCAAGGTAGGTTTTGCCTGTGCCGCTTGGTCCGATGCAGAAAACAATAGGGTTGCGCATTATCGCTTCAACATAACGGCGTTGTCCCTCGCTTTTTAGGTCAACGATGAGAAAGTCCTCAAGTGTTAGGTCTTCTGCTTTCTTCTCTGTGGTTTTGTGAATATGGCGGCGCATAATGGCGTGGGCTTCGGCGGGGGTTGTCACAATACCCGCCCTTATCTGTGTCAGAACATCCTGAATCAGAGTCCGTATACGCTCAACCTCACTCTCCTCACCGGTTACCTTAAGGAGGGTGTCCCGCGCCACAATGCGAACATCAAATGCCCGCTTTATCTCTTTCAGATTCACATCCTTTTCGCCAAACAGTATCACCGCCTCCCGCGGATTGCGTAGCCTTACCTGATACTCCAAACCCATCCTCCAAAGCCAATGTCAGAGTTTAACACGCAACTCCGCCTGCGTCAACGACAGACAACAATTCACCCTCCGCCATCACCTTTAAGCAACGCTTACCAACAGCAAAACCGCCTAGGCTTCATAAGGAGAAACACTGTCATATGCGCCAGACTTAAATGAAACTATTTTCACAACGCCACCTGTCTTGATACAATCCATCTTGCCGTTTTTGGCATAAAGTCTTGACAAGTTCCTCGTCTTGGTTATGTGTAGTAATGGATGCTTCCCGGGTAGCTCAATCGGTAGAGCAGGCGGCTGTTAACCGCAAGGTTGGAGGTTCGAGTCCTCCCCCGGGAG
>CAZPBO010000023.1:22113-32149 GCA_964584815.1 uncultured Planctomycetota bacterium
TACAAACCCCGTATCTTCTCGGAAGGCAAACTGGTCATCAACCCCTACCGCGACCCCAAGACATTTGGTCCCAAGTCACCGTATGTGCTACGCTACGATGAGGAAAAAGGCGTATACAGGATAGAACGGAGAAAGGGGGTGGTGGCGCCAAAGCCGCCTGCGTGGAGGCATCCTCTGATTTACGAGTAAATTTACGAGTAAAGGATTGGCAATGGAAGGAGTGAGGTTCGGCGATTTTGAGGTGATAAAGAAGATTGGCGAGGGTGGGATGGGGCAGGTATACCTTGCGCGGCAGATATCACTGGACAGAGAGGTGGCATTGAAGGTGCTGCCTGAGCGATTAGCGCAGGACGAATCGTTCCGCGTGCGCTTTGAGCGTGAGGCGCGGTCAGCCGCTAAACTGAACCACCCCAACATAATCTCCGTTTATGCTTATGGGATAAAGGACGGTGTTCCATACTTTGCGATGGAATATGTGGACGGGCACGACCTTGCGAGCATTCTTCGTAAGTCCGGCAAGATGCCTGTGAAGGAGGCGTTGAGGGTGGCGAAGGAGGTGGCGCGTGCACTTGACGCCGCGCACAGACAGGGCGTCATCCACCGCGACATAAAACCTTCCAACATTATGATTCGCAGCGACGGGGTGGTGAAGGTGACCGATTTCGGTCTGGCAAAGGCGTTGGGAGCGCAGTCAGTCGTAACCCAAGCCAATGTGGTGCTGGGAACGCCGCACTATATGAGCCCGGAGCAGGGCAAAGGCGCAAAGGTGGATGCCAGAAGCGACATATACAGTCTTGGTGTTGTGCTGTATGAGATGCTCTGCGGGGAGGTGCCGTTTAAGGCAGACACGGCAACCAGTCTGATATACCAGCACATATACGAGAAGCCACCGCCGCTCTCGGAGAAAGCCCCTCATGTGCCGCGCATCGTTGAAGCCATAGTTATGCGTATGTTGCAGAAAGATGCGGCGAAACGCTTCCAGAAAGCGTCCGATGTGGTGGCGGCGATAGAGCAGGCTGAAAAGAGCGTTGATGGCGGTGGTGAGGCTGTTATGACCCTTGAATTGGGAGTTATCCCAGATGCGACGATGCCCGCAGTAGAGGAGCGTCCAACAGGAGAGCAACGCATTACGGAGGTGCGTTCCGCCACTCCCCAGGATGGAGCCAAAACGCCCGCCACCACGACACAGGTGGTCGGTGTCAGTCCGTGGCTCGCTCTCCTTATCGCAGTCGCGATAATAGGCGGCATCGGCGTCGCAGCCTTCCTCTCCACAAGGGGCGCACAAAAACAGCCCCCGCCCAAGACTCCGCAACAGAAACCACCTGTTGTGGTGGCACCAACCCCACCCAAACCACAGAAAAAAAAGAAGGCGCTTTTCCCTGTGGTGCAGGTGGTGGCGAGGTTTCCGCGTGGCTCAAGACTTTTTGTGCGAAAACAGGGCGCCCCTCCGCCAGGTATTGAACTCAAAACCAACACAAGCCTTGAGGTGGGCAACTACACTGTGCGTGTGGTGAAGAAAGGATACGAGCCGTTTGAGTTCAATGTTCTGCTTGACGAGAGCGGTCTGACACCGCCACCCGACTCAATAAGCGGTGAGTTGCGTCTGCGAAAAGACCTGCGTGAGCGTCTGGAGAAAGCAGAGGAATGGGAGAACAGAAAGGAGTTTGCGCTAGCCTTGAAAGCGATAAAGAAGGTTCTTGAAGAGGCACCGGATTATGGCGGCGCCGCCTTGCTTAAGAAGGTCGCCTCACTTGAGTCGCTTATCGCAAAGCAGAAGAAAGCGGAGGAGATGATTGACCGCGCTTCCTCCATAATATCAAAAGGCGGAGAAGGGGTGGAGGCGCTGGAGAAAGCGGTCGGGCTGTTGAAGCAGGTGGTGGAAAGGTATAAGGATGTTGTAAGGGATTATGAGAAGCGTGTTCCACCGCTGCTTGTTGCGGCGCGGGGAGAGTTGGCAAAGGAGAAACGGTTTTTGGACGCGTTGGCGAAAGCGCGACGGATGGTGGTGGAAGGAGACCTGCCAAAAGCGCGCATCGCCATCAACGCCGCGCGCGACATCAGAGGCGGCAACCCCAAAATCAGAGAACTGGAAGAAGCGGTCGTTGAATTGGAAAAACTGGAAAGCGATGCCAAAGACGCCTTTGAGCATAAGGATTGGCAAAGGGCGTTGCGTCTGATGAGGCTGTTTCTGAAGCGGGCTCCGCAGTGCGAGCGCATCATCAAACGCCAAAAAGAGTGCGAACGGATGCTGAACGAACGCCGCGAACTCAACAAGCACCTTACGAAACTCCTCCGCCAGGCATCAGAGATGGTCAAAAAAGCCCCCCGCGATGTGCCATCGGTTGTGGCGCAAGCGCGTGATTTGGTGGGGAAACTGGAGAGCCGCCACGGGCTCGTTATGGAAGATGTGAAAAAGCGTCTGCGGGAGTTGGAGTCCGCCGCATTGATAGAACACACAAAACGCAGAGTCGCCGCCGCCGTCGCGCTCCTTGATACCCTCCTCATAAAGCGCGACAAGGAGGCGCTTCTCGCTATGGTCTCTCCAGAGCGTCCCAAACTCCGCTCTCTCCTCAAACAGCAACTTGATTCCTTTCTCGCCAGCGGACTTAAGGTGATAAAATCCTACCACATCATCAAGAAAATAAAACTGACCAAAGACTTAAAGCGTGCCGATGTTGAGACAGACTATGTGTTTGAGTTTGAGCATCCTGAGGCAAAACGGAAAATAAAAGGCGTCCGCCACAAGAGGTTCGTATTTGTGGAAAGGAGTGGCAAATGGCTCATCTACGACCTGCACTGATAGTCGTCCTTTGTGGGGCTGCCGTTTGCCTTTTCGCGCAGAAACCGCTCGCGACAAAGGTCGCCTCCGTTGAGAAGAAGGGAGTATGGCTGGAAGCAGGCTCCGCAAGCGGTGTATCAGAAGGTGATGAGTTTGAAGTATACGCTAACAGGAAGGTGGTCTACCTGCCGCTTGCGGGTAAACAGGAAGAAGTGGTGGTAGAGAAAGGAGTTGTGGCACGGCTTGCCGTGCGCAAAGCGCTTGAGAACAGGTCGCTTTGTGAGGTGGTGGAGGGAAAAGCCGCAGATATCAAACGCGGTATGACGGCGGTTCGTGTGCCTCCTAAGCGGCGGATTGCCCACAATATCGCCCCCTATGTTGACAAACTCACCGCAAGCCAACAGATAGCGCTTCCGGCACAGCGTCTTGCACTCCGCTGCCATATAACCGACGCCGACGACACAGAACATGTCTTCATATGGCGGGCAAGCGGCGGATGTTTTCTCCCACCCCGCACCACAGTGCCTGAAACACTCTGGCTTGCCCCAGCCTCACCAGGAAAATACGCTATAACTGTTCTGGTTCGCGACCCAAAAGGAGCAGAAGCCACCGCTACCATCACCGTTGAAGTCAACAAACCACAAACTCCACCCGCCGCATACCGTATTGACGCCGTCTTCGGAACCGTAAGACCTCCTTTCCTCTCCGCCGCCGATGTTGATTTTGACCAAAAAGATAGACTCGTCCTCCTTGACCCCAAACAGCGCAAACTCGTCATATTTGACAGCGACGGCGTGGCTCTGCGCACAACTCTCCCTTACAGCGAGAAAACCGTCATTTCAGGGGTTCGGATTGCCGGTGGACGCTATTTCTTAAGCGTTGCAAAAAACTACTGTGTTATGGTCTATGATAGTGAGACCGACATTTTCAAAGCGAAGCCGACTCTGATTCTCGGACACCGCGGCACAGGCAACGGCTATTTCTCCGCACCACCCATTGTGGATGTGTCCCCGTCAGGTAGGATATACTGTCTTGATCCCAAGCAGGGTTTTATCCAAGTCTTCAACGCCGACGGCAGTTTCGTCCACTCAATCGGTCGTCGCGGACCTGAACCCGACGCCTTCAAAGCCCCCGTATCACTCTGCTTTGACAGACACGGAACTCTCTATGTGCTTGATAAGGAGCGTAAGGAGATAATCGTCTTCAAGAACGACACTTTTGTAGGACCGCTCTCTGTCGCTGAGCCGTTTGTCTTGCCCCGTTGGCTTTATTACGACGCAGTTGGCGACCATATTGTGGTGCTGGATGCGGGGATGTCGGCTCTGCGCGTTTTCAGCACAGATGGCAAGGAGATAAAGAGGATAGTGGGAGAAGGGCTTGGGGTTCTGACGGACGCCCGTCGCTTCGCCATAGGACGCGACGGCAGTGTTGTGGTCGTATGCAAGGGCGGGATTTTGCGCCGCTACAGACTCGGCGGAGGCGACTTCCACGGGATACTGGGAGCATTTGACCTCTGGCCCCTCAAAAATATCGCCGTTCAACCAGACGGTTCTTTCTTTGTCCTTTACGGGGCGAACCGCATTGCACATCTGAGCGCTGACGGATGGGTGTTGCGGGTCTTCGGTGGAGAGGGCAAATCAGAAGGCAGGTTCATTGACCCCGTGGCGATGGACTGCGACACAGATGGTAACCTGTATGTGGCGGATGCCTCCACGCTTCTGATAACAAAATTCAACTCCACAGGTGACTTCCAGAAACGGTTCGGCTCCCGTGGACGCAGTCGCTCCGAAAGAATTGACTCCATCATTGACCTGTATGTGCGCGGAAACCGCCTATATCTTCTGCAGGACCGCGAGACATACTGTGTGTTTGTGTTTGATGAGAATGGTGAGTTAATAGCGCGTTATCCGTCTCGTGAGGGGCGCATTGATTACGCTGCTCAAGTCGCGGTTGACTCCCGTGGCAACACATACATATTCAGCGAGTCGCCCGACCTGGTGCGCTATGACGCGTCAGGATTGCGTGCAGGTTCTGTCGCGCGGGTCAACTTTTACCTCGCAGACATGCTCATTGACAACTGTGACCAAATTGTCGCACTGGATGAGGACGAACCAAGACTTATCCTTATTGACCCATCAGGCGGGATGCGAAGGTTGCCACTTCCCAAACGCCTCTTTTCCCAACCTATTGCTGTTGGACTTGACAAATACGCCCGTCTTTATATACTTGATGAGGACACAGGAAACATAGTCAGGCTTGTTCCAGAAACCGAATAAGGAGTAAGGTTGGTGTTGAAGGTGAAGGCGCGTGGTGAGGAATCGCTTGACCACCTTCTTAAGCGCTTTAAGAAGTTGTGCGAGAAGGAGGGACTGACAAAGGATGTGAAGCGTTCAGCGTATTATGAGAAGCCGAGTGAGCAGAGGCGGCGACGGGAGAGACAGATGCGCAAAAGGGAGTTGAAACGGATACAGCAACAATTGAAGCGTGATATAGAGGTTAAGAAACGCAGGCGTAGGCTGATGCGGCTTTAAGGCACTTCTATGGAAGAGGTTGTCTCCGTCAAGAATCTGCGCAGAATTTACAAATCGCTTTTTCCGCGGGTGAGGGTGGTGGCGGTTGATGGAGTCTCTTTTTCTGTCAGACGGGGCGAGGTTTTTGGACTTCTGGGACCCAATGGTTCTGGCAAGACTACGACACTTCGTGTGATACTTGGACTGCTTGAGCCGACAGAGGGCGAGGTTTTGGTATTTGGTGCCTCTCCAAGAAGCCACGAGGTGCGACGCCGCATTGGTTATCTTCCCGAGAAAACGCCTCTGTGGAGTTATCTCAATGCGTGGGAAACACTTACGCTTCTTGGGCGGATGAGTGGGGTGCGAAGCGATGTGCTGAAAAAACGCGCCAGGGAGTTACTGGCGCGCCTTGAGTTGAAGGCACCATCCCGCCGCGTGGGCTCCTACTCAAAAGGCATGGCACGCAAGGTCGCCTTCGCTCAAGCCATCATCGCCGAGCCAGAACTCCTCATCCTTGACGAACCCACAGGTGGGCTGGACCCGCCTTCCGCCGCTGAAGTCAAGCGCATCCTCTTTGAACTCAAGCAGAAAGGCACCACAATGCTCATATCAAGCCATATTCTTGCAGAGATTCAACAGATGTGCGACAGGGTTTTGATACTGGCGGACGGCAAGGTTCGTGCTGAAGGGCATCTTGAGAAGTTGCTTGAACGGGAAGGTTTCTTGCGTGTGGTGCTGAAGGCTGCACCACAGGATAAAGAGCGGGTTCTTGAGGTGCTGCAGGGTGCGGGATTTGAGGTTGAGAAAGTTGAGACCGACACGGTGGAGTTGGACAGTCTGTTTTTGAGGGTGCTGGGGCGCGATGTGGGAGGTAGCGGTTCTTGAGTTGCGGCGTGCGTTCAGAGCACCGCTTTTCTGGGTCTGTGCAGTGCTTGTCGCTGCTGTGGCGCCTGCGACGCTGGCATTCAGCGCGCCCACTGCTGAAGCCGCGCTTGCTGTGCGCCTTGAAGTCGCGTCCTATGTCCTTGCCGTCTTCGTCGCCTTCCTGTCCGCACTTATAGCATCCCGCACCATAGCGACCGACAGAGCCACAGGACGCCTCTGGCTCATACGAACACGCCCAATCAACGCCGCTTCTCACATTATCGGAACCTGGCTTGGCGTCTTCACAATAGCCGTTCTGCTCCTTGTCGTTGGTGTGGCATCTGTTGCCATCACCCTCAACACCAGCCGCTTGCGCCCACTCTACCTCGCACCTCCCTCCAACTGGCGCGTTGTTCTGCCAAAAGCGACCCTCCGCCGCGTTGCTTCCTTCCTACCACTCTCCATCCCCCATCTCAACACCGCGCTTGTGGGTCCCACCTCCACAAAAGAACTGCCCGCCCTATTGCCTGAAAAAGAGCAGCACCGTATCCTGTGGCTTGACCAGTCCAACCCAAGCATTGTCTTCCAGTTTAATGGTGACGGAGAGGCACTGCGTCTGTGTGCTGTCATATCTGCTGCTCTCAAAACCGATGCGGTCGCAACGCTTAAGACAGGCAACATCACAAAGGTGCAGAAAGTAGAGTTGCACGATGAGAAACCCGTTATGCTCAAACATCCTGTGCGAGATGGCGCGAGCCTTACGATAACGCTCCTGCCGTGGTCGCGACCTGTGGGGTTCCGCCTCTGGCGCAACGAACGAGGACTGCTCGTAACAGCCCCGCTGCTTGTGCGCCGTTCCGCTTCTGTAACAGGACAGATTTTTTATCTGTGGTTGGCTGTTGTGATAAAGACAACGATTTTCGTTGCGGCAGGCATATTGTGCGCCGCGTTCCTCTCACCTGCCATATCCTCGCTTTTCGCTTCCTTCCTCTTCTTCCTCTTCTCAAGCGCGCATTACATCCACCACATCGGAACCGAAGTCTCCGCAAGCGGTGGTGCTTTCACCAAAATCATCTCCAAAACAGTGACCGTCTTAACAAGCGTTGTGCCCGCCGCGGGTCGTTTCCAGCCCGCCGCACTGCTCACAAAGGGCGTCGCATTAAACGCCTCATACATCCTTGACATGCTCTCATATTTTGGTCTTTACACCGCGGTTATTTTGGCACTGGCGTTGCTGCTGTTCGTCAAGCCGCCACACGAGGTCATCCTTCTGGAGAGGGAAGAATGAGGCTTACGCTTGCAGCGTTGCTTTTTCTACTCGCTGCCACAACCGTTTCCTTTCTCGCGGAGCAAGCGCTTCCCGCAGGTATGCCCGAATTGAGCCCGGAGGAGTTTGTAACATTCACACTTCTTGCGCCTGCAAGACCCATAGCCGTGGCGCTACTCTGGTCACGCTCCCTCTCGCTGCGCACACAACGCGACTACGACCACCTTCTGCCGCTTTACAAAACCATCCTCGCCCTTGAGCCGACATTCGCCCCGGCTTGGGATTTCGCATTATATGATATGATAGTTGACCTACCCCAAAGGGAAAGAAGTCTTGACGCAAAACTCCGCTGGGTAAAAGAAGCCTTTATACGAGGACTGGAAGGCGTGGAACGCACCCCCCACACAAGCCGTGTGGCAGGCTCCCTCACCTGGGCGCTCTTCTTCATCAAAACCCGCTTCCCTTCCATCGCCTCGCGTCTTGAGGAAGACAAACACCTAATCACCACATTTCTGCAATGGCTTAAGCAGCATTATCCCCATATCGCCGCCTCACTCAATCAAGACCTGCGTAAAACAGAATCCCACCTCAACCTGTTTCATATCTCCCTCTGCATAGCAGAAATCGCCATAAAACGCCGCCTCTACAACTACATCCCCGTCTATGTCACATCCTTCTGCTGCCGCGAACTCTTGCTCTCAACCGACAAACTGCCCAACAAAATCTACTGGGCAAAACGCGCTATCTCCTACTGGCGCTCCTTTCTCAACGACCCCGACTTCAAAAATGTCGCCAAAAATCAGGTCAGTCAGTGGAGGCAGGTTCTTGCTGAATTGGAGGCACGCAGATGAAACGCCATAGGCTCTTCGTCGCGGTGGAGGTGGATGCGGATGTGCGTGCACGGCTTGTTGAAGCCCAGCGCATCCTCGCTTCCTCATCCCGCGGCGTTAAATGGGTGGAGTTTGAAAACATCCATCTGACAATCAAATTCATCGGAGAGGTGGATACACCGCTGATGTATGAGATTACAAAGACGATGGAGGAAGCGGTCTCTGGCGTTGCGCCGTTTTCGTATTCGGTGGACGGTCTGGGCGCCTTTCCGGAAAACGGAGTGCCGCGTGTGGTGTGGGCAGGTGTAGGGCAGGGCGCCGACACCCTTGAAGCGCTCTACTCCCGCCTCAACAAGACCCTGGTAGCATATGGGGTGGCATTTGAACGCCGCCGATTTGTCCCTCACATAACCCTCGGACGCGTGCGCTCCAAAAAGAACGCCGCAAATCTCCGCTCAGCCATCGCACAGTTCGCAAACCGCCATTTCGGCATCGTTGACGCAGACCGCGTCGTCCTGTTTGAATCCCAACTTACAAAGAGCGGTCCGATATACACCCCTGTCGCCACCTTCACCCTGAAGTAGTCTACAGGAGATGTTATCTTTCTATGCGGGAGGGAGAGCGTCTGTGACGGCGATGGCGGTGGTCGCCACATTTGGTGCCACGCCCCGATGCGGAACTCTCATAGACTCTAACTCTGCGGCGGAGGGTGTCGTTTTCGCGTTGCAGGCGTGCGAGTTGCGCACGCAGACGGTTCACTTCAGCGATTGCGGCGTTGTAGCGCCGATGCAAATCTTCCCAATCGCGCCGATAACGCTCACAATCCCGCCGCAGACGGATGATTACAACCTGACAACCCCTGTATCGGCTGAGGGCGCTTTTAAGTTGCTGTTCGCGGCGGGAGAGGTCAGCCTCCCAGCGGGCAAGTCTGCGTTGGCGTTCGTTGAGTTGCTGCTGCTGCATCTGCAGGTCAGCCTCCCAACGCTGAAGACGCCCCTCCCAGCGCTCAAGATGCCTGCGTCGCTTGCGCACCTCACAGACCAAATCCTGCGGCAGCCACACCCCCTCAAACAGCACCAGACCCAGTTCGGTAAGGGCGGTTTGGTTTTTCGGGTCAATTGTGAGGACAAGTTGGAAGATAACGCGGAGATATGTTCGCGGAACGCCCTCTGTTTTGAGTCGTGCGGCGAGGTTGAGCAGCGCCGCGGTGCTGGTGGCGCATCTGATGCGGCGCAGTTCGCTTTCCACCCGCAGCCGCCAACGCAAATCAAGCGCAATGCGGGCTTCCGCCGTCAATCCCTCATCCTTCGCCCATCTGTAGAGCGCCAGCGCGTCGGCTTCGGTTTGCACCCTTTTAAGGCGGGCTTTGAAGCGCACCTTTAGCGCCGCACGCAGCCTCGCCTCCACCTCATACCTCAACTCACCCACATCAAACTCCACACAGAATTTGAGCAGCGCCTTAAGCGAGCCAATGTCGTCTTGGGGAATGCGCTTGAGTTGGCGCCGAACATATGCCATAACCCCTTCCCCGCGAATGATGCGCACAACATCACGACGCATCACCCAAACGCTCCCTTTGGAAACCCGTATCTCAATCCACAAACCATGCGCTACCACCTCACCCTCTATCTTCTCACCGTTCTTAAGCAAGACTGTATCGGCGGATAGCGTGGTGCAGGCAAAAACCGCAACCGTCATCACCGTCACAAGCAATAGCCGCTTCATCGCACATCCTCCAGACGCTTCGTCTGAAGATACGGGATGCTGCCTCGGTTATTCGGTGATG
>CAZPBO010000024.1:0-29323 GCA_964584815.1 uncultured Planctomycetota bacterium
TTTCTGATATGGCGCAGTGCATCAGCGGCAGTATCTGCTGCTGCCACCACCCTTGCACCACTGTTCTGCAGGAGTTCTGCCAACTCGCCTGCTTTAAATGCACGCGGGTTGGCATATGAGCAGACCACGACATCGTGTTGTGAGAGGAGTTGCGCCATCCGCGCCGCTTCTTTATCCCTTGCGCAGCCAAAGACTACGACAAAATCCTCTCCAAGAATCTTTTCCGCCTCACGGAGGGCGATTTTGAGGGATGTGTCGTTGTGTGCGCCGTCAAGCAGCACTGGTGGTTCTGTTTTGAGCAACTCAAGCCGTCCTGCGAGCCATGCGGACCCCAGCGCTTCTCTTATCTGTGCGTCTGTCAGGGCGCTTTCGCCAAGCAGAGTGAGCGTTGCGGCAACCGCCACTGCAGCGTTCTCCTTCTGGTGCTCGCCGCGCATCGCCAGTCTTATCCCTTTTATCCGTCTGTTTTTGAACCAGACCGTAAAACTTTCGTCTTGGTTTTCAAAGCCGAAGTCATTGCCGAACAGGAGTGGCGTGCAGTTGGCGTTTTGCGCGGCTTCAAGCGCCGTCTCAAGCACCTCATCGGTTTGTGGGGCGATGACGGCGGTGGCGTGGTTGCGAAATATCGCCGCCTTTTCTGCTGCGATTTGGCGCAGCGTTGTTCCCAGTTTGTCGGTGTGGTCGTAACCGATGTGGGTGAGGACGCAGACTTTGGGGTTGACGACACGGGTGGCGTCCAGTCTGCCGCCGATGCCAACCTCGTAGGCGGCGTTTGCGACCCCTGCGTCTGCGTGGATAAGAAGCGCGGCGGCTGTTATTATCTCAAAATATGTCGGAGAAGTCGGCAGTTGCGCCTCAATCTGCCGCACTGCCCACAGCGCTGCCGCAAAATCTTCCTCATCCACCTCTCTGCAGTTCACCGTTATCCGCTCAAGGATTGTTGTTATGTGTGGGCTGAAGTATCCGCCTGCGGGAGCGCTTTTTGAAAGCAGGGCTTCACAGAACCGCGCAACAGACCCTTTTCCCTTTGTTCCCGCAATATGTATAGCGCAGAAAGCGTCCTGTGGTCGCCCCAGCAAATCCGCCATTAAGAACGCTGTCTGCGGGCGCAACGCCGCATACGGAACCGTCGGCTTGCGCTCATAGTCAATGTGGCTTTCAAGCCACGATATCGCCTCACCAAAAGTCCACATACACTCTCCCCAACGCTTTTGGGGCTAATTTGCTTGAAGGGTATGGTTTGAGCAAGCAAAATAAATAGTTTGGGTTGATAGGTGAAAAATATGGGTGAGCGTTACATCTACATACGCGGCGCAAGGGAGCACAACTTAAAAAACATTGATGTGGCAATTCCCCGTGACAAATTGGTGGTGGTGACAGGGGTATCAGGCAGCGGTAAATCGTCTCTTGCCTTTGACACGATATATGCGGAGGGCAACCGCCGCTACATTGAGAGCCTCAACGCTTATGCGAGGCAGTTTCTGGAACAGTTGGGAAAACCCGATGTTGAGGTGATAGAGGGGCTGCCGCCGACGATAGCGATTGACCAGTCGCATATGCGTGCGAATCCGCGTTCAACGGTCGCCACCACGACGGAGGTTTACGACTATTTGAGGGTGCTTTATGCGCGTGTGGGTGAGCCGCATTGTCCGAGGTGCGGTCGTGCAGTGGGGCGGCAGACTGTGGATGAGATTGTGGAGCAGGTTGTTGCGCTGCCGCATCAGACGAAAGTAATGGTGCTTGCGCCGTTTGTGCGCAGCAGAAAGGGCGAGCACAAAGATGTTTTTGTGCGCATAAAGCGGGCGGGTTTTGTGCGGATGCGCATAAATGGGGAGTTGTGCGAGGTTTCCGCGCCGCCAAAACTCAAAAAGACGAAAAAATACACCATAGAAGCGGTGGTTGACAGGCTTGTTCTGCGGGAAGGTGTGCGCAACCGCCTCGCCGACTCAATTGAGGTGGCGCTGCGCTATGGAGAAGGCTTGTGTGTGGTAAGTTACGCCGAAGGCAGCCGCTGGAAGGACATCGCCTTTTCAGAGCACTTTGCCTGTCCTGATTGCGGTGTTTCAATTGAGGAGATATCGCCGAGGATGTTCTCCTTCAACAGTCCTTATGGCGCCTGTCCACGCTGTCACGGACTCGGCACTTTAATGAAGGTTGACCCTGATATGCTGGTGCCTGATAAGACGCTATCGCTGGCGGAAGGGGCGGTCAAGCCGCTTCATCATCCGAAGTTCCGTCTGGGCGGCTTGTGGACGGTGCGTTACCTTGCGCGCACATTCGGCATTGATGTGGAGCGTCCGTGGAAGGATTTGCCGCAGGAGCATCGTGATATAGTCCTTTATGGCGATGAGGACGGGTTGTTTGAAGGAGTGATACCTGCGCTTGAGCGCAAATTTGAGCGCACCGAATCGGACTTTGTGAAGCATAAAGTGATGGAGTTTATGAGCGAGTTGGCGTGTCCTGCCTGCAAAGGTGCACGACTGCGTCCTGAGGCGCTGGCGGTCACCGTCGGCGGTAAAAACATCTGGCAGTTCTGCCGCCAGACCATCGCTGAAGCGCTCGCCTTCATTGATAACCTGAAACTGACACAAGAGCAGGAAAGGATAGCCGAGCAGGTGTTGCGGGCATTGCGCAGCAGACTTCGCTTTATGCTTGATGTTGGACTTTACTATCTGACACTGGACAGGGCTACAGGGACGCTTTCAGGCGGGGAGGCGCAGCGTATCCGTCTTGCCACACAGATTGGGTCTGGTCTTGTTGGTGTCTGCTACTGTCTTGACGAACCCACAATTGGGTTGCACCCCGCTGACAACAACCGTCTTCTTGAAAGTCTGAAACATCTGCGTGACTTGGGGAATACAGTGATTGTGGTTGAGCACGACGCGCAGACGATAAGGGCGGCGGACTGGGTGATAGATTTGGGACCTGGCGCGGGGCATAAGGGTGGGGAGGTGGTTGTGGCAGGACCGCCGCAAGAAGTGGAGCGATGCGAGCGCAGCCTGACAGGACTTTATCTTTCGGGCAAAATGAGGATACCTATTCCTAACAGACGGCGTAAACTCAACTTCAAGGAGTGCATTCGGGTTGTGCGTGCCGCCGAGCATAACCTAAAACGGATAACGGTGCGCTTTCCGCTGGGTGGTGTGGTCTGTGTGACTGGGGTGTCAGGCAGTGGCAAATCAACGCTTGTGGAGGAGGTTCTGTATAAGGGTTTGCGGCGTCTGTTGCACGGCTCGCGCGACAAGCCTGGGCGGCACGAGCGGATTGAGGGTGCCGAGAACATCCGCCGCGTTGTTGAAATCTCCCAGTCCCCCATCGGACGCACTCCCCGCTCAAATCCTGCCACATATTCGGGCGTGTTCACCCACATCCGCCGCCTCTTTGCCCAGACAAAACAGGCAAAAATCCGCGGATATACCGCCAGCCGCTTCTCGTTCAACTTAAAAGGCGGCAGATGCGAGTCCTGCCAAGGGCAGGGCACAAAACGCATTGAGATGCATTTCCTGCCGGATGTCTATGTTCGCTGCGAGCGCTGCAGAGGACTGCGCTACAACCGTGAAACGCTTGAGGTGCGCTACCGCGGCAAAAACATCGCCGATATCCTTGCGATGCGCGTAGAGGAAGCCTTATCCTTCTTTGAGAACCATCCGGCGATTCGCCATATCTTAAAGACGCTGTGCGATGTGGGTCTGGGCTATATGGAGTTGGGTCAGCCGTCAACGACGCTTTCTGGGGGTGAGGCGCAGCGTATGAAGTTGGCGGCGGAGTTGTCGCGTGGCTCTGCCGCCGGCACACTTTACATAATGGATGAGCCGACAGTGGGACTGCATCCCGCCGACATCCACAGGCTGCTTGATGTGATAAACCGCCTTGTGGAGATGGGTGGTTCTTTTATCATAATTGAGCATAATCTGGATGTGGTGAAGACGGCGGACTGGGTGATAGACTTAGGACCCGGCGGGGGAGATGAAGGGGGTAGGGTGGTGGTCTGCGGAACACCTGAAGATGTAGCAGGGTGCGAGCGGTCCCAGACAGGACGCTATCTGCGGGGGGTGTTGATGGAGAGGATTGGCGCAAGCAAGGGATAATTTGTTGAAAAAGAGAGCGGCAGATAATATGCTTGAGGCAGCAATACGGGGAGGATAGAGAATGCGTGTTTGCGTTTTACTGCTTTTGTGCAGTGGCTGTTTTCTGTTTGGGAAAAAGAAGCCGAAGAAGGCGGCAAAGGAACAGACGCCGGGAGCGAAGGTTGTAGTGAAGGGGGCGCGTCGTATTAAGGTGGCGTTGAAGGTTGCGGGTGAGGGAGTTGAGTTTGCGCAGAAGCCGTTTTCGGCATATGTTGTGAAGGCGTTGCAGGATAAGGGGATAGTTGCGGTGGTGGGGGAGAATGAAAGCGCGGAATATACACTTGAGGGGACGCTGATGTTGCGGGTTGTGTCGCGCAAGGAGCGTTATATTGAGGACGAGTGGGAGTATGAGATGAGGGGGGAGTGGCGGCTGTATCATGAGATTCCGGGCAGGCGTGAGGTGAGGGCTATGAGGCGGTTGATATTGCGGCAGCATAGCAGGGGGCGCACACTGACACTTCACAGGCTCTTTTCTGATGCGGCGCGGCAGATAGCCTCTGCGGTAGGGTTTGCGCCTTGAGGCAGCATTTATGCGGGCAGGGCTTTTCGGTGGCAGTTTTGACCCACCCCACATCGGACATATCCATGTCGCGCAACGGGCACTGCTCGCCGTTGATGAAGTTTGGTTTTTGCCAGCCGCCACTCCCCCTCACAAAATGGGCAAGAGCCTTGCTCCTTTTCGTCATCGCCTGCAAATGCTCAAAATAGCCACTCAAGACCAACCCCGTTTTAAGGTTGTGGACATAGAGGCCAGACTTCCTACCCCGTCCTACACCCTTCAAACTGTGAAGCAGTTGCGGAGATTGCATCCTGATGTTTCCTTCAGTCTTGTTGTCGGCACCGACACACTTTCTGATTTGCCGACTTGGTTTAAGGCGGCGGAACTGCTGAGTTTGGTGGATGTTGTGGCGGTGGAACGCAAGGGATACGATGAGAGCAGAGTGCGGGAAGTGCTTGAAGCGGCGTTTGGCACTGATGTCTGTCGGCGCCTGATGGCGGGCGTTCTGCGTGGCGAGGTTGTAGATGTCTCAAGCACCGAAGTGAGGGCGGCACTTATGCGCGGTGAAGATGTGGAAAATCTTCTGCCAAATGGTGTTGCAAACTATATAAAGCGTAATGGTCTTTATGGTTGGAAGCGTCAATGATTACAGGGAGGGTATGTGCGTGAGGCGTGGTCTTACCCTGCTTGAGATACTGCTTGCGGTGGTTCTGGTGGGGACGGCAGGGGTGGCGGTTCTTGAAGCGCTGCACGCCTCAAGGGTGGCGATACGCAACTCCCTCAACCGCGCGACCGCCATGCGCCTTGCACAGGAACGCCTTGAGCAGGTCTCCGCTATGCTGGGGTTGTCAGAAGGAACAGGTTCCAACCCTGAAGACGATTTCCTCCCCGCTTTGGACAAGGTCTGTGTGCGGAAGTTCGGTGATGTCTGGTTGACGGAGTCGGACTACTATCAGAAGAATTACGGCACGGCAGGGTCGCTTACCGCTCTCACCCCACCGCAGCGCGTTGACAGGATAACTGTCCTTAAGTGGGTGGACGACCCTGACGGTGGCACAGCGCAGGACTATCTCCTTGCTGAAGTCTATTGTATATGGGGTGGCAAAAAGAGCGTTAAGGTGAGCCGTTATGTGCTGGTCAAATAAGGCGTTCACATTGCTTGAGATTCTGCTGGCGATAGTGATTGTGGGCTGCTTAACAGGTGCCATAGCGGGGATGCTTGTTGCCTCACTTGAGACAGAGGATATAGGCAGGGTGGAGAGCGACCTTGGGGCGGAGTTTGCGGTTGGCTTTTCGCGTCTGGTGGGAGACTTGCGCGACGCGGCAAGACTTTATGAATGCACCCCCACATCGGTTGGGCTAACGCAGTGGGCAGGACTGATGGTGGGAACGCCCAAGGGGGTGTTTCTTTTTGACTGGCGGAGCCGCAGTTGGTTTGAACGCAACGGTGGGGTGATGGCGACGGCGATACGCTCCATCTTTAGTGAGGAGACGGGCTTGATTTTGGCGGGTGGTGCGGACGGTTGCATATATAAGACCTCTGATTGCGGCAGAAGTTGGGAGAAGATTTCGGTTGGGTCGGGCGCGATAGTGGGTATAGCGCGTGCTTCAGATGGCACACTTTTCTGTCTTCAGGAAAGTCCGCCCGCTGTTTACAAATCAGACGATGAGGGCGCAACTTGGGTGTCTTGTGCCGCCTTACCCGATGCGCCGCCAAACGCTCACGCACTCCTCTGCCGCAAAGATAGTGTCATTGTCGGCACCGATTGGAACGGCTACGGCAACATCTACTACTCCGACGATGGTGGCGCTTCCTGGCAGGTCTGCTCCGCCATCTGGGTGCCACCCGCGACTTGGATGTACCGTCGTCGTGTTGACATCCGAAACAACTCATCTCAAAATCTGATCAACTACCAGGTCAGAATTGTGGTGCCGTTTGAGCAGGGCAAGATGCGCCCTGATTTCGGCGACATCCGCTTTAAGAGTGGTCGCCGTCCCACCGACCCTGACCTCCCCTACTGGTTGGAATATTACGACTCAAAACAAGCGATATTCTGGGTTAAAGTGCCGCGTCTGCGGGCACGGCGAAGAACACGCATCTGGCTCTTCTACGGCAATCCAGATGCCACAAGTTTAAGCGACATAAACGCTACAATGGAACCTGCCTATCAGGTCTACACAAACTATCCGAGCCAGCCTCCCGCCCCGTCTAATCTGCTCCTTACATCGGGCGGCAGTTGGGTGACGCTTCCTTTTGACTTTCCTTTCTGGCGGGAGTTCAAGAACAGAACATATGCCTGTTATTATGGTTATCTGCTTTTTGACCCGACGACGGAAGTGGTGGACTCTTCCAACTCAACGCCCGAATTTCGTCAAAGATGTATGGTGGCGGGTTTCTGGGATTACGGACGCCAACTCTACTCCACAGACGGCACATATTATCAGACCGCAAGCGATAATGTTACCTTTGAATGGCGCTTCGGTGACCGAGGTTGGCGTCGCATCGGGAAAGTGTGGATTCGCTGGACCCTGCATCAGATAACTCGCTGCCAACTTTTCCGCAACGGCGACATCGTCTTTTATACACAGCAGGTTTATCAGTTCAACAACTGGTTCACTCCGCACGCAATCGGCGTTTCAAAAGGCGATAACGCAAACTACCGAATCCTTTATGAGAACACACCACCGCCGCAGGGGCAGTGCTGGCTCTTTGCGTTGCGCAAATGGGTTGACCCTGAACCTTCTGTGACGCTTGGCAACGAGAGGCGACTCTACAACGCGGCGCGGGATGTCACATCCCTTACCGGAACACCTGATGACGAAAAACTGTTTGCTGGAACGAGTCCCGACGGCTGGGTCTTTGCCAGCACAGATGGTAAGATTTGGACACGCACAAAAGCGACATTCAGCGAGGATGGGACTTGGGGACTGGCGGCGGAGAAGAACGGAACTGTTTGTGCCGGCACCGCATCAAACGCCGTTATATATCGCTCTTATGACGATGGGGCGAGTTGGGAGTCGCTTCAGCAGATAAGCGGTGCGACCAATGTTCCTTCCTTCTGTCGCAGACGGAGCGGGGAGTGGTTTGCGGTTGCCAACAACGGACTACTGCTTTATGCGCCGCAACTTGGCTGGGAGACGAAGGATGTTTCTACAGCACCGCCCGGCGCCGCTTATTGCCTCACACACGCATTCAGACGCATCCGTTACTCCTTCACAAACAACACCATCCAGCGCCAATGCGACGGACAAATAGAAATCCTTGCCCGTAATATTGACAGATTTGACCTTACCTATTATGACAGAAATCTGCTGATTTTCACTCCTGTCAGTCAGACAGAGCGGGATAAGGTTTCAGTGATAAGGGTTTCTTACTCTGTGAGACGCAAGGATAGGGTTTTGAGGCGTCAAAGCGCGGTTGTGTTGAGGGGTCTGCCGTGAGGGGTGGTTCGGCGCTGATTTTGGCGCTGCTTCTTGTGGTTGTGGTAGGGCTTCTGGCTGCTGCACTGTGTGAGCGGGCGGTTGTGGAGTTGCGTCTAACGGGCGCGCAACGCGACCGTGCAACACTCACATCCATCGCCGAATCGGCGCTCGTGCGAACACGCTTCCGCCTCTCCATCACCGGCGACTGGATGACTCTGCCCCAGAACCTCTACACGAGCGAGCCGCTTTTTGGCGGAACCTACACCGTTTACCTGCCGGTTCGGGAAAGCGACTTTGTGGTGGCACGAATAACGGCGCGGTATAAGGGAAGTAGCATAACTCTTCGGGCACGCATTGAAAAACCCCCGCCGTGGTGGGATACCAACTGGACTGTGCGCTGCCCAGTTGTTGTCTCCAATGCCGCCACCTCTGACCTGCAGGACTATCAGGTGCGGATTGTGGTTCAGCGTCGCTCCGAGATGCGCGCTGACTTTGCCGACCTCCGTTTTGTCGCAGACGACCAGACCACCGTCTTACCCCACTGGATTGAGCATTCTGACGCCTCATCCGCCGTTGTCTGGGTTAAAGTGCCCGCAGTTGCGGCAAACGGCTCAACAACCATCTGGCTTTATTACGGCAATTCTGCCGCAGCATCTGCCTCCTCCTTCACCGCCACTATGGAGCCTGCCTACAGTGTCTATCAGGTCTCCTATAACTGGGTTGACCGTCCAGACAACAACGCTTGGCTCACAGGTCTTTTCGTTTCCAAAAATTTGACTCTTCCTTTTCGGTTCCCGTTTTATGGCACTTTCTACAACGACTGTCACATAACAACCACGGGTTACATCCGCTTTCCAGGCGGCAACTACCCGGTCGACAGGTCGCAAACGGAGAATGAACTGGCGAATCGGCGTATGTTTGCCGCTTACTGGGGGAGTTTTTCTGGTCAGCATACATACGACGGTCCCGGCAGCAGAGACATCCTCTATCCTGGGGTTTATGTCTATTCGTATTCTGACCATGTGCATATTGAATGGGAGGTTGCGTATGTGATTCGGGTGCTTGGAAGATGGATGGCAATAGGTGGAGCCATCCATCAGACCTTCCTTTACCGAAACGGAGATATTCTCTTTCAGATGAAATTCCGCTACAGGGCGACAGGGTTGTCTGGTATATCAAAGGGAGATGGTTCCACATACCTTGTCAATTCGGCTGTGGCTCCTTCAAAAAGTTTTCTTTATGCGCAGCGTAAGTATGTGGAACCAGAACCGCAGGCGACGGTAGGGGAGCCACAGCGGCTGCAGTTAACGCGCGTTGTTTGGCTGCAGTATGAATAGTCTGGTCACCTCCACCGTTTGTGCGTATAATGTTCTCTGCGCCTTCAGGGGATGTGAGATTGGCAGGTCTTTTTATTGTGATAGAGGGTGCTGAAGGGTCGGGCAAGACGACGCAGGTGGAGATGCTGCGGAAATGGCTCGTTTCAGAAGGTCTGGAGGTCGTTTGTGTTCGTGAGCCCGGCGGCACCCAGACAGGTGATAAGATAAGGACAATAATAAAAGACCCTACGCTTGCAGTTGCTCCAGAGACGGAGTTGCTCCTTTTTGAGGCGAGCCGCTGCCAACTGGTGCGAGAAGTGATAAAGCCTGCGCTTGAGGCGGGCAAGGTGGTTATCGCCGACCGTTTCACCCTCTCCACCGAGGTCTACCAGGGCAGCGTTCAGGGACTTCCGCACAGCGTTGTGCAGTTTCTTAACCGCCTTGCCACAGACGGTGTTGAGCCCGACCTAACAGTCGTTCTGGATGTTGGGGGGAGGGTGTCGCGTATGAGGCTAGGGCTTCGTGTGGGGGATACGCATCAGGGATTTCTGTTCAACGAGCAGCCTGACAGGATAGAGCGACGGGGATTGGCGTTTCTGACCGCTGTAGCCCGCGGGTATCGCAAACTGGCAAGACGCCGCAGGAAGACCGTTCTTGTTGCCGCCGACAGACCGCCAGAGGAGGTCCATCTTGAAATCAGAAAAAGGGTTGCAAGACTGCTTCGCGCAACTGGTGGGGCAGAAGGAGGCGGTTGAACGCCTCAAGCGCATGTTGTGTAGAGACTGGGTGCCTCACGGGTTGATGTTTTGTGGTCCGTTTGGGGTGGGTAAGGCGACTGCAGCGCGTCTTTTCGCCGCCGCTCTCATAAGAACACCCGCAGACCGCCTTGAACGCACAGCAGGCTTTATCCATATCACGCCAGAGACGAGTTTCGGCGTTGACCTTATACGGGAGCGCGTGATACCGTTTTTCTCCCTGCGGCGCGACGGTTGGCGAGTCGCCGTCCTTGATGGCGCGGAGCGTATGACCCGCGAAGCCGCCAACGCACTCCTCAAAACACTGGAAGAACCGCCGCCGCGCTCACTTATTGTCCTTGTTGTGGTGCGCCCTGAAGGGTTGCCCTCCACCATATCAAGCCGCTGCGTTCCTGTCCCGTTCTCTCGGCTCACATTTGAGCAGACAGTGGATGTTTTGTGTGGGGTGGGGGTGGTGCGGGAGACGGCTGAAAAAGCCGCCAAACTCTCCGCCGGCTCGCCAGGATTTGCGCTCCAGTTGATTGACGACGACCTGCTCGGGGTCTTTGCGGACGCCGTTGAAGCGCTCCTTACAGGTAGAGGATGTGAGGAAGCCGTTGTTACGCTTTTGCGGAAGGTGAAGAGGAGGGAGCGGATGGTGGAGATGGTGGATGGTTTGGTGGCGGCGGTCTCATCCCGAATGGGAAGTGAGCGTTGGGATGTTTTGCAGAGGCTGCAGCGGCTACATTACGACATAGGTGCTAATCTCAATGTGGCGCTTGCGGTCTCCGCTATCTTTGGAGGGGTAGGATGAGCCAGCAGGAAAGGCAGTATTTCAGTCTCTACTGTCGCCACGGCAAAATGCTTACGGTTGAGGAGTTTTTCAGCGATATAGGCGATTTGGGGTGCGGTGATGTGGTGGTTGTGCGCACCCAAAGGGGTCGTGAGTTGGCGACTGTTCTGACAAAACCGCGCCCCGCCGACATAGAGCGGCTGCCCGATTTCCCGCGTGTCGTTAGAAAGGCGACCGTTGACGATATGGAACGGCGCAAGGAGTTGCAGAACATCCGTGAACCTGACGCATTCAACTTCTGCAACGAGCAGGTGGAGAAACTGGGCTTGCGGATGCGCCTTTTGACCACAGAGTATATTTTTGGTGGTGAGAAGATAATTTTCTATTATGTGGCGCCGCAGAGGGTGGACTTTCGGGAGTTGGTGAGGACACTGGCGCGGCGTTACCGCACCCGCATTGAGATGCGCCAAGTCGGTATCCGCGACGCTGCCCGACTTATGCTTGATGTCGGGCATTGCGGACTGCCCATATGCTGCCGAACCTTCATCAAGCGCTTCGCCCCTGTCACCGTCAAAACCGCCCGCCTTCAGAAAACCACCCTTGACCCCACAAAGATATCAGGTGCCTGCGGTCGCCTTATGTGCTGCCTCCTCTATGAAGACCAGTTGTATGAAGAGTTGGCAAAGGGTATGCCAGAACGCGGTGAGCGGGTTAAAACGCCATTGGGTGAAGGCGAAGTAATAGGGCGCAATATCATCCTTCAGACGGTGACGGTGGTTCTGTCTGAAGGTGAGCGCGCCACATTCCACATAAACGATATCGTCCGCCTTGAACCAGTCAGAGAAAGAGAACCAGAAGAGGAACTGCGCTTTGAGGAATGACTATCTGCGGGTCAGCGATTTTGACTACCCTCTGCCAGAAGAACTGATTGCCACCCATCCTTGCCAAAGGCGGGATGAGAGCCGCCTTCTTGTGCTGCACAAAAAAACTGGGCGGATTGAGCATCGCCTTTTCCGCGACATAACTGACTACCTGCGAGAAGGCGATGTTATTGTCTTGAACAATACCCGTGTCCTAAAAGCGCGCCTTTTGGGACACCGCCAAACAGGCGGCAAAGCCGAACTCCTCTTCTTGCGCTCTCTTGATGAAGGGCGTTTCCTTTGCCTTATCGGCACCCGCGGGCACGCAAAGCGCGGGGAAACATTCGTCTTTGGTGAGGGAGCATTAAAGGTTCGTGTTCTGCAAAAGGATGAGTTGGGGCAGTTTGTGGTAGAGGTTGTCAAAGGCGATGTTTATGAGGCGATGCGGCAATTCGGGCTTGTGCCGTTGCCACCCTACATCACCAAAAAACGCGGCACAAAGAAGACCACATCTGTTGACGAGCAGCGCTACCAGACCGTCTACGCTGCGGAGAACGGTTCCGCCGCCGCACCAACCGCAGGTCTCCACTTCACGCATAGCCTCCTTCAGGAGGTAAGAAAATTGGGTGTCAGCGTCCTCTTTGTCACGCTTCATATCGGATACGCCACATTCCGCCCCGTCAAATGCGAACATCCCAGTGAACATAAGATGCACGAGGAGGTCTATCGCGTTGAGGAGGATGTATGGCGCAGGATTGGGGATGCACGGCGTGCAGGTGGCAGGGTCTTTTGTGTTGGGACAACGACTGTGAGGACGCTTGAGACGGTCGCGCGCACAGATAAACTGACAGGCGTCACCGACCTTTTCATATACCCGCCGTTTCAGTTTCGCCTAACCGACTGCCTTGTGACCAACTTTCATCTTCCGCGCAGCACGCTTCTTATGCTGGTCTGCGCATTTGGCGGGAGGGAGGCGGTGTTGCGTGCGTATCGTGAAGCGGTGGCGCGACGCTATCGTTTCTACTCTTATGGCGATGCGATGTTGATTCTCTAATAAGGCGTTTTATCTTGGCTCCGAGTTTTGCCAGTTTCGCCTCCAGTCTCTCATATCCTCTGTCAATGTGGTGGAGTTTATGGACATAGGTGACACCGTTTGCGGCGAGTCCTGCCAGCACAAGCGCCGCACCCGCTCTTAAGTCGGTTGCCTTCACATCCGCGCCGCACAACTCCCCACCCTCTATCACCGCCATCGCACCGTCCTTGCGTATCCGCGCACCCAGTCGGCACAACTCCGCCACATGCTGGAACCGCTCAGGAAAAACTCTTTCCGTCACCGTTGAGACACCTCTAATTGTGGCAAGCAACGCCATCATCTGCGCCTGCAGGTCGGTTGGGAACCCCGGATATGGGGATGTGACCACAGAGAGTGGAGCAGGGTCTTTGTCGGGTGGGGCAACCGTCACTGATGTGTCGTCCTGCTCAAGGATGAAGCCGCTTTCGCGCAATGCCGCAATAAGGGAAGTCAGATGCTGCGGGATGCATCCTTTAACCTTGACGCATCCGCGTGTTATCGCGCCCGCCAAAAGAAATGTCCCCGCCTCAATGCGGTCGGCGATTATGCGATATTCAACAGGTTCAAGTCTGCCTACACCCTCAATTGTGATGGTTTGGGTGCCAGCGCCCTTAATCTTTGCGCCTGCTTTTATCAGAAAGTTAGCCAAATCAACTATTTCGGGCTCGCAAGCCGCCTGCTCTATTACCGTCTTTCCTTCCGCCAGTGTAGCCGCCATCATAGTGTTTGCCGTGGCAAGCACAGATGGACCTGCGGGACCTGCAAGTTGAATATGCGCGCCGCGTAGCCTCGCCGCCTCCGCCACTATGTATCCTTCCTCCACACGCACACTCGCCCCTAACGCTGCCAAACCCTTCATATGTAGGTCAACGGGGCGGTGCCCAATAGCACAACCTCCAGGTAACGCCACCCGCGCACGACCGCAACGCGCCACAAGCGGTCCCAGCACGCACACCGATGCCCTCATACGGGATACTATCTCATAGGGTGCCTCATACCCCAGGCGCTTTCTGAAGGCTATTTCTACGGCGGAGTTGTGCCGCTTCACATCTGCGCCAAGATGCTGCAGCAGTTCCGTCATAGTAGCAACATCAAGCAAACTGGGCGCATCCACAATAGTTGCCCCACCGGTAAGGAGTGTTGCCGCCATTATGGGCAGCGCCGCGTTCTTGGCGCCAGATATCTCCACCTCTCCATACAGATTTACGCCACCTTCCACCTCCAGCAGCGCTTCACCGTTTTTTGGCTCCATAAAACGCCCTCCCCGTTTATCATATCGGCAGGAAATAGGAAGAGTGTTTTGGAAGAGTCGCTTTCGGTCTCGCTGCATAGAAGGAATGTCCTCTTTTTGAGTCTAACGGAGGTATTCTGGGGGGTGGCGCTGGGGCTTATCCACACCCAGGCGATTGTGACGGCGTTTCTTGATGAATTAGGCGCGAGCGGCTTCTTTATCGGTCTTGTGAATATGTGCTATTTTGTGCCGTTTGCGCTGTCGCAGGTGGTGGGTGGTTATCTGATAGAGCGGGCAAGGCGCCGCAAGAAATATGTGCTGACACTCCACTTTCTGGCTCCCATTCCGTGGATTGCCATATTTGTGGCGACGCTGCTTTTGGTTCATCCGCCGCGTGGTCTTTTTGCGGGGAGGTTGTCGGTGCTTTTCGCGACGCTGCCGTATGCGCTTTTGATGGGGATACTTGTGCCGATATATTTTGCGTTCATAAGCGCGGTGGTGCTGGAGTCGCGGCGGGGGCACGCAATGGGGACGATGTTTGCGGCGCAGTGTGTTTGTGGGGCGCTTACGGTCTTTTATGTGGGGCGATTGACGGCGCGGTGGGGGTTTCCCACAAATTACGCAATGCTCTTTGCCGCCGCATCCGCTATCGTCACCCTCGGTAACTTCTTCCTCTTCGGCACAAAAGAACCACAACCGCGCAAGCAGCCTGTGCTGCGTCCGCTCAAAGACTACCTCGCCGACCTTGTTGCGGTCGTCAGGCGCAACTCCGTCCTGCGCCGCTACATCATCGCGCGATATTTCCTCGTCGCAAACGGCGTTCTCGTCTTCTTCTTTGTCAAGGAAGCCAAAACGGTTTTCGGCTTGGAGGGGACGGAGTGGGCGAGGCTCTTTGCCTTCTTTTTCCTCATAGGTCAGGCGACAGGCAACCAGATTTTCGGGCGGATTGCTGACAAGGTCGGGTATGTTGAGGTTGCTCTGGGAGGGGCTTTTGTGGCGCTTGCAGGGGGTATCTTGGCGGTTTTGTGGAGGACCCCCGCGGCGTTTCTTGTGGCACAAATCGCCGCCGGCGCTTATGTTGCATCAGACTGGCTCAGTCATATGAATATCGCCATCTCTTTTGCGGAACCGGACCGCCGCGCACACTACATCGGCATCACCAATGTCCTTGTCGCTCCTGTCTACGGCGGCGCTATGCTGCTGGGCGGCTACATCCTGGACAAACTACATCTTCAAGGGCTTCTGCTCATCCTTGGTCCTTTTGTTCTGCCAGGCGCTGCTATCCTCTTCTTATCCGTCAGACCACATCTCAAAAAGGGTGCGGTTAGCCGATGACTTCTCACTTCTCCTCTTCTTTCTTTTTCTCTTCCTCCTTTTTATCAGGGGAGGATGAGATAATAAAGCGTCTCATTCCTGGCGGCGGAGGAGGTGGTGGGGGAGGTTTGGGTTTTTCTTCTTTCCTCTCGGCTGGAGGTATGATTTTTGGTGGATGCGGGGGTGTGGGGACAGCGGGTTTTGGTGCTGCAGATGGTGGTTTCGGTGCAGGCGCAGCGGGTTTTGGTGGCGCTGCGGCTGGTTTTGGTGTGGGCGGTTTTGCGGCGCTCAGTCCTGCGGGTGCGGCGGGTTTTGGCGGTGCTGCAGCGGGACGAGCCGCGCCTCGTTGTAGCCTCTCCATCACCTTCTGCGCTTCAAGCCAAGCATCGTGTTGCACTCTCAGTCTTTGCAACTTCACAAATGCGTGCTCTATTTCCTTTATTATCTCCAACTCCGCTGCCGCAAACTCCTTCTTCAGACCGCCACGCGCCTCCGCATACCGCCTTATCATCTCCTCCGTCACCCGCAAACTCGTCATTATCCCGCGATAGAAACTTCCCATTATCCTTGACTGGTATGTCAGCGCCTTCTGCATCGCAGAATCAATCTCACGGTCAATCGCTTCCTGCTCTTCACTTTTCTTCTCTTTTCTTACCATCTCTCTCCTCCAACAATTCCAACTTCTTTATGAGGGCGGAGGTTGAATAACCCTTAACCAGTGGTGCCAGAACGACCCGTCCCCCGTAACTCTCAACAAATTCCCTTCCCACAACGCCTTTCTCGCGCCAGTCTTCACCTTTGACCAGCACATCGGGTCTCAACGCTTCTATTATCTTCTGTGGTGTTGGTTCATCAAACAAAACGACAAAATCTACTGCGGCGAGTGCGGCGAGCATCAACGCGCGGCTTTTTTCGTCGTTTATTGGGCGTCCCTCACCCTTTATCTCTCTTACGCTTCTATCGCTGTTTAGTCCCACAACAAGGACATCTCCCTGTTCTTTTGCGAACTCAAGCAGGCGAACATGTCCGGGATGCAGAATATCAAAGCAGCCGTTTGTGAAGACGACGACTTTGCCGTCGCTTTTGAGACGGCGCAGTGTTTGGGTCATCTCTTTTGTGTTTTTGACCTTTTTATGTGCGGGGACGAATTTCTGGCTCAACTCCGTCACCACCTCATCCCAGTGAACTGGCACCGCGCCCACTTTGGTCACCTCAATTCCCGCGGTCAGGTTCGCCAACTCTGCTGCTGTCTCAAGCGGAAATCCGTTTGCCAGAACAAATCCCACTGTTGCAAGCACCATATCACCCGCACCCGACACATCGTAAACCGCCCTCGCACGGGTGGCGAGATGGGTTCCTTCGCCTTCTGCGCGCACAATGTAGATGCCGTCTCTGTCCAGTGTGATCAGGCAGAAATCAAGGGCGAGGTTCTTAATCAGTTTGCGTCCCGCTGCATCCACGCCTTCAAATTCGGCGCAATTTTCACCTGTTGCCAGTGCTGCCTCGTAACGGTTGGGCGTTATGCCTGTGGCGCCGTGGTAGAGGCTGTAGTCCTCGCTGCGGCGTGGGTCAACAAGAACTAATTTCCCTTGTCTGCGGCAGTTGTCTATCAGTTCTTTAAGAAACGGCTTTGAGAGCAGTCCTTTGGCGTAGTCGGAGACCAGAACGATGTCGCATCCCTGAAGCAGGGATTTTATGCGTTCAAGCAGTGTCTTGGCGGTAGTTTCTTTTATGGGACGGGCGGTCTCGCGGTCAACGCGCATTATATGCTGGGTGGCGCGCTGGGCTGATTGCACATACCCCACCATACGCGTCTTCACCGTTGTTGGGCGCGAACGCTCCACCACCACCTCTGCCTCTATTCCCGCATCCTCAAACAGACTTATAAGCCGCCTTCCTTCAGCATCATCTCCAACCACACTTGCCACCACCACATCGCCGCCTAGGGCAGTCGCATCCACCGCCACACATCCTGCGCCCCCAGGGTGTTCTTCCATCTGCTCCATCTTCATCACCGGTATCGGTGCCTCAGGAGAGACTCTCTCCACCTTTCCCCACTGATAACGGTCAAGTATCACATCGCCCACAACAAGCAGTCGCTTGCGTTTCAGCGCCGACACAACCTCTATCAGACCTTCCAACCGTGCTCCTCCGCAAGGAGAAAGAGCCGCAGAAGCGGCAATGTCAACTCGTGCCTTCCGCTGATATGGTAAGGCGTTGCGCCTGTTCTCTCAAGGATATTACGGGTGGGGCGGTAATGTGGGATTTGGTCAAAGTTGGCGGCGGTGAAGTTGTGCGGTCTTTTGTAGGCGTTTCTGGCGGCGCTCAATGCTTTAAGGAAGACCTCTGGCATTATGACCGCCGAGCCGAAGTTTATCACCACACCGTTTTGGAGTTGCGCGACGATGTTGACGAAGCGGCGGAAGTCCGACAAAGTCGCCGCGCCGAGTTTTGCTCCATCCAGTGCGGGGTGGGTGTGCACGATGTCTGTGCCGAAAGCGATATGGACGGTGGCGGGAATGGAGAGTTGTGCCGCCGCCGCGAAAAGGGAGTTACGAGCAAATGGTGCCTCAAGCAGCACCTCCCCCAACGCCGCGCCAAGCCCCTTACCTGCCGCTTTCTCTGCTGCCTTCGCAAAAACTTTCCCTGTCTCGTCTGCCATCCCGAATGAGCCGTCCTTTAGTGCTGTTGCCACATCCTCAGAAGTTCTCCCGCACAGAGCCAACTCTATGTCGTGAACGCAGGATGCGCCGTGGGTCGCAAGCGCCTTTATGAAGCCCTGCTTCATTAAGTCAACAAGTATTGGGGTAAGTCCACACTTTATGAGATGTGCGCCGAACATAAAAAGAATCATCTTACCCTGCCGTTTTGCGTCAACTGTTGCCCGTGCCAGAGCCTTAAAGTCCTTTATCACCCCCACTTGTGGCAGGGATTTAAGGAACGATAGGATGTCTGCGGTAAGCGCTGCAGGGCTTGCCGACTGCTCCACGCCAAAAAGTGACGGGCGCTCTGATAGTCGCGTCCGCCTTAAACGCTTAAAGTCAAACTCCTCAACCATCGCTCTCTCCTTTTGGTCTTGTTTTCCAGCGTCTGTGTGTCCAAAGCCATTGATGCGGAAAAGCGCGAACCCACATCTCAAACTGTCTTGTGAAAGCAAGTGTCATCCGTGCCACTTCCTCATCCTGGGAACATTTCTCTTCTGGGATTATAGGTTTTCCGAGGAGGAGGCGGTAGCGCAAGACCTTTTCTCTGACGAGGCAGACGGGGATAATGGGGGTGCGGGTTTTTACGGCGAGCAGGGCGGGAGTTCTTATGGTGGCGGCTTTTCTGCCGAGGAATGGGACGAAGATGTGGTCGTTTGGGGCGTTTTGGTCGGCGACGATGCCGACATTTGCGCCGCTTCGCAGAAGGGAGAGCAACTTTTTGATAGCGCCACGCTTTGGGACTGTCTCAAGCCCCAGTTTTTTTCGCAAACCGCCCAGATAGCGTTCAAGGAAAGGGTTGTCAAGCGGGCGTGCGACCGCATAGAAGGGGGGAGAGAGGAGTGCAAGGAGTGCGCCTGCGAAATCCCAGTTTCCCAGATGCGCGGTGACAAAAATAGCGGTGCGTTTGTCTGTAAGAGGGCGGCGGATAGTGGAAAGGTTTTCTCTGGCGAGGAGGGAGAGGAAACGCTTTTTCCTAACGCGGCGGATGTGTTGCATTTCAAGGAAGGATGTGACGAGATGCTGATAGAGGCGTTTGACGATTTCGGTATGTCTGGATTTTGGGATTTTTGGGGTTACAGAGGCGAGGTTGTGGTATGCGACGCGGCGATGGCGTCTGTCGGCGAGGCGGATTATGGTGGCAAGAAGCGACGCCACAGCGGGTATCTCCCGACGCGGCAGGAACGAAGCCACAAAGTCCACGAAGCGAACGGCGATGTATTCCGCCGCCGCGCGCACAATGTTCATACCCCCAGCACCTCATCAAGCCGCTTTTCCAATTCCTTCTGCCCTTTGACAAACGCAAACTCTATCTCAAGCGCAAAAAGCGGAAGGGAGAAGTCGTAATGGGTCAGTTTGACGGCGTCTTTTAGGGTGGTGACCATTGCGGCACATTTCAGTTCTTTTGCCTGCTCCTCCAGAGCGCCGACAAGACGCCCGTGATATTTCTGGTGGTCGGAGAAGCCGTGGAAGGCGGCTACTTTAACCCCCATCATTGTGAGAGTCATTAGGAACGCGGCGGGATTACCCAATCCGCAGAACGCAAGGACTTTTTTCCCCTTAAACCAGGAGGGCGCTCTTGTTTTGCCTTTTGGGATGCGCAGGAAATGTTTTGGCTTGTGGACAGCCTGAATAATGGGGGTGTTGTGGGCGAAGCGCTTTATGGCGGCGATGGTGGTGAGTTTTGTGACGGTTGGGGGGATGTCGGAGCGGGTGAGGATGACAAGATGTGCGCGGCGCAGAGCGCTCGGCCACTCCCGCAGCAGTCCCCGCGGGAAGAGATAGCCGTAGCCGAATGGGTTTGTGGCGTCCACAAGGACGATATCAAGGTCGCGCTTAATGCGCCAGTGCTGGAAGCCGTCATCAAGTATTAGGACATCGGCGCCGTCTTCCTTCGCCTTTTTCGCCGACCTGACCCTGTTCTTGTCGCAATACACACTCACATCGGGGAGGAGGCGTTTCAACTCCGCTGCTTCTTCGGAGACGCCGTCAACGCTTGCTCCGTAACCCCGCATCAACACCGCCACCCTAAATCCGCGCTTCTGCAGCATCCTCGCAAGTGTTACAACACAGGGAGTTTTGCCCGTGCCGCCCAGAGTTATGTTACCAACCGACACAACGGGCAACTCCACTTTATGCGCTTTGAGCAACCGCAGGCGGTAGAGGAGTTTGCGGCAGAGAAGCGCCGCAAGATAAAGGAGTGTTAGCAGCGAAAGAAAAAGGCGCACAAGGAGGGCTAACGGACCTCTTGCGTCGCCGGATATTATGCGCTCATAAGGTCGCAGCATCATAACTTTTCTCCGTTTGTGGGGAGAAGTTTAACGAAAGTGAGGGGTGAAGGCAAGGCGGCTATTTAAGATGTGCCTTTTCATATTGCGAGATTTTGTTAACGCGTCGGAGGTGTCTGCCGCCTTCAAAAGGCGTGGTAAGGAAGGTGCGGACGATATCTAATGCCGTTTTGGTGTCTGTAAGACGGGCACCGATGCAGAGGGCGTTGGCGTTGTTGTGGAGACGGCAGAGTTCGGCGGCTTGGGTGGAGCAGCAGAGTGCTGCGCGAACTCCCGCCACCTTGTTGGCGCACATTGACATTCCGATGCCGCTGCCGCAGACGAGTATCGCTGCGTCGCAGTCGCCGCGCGCCACAGCCTCCGCCGCCGAAAAAGCAAAATCCGGATAGTCGCAACTCTCCTCACTGCTGGTGCCGAAGTCCTCAAACTGATGTCCCAACTCCGCCAAAACATCTTTTATCCGCTCCTTCAGGGTGAAACCTGCGTGGTCAGACGCCAATGCTATGCGCATTTTTTTGCTCCTTATGACTTACTCTTTGCAGCAGGGATATGTGAAAGCACTTCCTCAAGACGCATTTTGACGGCGTCTTTTATCTTGTCGGCGATGCGGCGATAGACCTCAAGCGGCTGTCCTATGGGGTCTTCAATGGTGTCAGGGTGGAGGAGTTTGACTTTGTGGTGGTGTTTTTTTGTGGTGCGTTGTTTAATGGCGTCAATATGGTAGTGTGTCATCGCAAAGATGATGTCTGCATCTTCCAGCATAAAGGGTTGCAGATGGCGTGAGCGATGAGCGGAGAGGTCAAAGCCGTGTTCCAAAAGGACGGACTGCGCGTGGGTGGATGCGGGGCTGCCGGCGGTTGCGTCGGTGCCGGCGGAGAGGACAAATATACCCGTTTCCTCAAGGTCACGCACCTGAAGAGAGAGGCTTTCGGCTATAGCCATTTTGAAAAAGGCTTCTGCCATAGGACTGCGGCACATATTGCCTGTGCAGACGAGCAGAAGTATGAAGATTTGCTCATCGTCAAACGCTTGTTGGGGCAGGGCGCCTTTGCGCATAACGCGCCATTTGCGCCAGTCCTTAATGCGCACCACAGTGGAGGCAACCCCGAGTTTTGCGGGACCGCTGTCCACCACAGCGTCTATCTTTCCGTCAAAGTAGGCGAGGACATCTTTTGTGTTTTTTGCGGGTTTCTTGCCTGATGGGTTGGCGGAGGGGGCAATAACAGGGACGCAGGCGGCGTCAATAATGCGGCGGGCAACATCGTGGTCAGGCAGACGCAGCCCGATGGTGGTATCAGAGGCGGTGTCAAGCACCAGCGTCATAGGACCTGGCCAGTGTTTGCGGGAGAGGAACCGCGCCAGTGGGGGGATTTCTGTCAGATATGACCAGACGGCATTGCGGGATGCGATGTGGACGGTGTAGCGCTTGTCGGATGGACGCTGCTTCAGCGCATCCAACCGTTTGACGGCGCTTGGGTCGTCGCGATTGGCGGCGAGACCGTAGACCGTCTCGGTGGGTATGGCAACAATGCCGCCACCGCGGATGATTTCCGCCACTTCCTCTATGTGGCTATCCTGCGGGTCAGTGACCTTAAAGATGCGTGTCTTCATCATCCTTCCTCAGAAGGGTCTGAAATACTCCTCCGCCACACGGTAGAGTTCTTCGTCAATGGTTTTGAGTTTTGCGACCGCTTGTTCCAGCGGAACAGCCACGATTTTCGTTCCGTGGAGGGCGACCATCTTGCCGAAGTCGCGTTCAAGTGTGAGTTCTGCGGCTTTGATACCGAAGCGGACGCCGAGAACGCGGTCAAAGGCGGTGGGCGTGCCGCCCCTTTGGAGGTGTCCCAACACCACCACACGCGTCTCATAACCTGTGCGCTCCTCTATCATCTTGGCTATGCGGTGACCTATTCCGCCGAGACGCACATGTCCGAACTCGTCACGCTCTTTGGTCTGGGTTATCACTGTTCCGTCTTTGAACTGCGCACCTTCAGCGACCACGACTATGTTGTAGTCGTGGACTTTGGAACGCTGACGGTTGCGCTTTAGAATCTGTGCCACCTCGTCAATGTCAAAGGGCTTTTCGGGGACGAGTATGACATCAGCGCCGCCAGCAAGCCCTGCGTGGGTCGCTATCCACCCCGCGTGACGCCCCATCACCTCTACCACTATCACTCGGTGATGGCTTTCTGCTGTCGTGCGGATGCGGTCAACCGCCTCCATCGCCACATTCACCGCAGTATCAAAACCAAATGTGTAGTCGGTTCCTGAAAGGTCGTTGTCTATGGTTTTCGGCACTCCTACCACAGGAAAATTCTCCTCTTTGTAAAGTCTGTGGGCGACACCGAGCGTGTCGTCCCCGCCCACCACTATCAGCGCATCCAACCCGAACTTCTTCATTGTCTCCTTAACACGGGGGATGTTCTTTTCGGGGTCTTTGTAAGGGTTTGTGCGGGTTGTGCCGATTATGGTGCCGCCTATCGGCAGGATTTCTGATGTGTCCTCCACGGTTAAGGGTCTTGTCAGTCCCTCAATCATTCCCTTCCAGCCGTCAAGGATGCCAAGCACCTCAACATTGTGCTTATCCATTTTGCGCACCACAGCCCCTATAACGGCGTTGAGCCCGGGACAGTCGCCCCCACCTGTAAGTATCCCTACCCGCCGCATACACTCTCTCCTAATTCTGGACACGCTCAACATAAGCACCCGTGCGGGTGTCAACTTTCACCTTGTCGCCTTCCTTTATGAAAAGCGGAACACGCACCACATATCCTGTCTGCAATTTCGCTGGTTTTGAACCGCCTGACGCGGTGTCTCCCTTCTCTCCGGGGTCTGTCTCCACCACCTCAAGCACAACCGTCTCCGGCAACTCAACCGCCACAATATCTTCTTTGTGCATCAGCACATCGCACTCAATATTCTCAACAAGGAAAGGAAGCGCCCATTCAATCTTCTCAAGTGGTATCTCCAACTGCTCATAGGTTTTTGTGTCCATAAAGACAAAAAGGTTTCCATCACGATACAGATATTCCATCTTTTTGCGCTCAATGAACGCACGCTCAACTTTCTCCTCCGCACGGAAGGTGTGCTCAATTGTCCTGCCATCTTTGAGCCTGCGCATCTTCACCCGCACAAAAGCCCCGCCTTTTCCGGGCTTTGTGTGGTGAAACTCCAGTATCTGATACAGCAGACCATCACTGTGAACTATGGTCGTGCCTGCTCGCAAGTCGTTTGCGATCACTGTGTCCCTCCTCAACCTCTTTGGGGGTTATGCGCGCACATCGTATTTGATAAAGCGCACTCCCATACCGAACTTTCCATCGGACATAGAGAGACGAACAGGCTCCGCCACGATTTGCCACCCACGCAGGTCGCGGTTACGGAATCTTATCCGTATATAGAAGGGTTTTGCGGGAAAAACCTTTTTGTTGAGGTCAAAATTTGTTAGAAACGCGCCCGTTGCTGAAAGGTCAACCATTGTGGCGCGACCGTGGTCCACCTTGTTCCAGTTACGCAGCACTATCTCCACATCGCAGCGGATGCGCACCTGTCGCCTCCTGGCGCCACGAAAACGCGCCTCAAGATGCTCAACAAACAAATCCTTGTTCTTTATCGGTTCCACTCCTTCCAGTTCCTCGTGACCGAATGTTTTCTCCTCCATATCACATATTCTCCATAACCACCGCTTTCATAGGTCCTTCTCGTGTGTGGACATAACGCCACCAGCCTGAAGAGTGCTCAATGGGGATGAGCCGTTTTCTGTTGGGGGCTGTCGGAAGAGGCGTTGCCTTTACCACCTCTTTCCGCGGCAGCGGATAGTGCCTATCAAGCATTTGGTCAATCTCCTGTGGAGCAGCCTGAAAGAGTTTAACCGGTCCGCCTAATATGCGTCTCAACTGATAAACCACGCGTAGGTCAAGGTCAAAAACATTCTCAACGGCAAGACAGGTTATTGCACCGACCTTTCCTAATGGGATGACCCGAAATCTGCGAGCGTCCTCTGTCGTCAGTAACTTCAAGGCTTCATCAGGTATGGTGTATTTTTCAAGACGCACACGCGGTATCCTGTAGGACGACAGAAGCGCCGCTACAAGTAACGACTCCGACACATGTCCGCAAGCCTTTACAGCCTTTGCAAGCACGCTTTCCTTCCCTGCTTTTTTAATCTGCTCTTCCACAAAGTCGGATGTTATGGGACCCTCTGCAAGTAACACTCTACCCACTGCTAACTGCTCTTTTGTGAGGTTCATACTTCTCCCCCCTATCTGACTGCATAATAAATGGAGACCGTGGCTCATACAAGAATTTTTGTCGTGGCGTGCCAAAATTGTTGACCCAAGCCACCCTTATTCGTATATTTGCAGGTGTGCAGTTAAGGAGCGGGTAATGTCTGACCTTAAGATACGGTTTTCTCGTTTTGCGAGCGCCCGCGATGTGTTCCTTGCCGAACTGGTTGGCTCCATTGATGCTTCAACAGTCCATATATTCCAGCAGGAGTTAGAAAAGGCGCGTCGGCAAGGTGTCAACAAACTTGTCCTTGATGTCTCAAAGATAAAGTATGTCAACTCAACAGGGCTCGGCTCTCTTGTCAAGTACGCTGATGCTTTCAGGTCTGCGGGTGGAGGTCTAGTGCTTCTTAAGGTTCCACCCAAGGTTAAGATTGTTATAGAGATGTTGGGGTTGCACGAGTTCTTTGAGATGGTGGGGACATCCCAAGAAGCGCTGGCGCGACTGACCAAGGTTGCTCCCGCGGTCTCCCCCACCGCCCCCACAGTTGTGAAGCGCCCCAGCCCTGTAGCCACACCCAAACAAGCGAGACCCACTGCTCCCACCGCTCGCCGCAAACCTCCTGCCGCCCGCGCGGCAACAGCAGCACCCGCGCCCAAGGCACCGCCCGCCAAACCCACACCCGCCGCACCTGCCAAACCCATTCCCACGGCAAAACCCGCCGCTCCTACGGCAAAACCTGCTCCCCAGCCTGTAGCACCCCCAAAAACCGCACCACCACGCCGACCCGCACCCACAGCCGCATTCCCCATTGTTGTCCCCTGCGGCACTTGTGGCGTGGATGTTGAAATCCCTCGGACGGGGAACTTCAAATGTCCACGCTGCCAGACAACCATTAGCGTTGACTCCGCCGGCAATGTCAGTTTCTTCGCTCCCAACAAGCCGATTCCTGTTCAAATAATCCTCTCCTCAAATTCCATAGCGGGTGAGGCGCTTAAAGGATTTGTCGGAACCGTTGCGGAGAGACTGGGGTTCAGCGCTTCTGATGCCGCCGCTGTCAAAAGCGCCGTTGAAGAGGTTGCCTCTGTTATCGCAGACCGCGTCTACCAAGGCGAGGAAAACACCTACTCTGTCCTCATTACCCCTGATGTGAACGAGTTGACCGTTGTTTTCAGCGACCACGGGGAAACGCTCCCCGCCGATGCCGTTCACAGCGTTTTCCCACAGTCGTCAAAAGCGTTTGAGGAGTTTGAGGTCACCCCCCATCCCCGCGGCGGAAACATTATCCGCTTTGTCAAAAGAAAATAGCGACGGAGGTGAACCGCAGCGCCACCTACCGTGTCTAATCTTAGTGAATCCCATTTTTGGAGGTTTGGATTATGCGATGGTCTGTCGGTCTTTTTGTGCTTTTGTGTTTGGGGGTTGCGCTTGCCGCGCCGCCCAAACAGAAAACCGCACGCGTCGTCCTCTTCAAACAGGGACTCGGCTATGTGGAGAAAGTCTTCACCGTTGAAGGGGACGCGGTGATTGAGTTGCAGTTTGACGAGTCTCAAGTCCCCGACATCCTCAACTCGTTGGTTGTGATTGACAAGAGCGGTGGAATAATCGCCGACATAGGTTATGACTCAAAGACACCACGGGAGAAGTTGCTGGAGGAGATATTCAGTGGACGCGATGTCGGCGGACTTGTGGGCACCCTGACCACATTCAAAGGAGCAGAAGCCACCTTCAGCGCCTCTGGGAAAGAGGTTGTCGGGCGCATCCTCGGAGTTGAGCGTTATCAGCGTTCAAAGGATGTCACATCCTGGCGTGTCAGTGTTCTGACAAAAGAGGGTGCTGTCACATCTTTTGATGTCGGCGAGATTACATCATTCAAACTCTCTGACCCCTCTCTTCAGAAAGACCTTGCCCGCTACCTCAAACTGGTTGCGGAGTCATTTAAGCGTCGCCGCAAAACCATCCGCATCCAGTGCAAAGGCAAAGGCAGGCGCGAAATCCTCATCGCCTACACCATTGAGATTCCCGTCTGGAAAACCTCTCATCGCTTCGTCTTAAAGAAAGATAAAGCGCTCTGCCAGTCCTGGGCTATTGTTGACAACACCACCCTTGAGGACTGGAAGGATGTTCAGATGGTGCTTATGGCAGGGGTTCCTGTGGTCTTCAAATATGACCTTTACAGTCCTGTCTATACGCGTCGTCGCGAGTTGAGACCGAGAGGTTTTGCGCAGGCGCCGCCAACAAAACCCGCCGCTTTTGCGCGCAAGGCTCTGAGTAGGGCAGCGCGTGAACTTAAAGAAGCAGAAGAAGCCTACGCCGCAAGAAAGTTGCGCAAAGAGGCTCCAAAAGGCAAGTCTTTTGACGCACTCTCCAACAAAAACCTTGGAACGGCAGGATATATTGACGCCTACGGTATAGGCGCGGGTGTTGTCGCCGCCGCCGCAACCGGCAAACTCGGCTCCTTCTTCGTCTACCGCATCACCCATCCCGTCACCGTCCTTTCCAAAAAGTCGGCGATGATACCGGTTGTCTCCCGTGATATTCCCGCTGACCGCGTTCTCTATCTCCGCTACGGTTCGGGTATGGTAAACCCCTATCAGGCGGTGCGCATTACCAACAAATCAGATGTGGTGCTGGATGAAGGACCTGCCTCAGTCTATGAGGAAGGGACATTTTTGGGTAATGCATTGCTGCCGCGTCTTGAACCCGACCAGAAAGGCTTGGTCTGCTTTGCCGTGGAGCAGGGTGTTGAGGTGCGCACGGAATGGGAGACGCTGCCACGCCGCGCCTATATGCTCGCCGCACAAGAAGGTTACATCGTCGTCTTCTACTGGCAGTATAAAGCGCTGAAAGTCCGCATTAAAAACAACACAAAAGACAAAAAACACCTCGTCTTTGACTACCCTTACGACAGCGCGTGGAAATTGATGAACCCCAAAGCCAAACGCGAGGGCAATTCTTTGCGGTTTGAATTTGACGCACCCGCAAAGAAGGAGACCGTCATCAAGATAGAGTTCCGCACCCGCACAAGCGAATACTATGCATTAGGCAACTTTGACAGCAAGCGTCTTGAGTGGTTTGTGCGCAAAGGATGGTTGAGCGACGCACAGCGCAAGGCGATACGGGAGATAATCCAGCAGCGTCGCACAGTGGCGCAGGTTGAGGAGCGAATCCGCACTATGCGGGCGCAGCATCAGCGCCTCGTTTCAGAGCAAGCACGCCTTCGCTCCAATCTGCAGGTTCTCCGCGGCGAAACCCAAGCCATAAAGCAACTCCGCGCCCGTTACATAAAACGCTTTATGGAGACCGAAGACCAAATTCAGAATATCCTCACCCAAATCTCCCTGACAGAGAAGAAACTAATAGCAGAACGGGAGCGACTCCGCAAGATGATTAACGACCTTGTGTTCAAGCACGAGGTGAAGTAAGCCGAGCCGCCGATGAGAGACAATGTGGGGGCGCCGTTTCGGCGCCCCTTTCTTTTGCTCCCGCATCCCAATCCCGCCTTTTGGTTGCCACACTACACCTTCATCGTTAAACTTCTCCGCTGGTTTTGGAGGAGTTTCTATGGAGATAGTGATTGGTGGAACAGTCAGAACAGCAATAGGTAGGATGCTGGGGGGGCTTTCCCCATTGCGGGCACCGGATTTGGGCGCAAAGGTGATTGCTGAAGCCATAAACCGCGCTGCCGTCCCAAAAGATGCCGTCACCGAAGTTATCATGGGTAATGTCGTCTCGGCAGGCATCGGACAGAACCCGGCTCGGCAGGCTTCCATCATTTCCGGTCTTGACGCAGAAAAAACAAACGCCTTCACCGTCAACAAAGTCTGTGGCTCGGGGATGAAAGCCGTTATGCTGGCTGCACAAGCGCTCAAATGCGGCGATGAGTATCTGGTCGTCGCAGGTGGTATGGAGTCTATGTCCAACGGTCCTTATATAATCCGCGAAGCACGCGCCGGCGCACGACTCGGCAACGCCACACTCGTTGACACAATGGTCTACGACGGTCTCTGGGACTACTACAACGACTTCCATATGGGCATAACAGGTGAACTGGTGGCTGAAAAATACAACATCACACGCCAAGAAGCAGACGAGTTCGGTTTCTGGAGCCACCAGAAGGCGCACAAAGCCACCATTGAAGGCAAATTCAAGAACGAAATTCTGCCAATTGAGATACCGCCCAAAAAGAAAGGTAAAGAGCCGATAATAGTGGATAAAGATGAGGGAATCCGCGGCGACACAAGCCTTGAAAAGATGGCAAAGTTAAAACCTGCCTTCAAAAAGGACGGTGTTGTGACAGCAGGCAACGCAAGCCAGATATCGGATGGCGCAGCGGCGATGGTCGTCGCCACTGAAAAGACCGCAAAAGAGTTGGGTATGAAGGTTGAAGCGCGTATCCTTGCCTACGCCACAAACTGCATTGACCCCAAATGGGTGATGCTTGCTCCTCTCGGTGCGGTGCGGAAACTGCTCAAGAAACTGGATGTCTCCATAGATTGGTTTGACTTAATAGAGATAAACGAGCCGTTTGCGACGGCAACAATTGCGCTGGCACGCGACCTTGAGATACCAAAAGAGAGGTTGAATGTGCACGGAGGTGCTGTGGCTTTGGGGCATCCGATAGGTTGCACAGGTGCGCGGATGATAGTAACCCTTGTTCACGCTTTGAAGACATACGGTAAGAAGCGCGGTTTGGCGGCGTTATGTCTTGGAGGTGGCGGCGCCACCGCCATCGCC
>CAZPBO010000025.1:0-29304 GCA_964584815.1 uncultured Planctomycetota bacterium
AATAGGTGTGGATGCAAGGAACTCCCAGCATTTTTGCGGCGAGGCGTCCCAGCCAACCCGCTTTGGACATATGAGTGTGGACAAGATGGGGTTTGAAACGGCGCGTAAGGGAGACGATTTCTGCCAGCGCCAGCGCATCGCGGTGCGGAGAAAGCGGTCTTGCAAGATGCCGCAAGCGCACGACATCAAAGGGCATCTCTATCTGGGGTTCGTCAATACAAATGCCTGCACCGACTATGGCATCACAGTCAAGGCGAGGGACAAATTCTGCCAGTGGTCGGGCGACCCCGCCCAAATTGAGCCGTGTCACAAGATGGAGCACCCTCATAGAACTGTTATCCCCTTAAGGAGGAAGAAAGCAACCGGCGCGGCAAGAAGGAAACAGTCGCAAAAGTCAAGTAGACCTCCCGAACCCGGTATCAGGTCGGCGCTGTCCTTTACTCCGCTGTAGCGCTTCAGAAGCGACTCGCCCAAATCGCCCATCTGCCCGAACACCCCGCAGGCAAGCGCAAACGGCAAAAGCAACAATGCAGGAAACTTTATGCCAAAGAGCGCCGCAGTAAGATAGGCAACCCCCACCCCGCCGGCAACACCAAAAAGTGATCCCTCAACCGTCTTGGCGGGACTCACAGGATGAAGTTTGTGACGCCCCAATGACGAACCGAGCAGATAACCGCATATGTCGTTTGCCTTCACGATAAAAATGAAGAGGGCAGGATATGCGGGGTTGTAGGCTTGCCCTGCGCGGTTAAGAAGGCTTAAGAAAGCCAGCCCCCCGCCGATGTAGAAGGGAAGAAACACGGTCAACGCCAACGCCGCGCCATCCGTCTCACCCCGCCGGCAGAGAAAAACCAAAAACGCGCTCACAATAGAAAAAAACAGCAGCAATGGTAGCGCAGAAATCAGCAAAGCAGGCTTAAAAGGCGGTGCAGAGAGCAGATAAAGAGCAAAAGCGGCTGTGGTAACAAAGACGGTGGGAACTTTGTGACGCTTTTGCAGCATTTTTGCCGCCTCAACGGAGGCGCCAAGACAGATAACCCCAAAGAGGGCAAAAAGCGCCCATCCCCGTGTCCACAAAGCATCCAAGCCGAGAACCGCAAACACACAGGCGGCTGCTGCAAAACCTGACGCCACCTTGACGCCCGAGACACGCCCCAACTACAGCCCTCCAAAACGGCGCTTCCGCCGCGAAAACTCCTCTACCGCCAACGCAAAATGCTCATATCCAAAATCAGGCCATAAAACATCCAAGAATACCAACTCCGCATATGCCGCCTGCCACAAAAGGAAATTTGACAGGCGCTTTTCTCCCGCGGTGCGGATTATCAGGTCGCATTCAGCGATTTGCGGGGCATACAGCGCCTGCGATATGGTGTGGGGGGTGATGGGGAGGGAGCGCGCGGCAAGTTTTGCCGCCGCGTCCGCAATTTCTGCCCTCCCGCCGTAGTTGAGCGCAAGATAGACGCTTATCCTATTATTCTGTGCTGTCTTGCGCTCAAGACGCTCCAAAGCGGCTACAAGGTCGGCAGGCAGACCATCCCGCCGACCTATGGCGCAAAACCTGACACCCAACTCCATTATCCGCCGCTCCTGCAGCACTATATGCTTTTTAAGAAGCGAAAAAAGGAAAGAGACCTCCTCGTAAGGGCGTTTCCAGTTCTCGGTGCTGAAGGCGTAAAGGATGAGATGTTTGATGTTGAGAACAAGTGCGTTTTCAACGGTGCGGAAGACAGCACGCGCACCCTGACGGTGCCCCTCAACGCGCGGCAGACCACGCTGTCTTGCCCATCTCCCGTTGCCGTCCATCACTATCCCCACAACCTGTGGTCTCAAGACTCCCTCTCCAGCAACTCCTTTCGCTCACCCCCCACCGAAACGCCACTCACCTTAACACCCAACTCCCCCTCAATAAATGATAGAAACTCAAGCGCCTCGGACGGCAGGCGTGAAAATGCATCCACCCCTTTGAGACCACCCCAGCCGCAAAACACCTTAAAGAGCGGCTCAACATCCGCAAGAGAGCCGATGTCTGCAGGAAACTCTGTCATCACATCTGACCCTACGCGGTAGGCGTTGCAAACTTTTATCTTTTCCAACCCAGCGAGCACATCAAGTTTTGTGACAAAAAGGTGTGTGGGGGCGGCGATGCGGCAGGCATATCTTAAGGCGGGCAGGTCAAGCCAGCCGCACCGTCTGGGACGGTTGGTTGTGGCGCCAAACTCGCCACCCCGTCTGCGCAGAGTCTCCCCAACATCTCCTTCCTCTTCTGTCGGGAACGGTCCTGCGCCCACCCTCGTGGTATAGCACTTCAGAACGCCTATCACCCGTTGCGGAACGACATTTACCCCACAGCCGCTTGAAATGCCGTCCGTTGCAGGATGGCAGGATGTGACATACGGATATGTGCCGTGGTCAATGTCCAGCATAACGCCTTGAGCGCCTTCAAGCAGGATTTCTGCTCCACTGTTGAGGGCTTTCTGCAGGATTGCGGCGGTGCTGGCGACGAATTTCTGCAGTCTCTGTGCCACATCTTCGCACCACGAAAACAGATACTCAAAAGACGGTGGCTCAATTTGCGCCTTCATCAGAAGTGGACTCTTCACCTCAAGCAGGGTCTTTATCCGCTGCTTCAAGATTGTGGGGGAGTAAAGGTCAACCACCCGAATGCCCAGACGGTATGCTCTGTCGGCATAGCAGGGACCTACGCCACGCTTTGTGGTGCCTATGCCCAGAAGTCTGTCCAGCGCTTCATCTTCCATCTTGTGAAGGGGCAGCACAAGATGGGCGCGCTGGGATATCCACAACCTGTTCTCGTAAGCAATCCCCGCTTCCTCAAGAGTTTTCAACTCAGAGAAGAAGGATTCTGGGTCAAAGGCGACACCGCGGCAGACAAGGCAGGTTGTGCGGTCGTGAAGGATTCCTGATGGGATGATGTGGAAGACAAACCGCCTGCCGTTGACGATGACGGTGTGCCCGGCGTTTGAACCGCTGGCGTAGCGGACGACATAATCGGTGTGCGCCGCCAAGGCGTCCACCAACTTCCCTTTGCCCTCATCACCCCATTGAAGTCCCACAACTGCTGTAACCGTCACGAAAATTCCTCCCTGACTCCGAGACTATTTTAACGACGCTGCTGTCCTTAAACCAGAAATCAACCGCTTACGCAACCGCCAAAAGGGTTGACATTTTGCCAAAATGACGGCAAGATTAAAGCCACATTGGAGGGCATCTTGTGGCAGAGGAAAAGAAGAGAAAGAAGGTGAGTTTCTACAAGCCGTTTATATGGGCGGGGGTGTTGATGGGGATATTGAGTGCGGCGCCATATACGGAACTGATGAATTTCTTCTATTATTGGTGGGGCTTTGTGGGCGGCGTTATGGCAACTTACATCTTGAGCCGCCGCTATCCTTACTTCAACCCTATCCAAGGCGCGGTTCTCGGCTTCCTGTCAGGCGCTGTGGCTATTGTGATTGTCCTTGCCGCGACCTTCTCCACTTCCTTCCTCAACATATCCTACCGCAAAAAGATTTACCCTGACTTTATCCGCAAGGATTTGGTGAAGCGGCTTGAGAGTGTGCAGATGCCGGTTGTGCGTGGAAAGGTGCTGCCGCTCACCAAGGAGGAGATTGACTTGAAAGCGGACGAGATGGGGGGCAAGACGAGCGACTGGTATCTGATATATCTGCTTTACACGATAGCGGCACTGGCGATGACCTCAATACTGGGGGGACTTCTTGGCGGGGCACTCTTTGGCAAACCGGCGCCGAAAAGAAAATACCCATATGCGCGCAGGCGCCCCCAAGCACGGGGTGCTGGAGTTGCACAAAAACCTCAACAGGGCGAGCAACGCTCTGATGAGGCATCCCAGCAGACAGAAGAGGCGGATGAGGGAGGCGCTGATTCATCAAATCTGGAGCCGCCATCTCAATGAGCGAGAAGTTGCTGGGTTTGATAGAGAGCCGTCGCGCGCAGGTATCCGTTATCGGCTGCGGTTATGTGGGACTGCCCCTTGCTCTGACGCTGTGGCGAACAGGTTTTCGCGTCTTTGCGGTTGATATTGATAGACAGAAGGTGGAATCGCTGCGCGCCTGCCGCCCCTATGTCTGGGGTGTTGGGGAGTGCGAACTCAAACAAGCCTTAAGCAGCGGAGATTTCGTTCCCACAGGATATACGGATGAGGCGGCAGAAAGCGATGTGGTTCTGCTATGTCTGCCAACGCCACTGGATGAGAACAACATTCCCGATTTGACGGCGGTGAGGCAGACGGCTGAATGGCTGGCGCGGCATCTGCGCAGAGAGCAGTTGGTGGTGCTTGAGTCAACAACATATCCTGGGACAACAGAGGAGGTTCTGCGCCCGATACTGGAGGGGTCTGGTCTGACAGCGGGGGAGGATTTCTATCTTGCATATGCGCCGCACCGCTATGACCCTGGCAGCGAGGGGCGCCGTATAGGGGATATTCCGCGTGTTGTGGGGGGTGTGGGGGAAGCGTCGCTTGATGTGGCGGCTGCGTTCTATGAGACATTCACGCCGAAAGTGGTGCGTGTCTCAAACACCCAAACGGCGGAAGCGGTGAAGATGCTGGAGAACATATTTCGCGCTGTAAACATAGCGCTCGTCAACGAGTTGAAAGAGGTTTTTCTGAAACTTGGTGTTGACACATACGAGGCGATAGAGGCGGCGGCGACAAAGCCGTTTGGGTTTATGAAGTTTTTGCCGGGACCGGGGTTTGGGGGGCATTGCGTTCCTGTTGACCCGTTCTACCTTGCGTGGCGTGCGAAGCAGGTTGGTCTGGAGTGCGATTTTGTGGAGTTGGCAGGGAGGATAAACCGTCAGTTGGCGGGCAGGATTGTCTGGCGCATCCTGACGGAATGCGCAAAAAGGGGCATAAAGCCCTCTGACACCCCGTTCGTCATAGTTGGTGTTGCATACAAACCCAACATAGCGGACACAAGGGAGTCTCCCGCCTTTCCCATAATGCGCCTTTTGAAGTCGGTGGGCGCTTCCGTTTCCTATTATGACCCTCTCGTTCCGAGACTGCCGAAACTGCGTCTTTATCCAGAGTTTGCGGGGATGGTCTCAACCGAACTTGACGGGCTTTCTGAAAAAGCGTTGGTGATAGTGAGCGACCACGATGCGGTTGACTACGAGAGTCTGACGGAGGCAAGGGTGGTGTTTGATACAAGATTTGCGATGCGCAGACGGGGGATATTCGGTGCGACTATTGTTGAGGTATAAATTTTTGGTAAATCCCCTGAAAAACTGTTGCCTCAAGAGGTTTTGGGGGTATAAATTTCTGTCAAAGTGGGGTCTTGCCCTATGATTCATAAGAGTGTAAGGCACGCTGCGGTTGCCCCGCGCAGTGAGAAGGGGCTGGAGGAGTTACGTGTCTTTTCGCGCGAGGCGATGGAAGATGCCGCGCTGGATGACTACGACAAGGGGCTTGTGCTGCTCTGCATTGACGAGGTTCTGACAGCGGTTATTGAGAACGCAAAGCGATTTGCGTCTGAAGAGGCACACCTTCAACTCATTATTGACATTGATGAGGTGCGCGTGCGGATTATGATTGAGGACTCCGAAACCCGTTTTGATAACCGCCTTGATGAGCAGACATTCGGTTCAATTCGCGACGACGACGCAAGACGGGAAATTGATGTGCTGTTCCTCTCTTCTGTGATGGATGAGGTGACATATAACTACCAAAAAGGTCTGCAGAATGTGCTTGTGATGACGAAGTTTCTGCCGACAGCGGATTAGCGGTGTGCCAGCAGAACGCGCTTCTGACCGTAAAGGTCGGGAAGAGACATAAGATAGGTAAAACCCGCCTCCAACACCAAATCTTTGACCGCCGAAACCGTGTTGGGGTTCAACTCAAGAGCAAGCAGACCATCAGCGGACAGCAGCGGGGCTGCTTCCTTTAGTATGCGTCGGTAAAAGAGGAGCCCGTCATCGCCTGCGAAGACGGCAAGCATCGGTTCGCGCCGCACCTCTTTCGGCACAGCGTTGAACTCCGCTGTTGTGACATAGGGCGGGTTTGAGACAAGGAGGTCAAAACGGATTTTGGGATTGATGGATGCGACTATGTCGCAGCAGACAAAACGGATACGGGTGGCGACGCGGTGTCTGCGGGCGTTGCGCTTTGCCACAAGGAGGGCGGCGTGGCTTATGTCGGTTGCCACAACGCGCACATAAGGGTTGTTGACGGCAAGGGAGACTGCGATGTTGCCGCTTCCTGTGCCTATGTCCAGCACCAGCAGGCGCTTCTTCTCCTGACGGCGCAGCCAGCGCAGACACGCCTCAACAAGGTGCTCCGTAACAGGGCGTGGGATGAGAACATCCTTTGTGACATAAAAGGGGAGGGAGAAAAACTCTTTTTCGCCGATGATGTAGGGGAGAGGTTCACCTGCGGCGCGGCGGGATACGAAATCAAAGAAGCGTCTGCGGGCGGCGCGGGTCGGTTTGCGCTGCGGCTCAACATAAAGCAGCGCTCTGTCGGGCAGCCTCATCGCGTTCCGAAGAAGAATCTCTGCCTCAAAACGCGGTTGCTCTATCCCCGCACGCGCCAGAACGCCGCTGGCGACCACCAAAAGCCGCAGCACCGTCCCCTCATCCTTCGCCACCCCCTCCAAGACCAACCCTCCTCAAACGCTCCTCTTTTTCTGCTTCAAGTAACGCTTTCACTATCTCCTCCAAGTTGCCCTCCATCACCTCATCCAGTTTATAGAGGGTCAGTCCGATGCGGTGGTCGGTGACTCGGTTCTGTGGAAAGTTGTAGGTGCGGATTTTTTCGGAACGGTCACCACTGCCCACCATCTGTCGTCTTCTGCTGCTCACCTCCTCCTCTCGCTTGCGCCGCTCCATCTCATATAACCGACTGCGCAATATCCGCATCGCCTTCTGCAGGTTCCTATGCTGACTGCGCTCATCCTGACAGTAAACCGTCATTCCTGTGGGCAGATGTGTTACCCTCACAGCGCTTGATGTCTTGTTTATTGACTGCCCACCAGGTCCGCCCCCCTTTATCCGCTCTATTCGCAGGTCCTCATCGGGTATGCGCAACTCCACATCTTCGGGTTCTGGGAGCACCGCCACCGTGGCGGCAGATGTGTGAATCCGCCCCTGCGACTCCGTCACAGGCACGCGCTGCACCCTGTGTGTTCCCGCCTCGTTGTGCAGCAGGCGCCACGCATCGCGCCCTTCCACCGCCACTATCACCTCCTTGAAACCGCCCAACTCCGTCGGCGTGGAATCCAGTATCTCGTGCTTCAAGTTATGCTTCTGGAAAAATTTAAGATACATTCGCATAAGGTCGGCGGCAAAAAGTGCGGCTTCCTCTCCCCCTGTCCCCGCCCGTATCTCCATTATCACCCTTGCCGCCGCCTTCTCCTCACCGCCCAGAAGCCCCGCCAACTCATCCAACAGGCGCTTCCTCTCCCCCCTTGCCTCCGCCAATTCCTCTTGCGCCAACTCCCTCAACTCCGCATCCGCCTCATCCCGCAGAACATCTTCCGCCTGCTTTATCCGCTCCTCCACGCGAACAAGCGCATCATAAAGCGTCACTATCTTCCCCAAACGACCCGCCTCGCGCGCCTTCTCCTCATAACTTATCCTGTCCCGCATCAGGTCGGGATTGCTCAACTCCTTCTGCAGTTGCTCATATCGCTTCTTTATCTGTTCAAGGCGCTCCACCTATCCCTCACCTCACTTTGCCCCCTTCTTCGCACGCTTTTTCGCTTTCTTTACCAACTTCTCCGCTGACCAGCCCTCATACTTCTTCTGGAAGCGCTCAACACGACCTGCTGTGTCCACAAACTTATGCTGTCCTGTGAAGAACGGATGGCACTTGGAGCAGACCTCCACCACTATTTTGGGGCGGGTGGAGCGTGTCTTCCATCTGTTGCCACAGCCGCATATCACCTCGCACTCCACATACTTTGGATGAATCTTCTTCTTCATCGCTCACCTCCTAACCAACCTCAAACAAAACAATAGCAGCAGACAAGCCTTTTGTCAAATCCCCTTGCCACATAAGGCGCAATTGCACCGCATTTATTGGGAAAGGAGTGGTGCGAGCACAGAGACGCAAGCCTGATAGACCATATCCACCGTAATGGAGCGCATGCATATAGGGTCTTTGCATTTGCGCTTGTTGCAGGGACGGCAGGGGACATCGGCGGTGACGACCTCACCTGGTCCCCAGGGGCGGTAGATTTGTGGGTTTTTGGGACCGAAGAGGGTGACGGTGGGTGTGCGCAGGAGTGCGGCGAGGTGGGCGGGACCTGTGTCTGCAGCAACAAGGAGTGATGCACGCCGAATCAGTGCCAGCAGGGAGCGGATATCGGGGAAGCGCGGTGCGACGACGGCTGCGTCCTTGCTTGCCCGCGCTGCGACAAGCGCTGTTTCATACTCCGCCCCAGCCCATGTCAGCGCCACAAAAACCCCAAAGCGCTCCTTAAGCCGCAGCGCCAACTCACCATAACGCCTCGCTTCCCACCTCTTATATGCCCCAAAGCCGCTCACCCCGGGATGCATCACCACAAGCGGTTTGCCAAGCGCTTTATGCTGATAAAGAAACTCTTCCACAGAGCGCAAGAATTGGGGTTGGATGGAGACAGGTGGTGGTGCTTGTGGTGGGGTTATGCCGAACGGGCGCAGGAGCGCAAACGACTGCATAACGCGGTGGAGCCGTCGCCGCGGCAGACGCACCCTTTTTGTGTAGAAAAGCGAGGCTGCCTCGTATGTTGCACGATGGGCGAATCCGACGCGGCGGCGTGCTCCGCTCAAAAAAGTGACCATCCCGCTTCTGAAGTTGCCCTGAAAATCAAAAGCCGCCGCAAAACGCCTGTCCCTCAAGTCAAGCAGTAAGTCTGCGCCTTCTTTGAGAACTGCGGGTATCATAAAAGGATTTTTCAAGTTCTTGAGCCATCGTCGTCGCGGCAGCGGGTAGATGTTCTCCACGAATGGCAATGCCTGAAGAAATGCGGCGAACTGCTCTTCAACCACCCACTCCACTTTGTGTCCTGCGGCTGCGAGCGCCCACGCTGCTTCCGCTGCGCGTGCCACATCCCCAAGCGCCGTCAGGCGAACCACAAGCACCCTCATCGCTTGAAAACCAAATAGAGCCGACCACCGTCCACTTTCCACCCACCAAATAGTTCGGCAACGCCGGGGATGGGCTTCCATTTATGGCACGCGCTCTCTTCAAGCCGCCGTCCATCAATCTCCCACGCAACCCTTATCTGAACATTCCCTGTGCCGCCAACTTCTCCCCGCACCTCAATTTGTAAAAGCCGCATACCATTGCAGACAAACCTGCCTTCAGGCTTTAATGTGAGTTTGAAGGGCGATTTTTTGGCTTCTCCCGCCGCAAACGGCGCAAAGCCTCTTACCTTATCCTGCGCCACAACGCCCACCATATATGCCCCTTCCTTCTCAAAAACCGCTTCTTCAGGCTCGCCCTTGCTGAAAAGATACAACCCCACGCGAATCGGTCTTTCTTCCAATTTCTTTCCGGCGCTCCCGCCACCGAGAAACGAAAAACGCAACTTCTCCGCCACTTTCCTCGCATCATCCATCACCGATTCCCACACCCCACACAACTCTCCCAGAACATCCTTGGCGTAGGGAACGGTCTGTTTCCACACCGTTTCAAAAAAGTGTTTCTGCCCTGACAGCATTCCCAGCCAGAGGAGTCGGTAGAGCGCTTCAAAGCGGTTTTTGCCCGACATTTGCGCGGCTTTTTTGAGCAACGCCGACAGGTAATTCTCCACCTCCTCTTTCGGGGTCTTTGTTGGGGGGGAAGGTGTGCCGCGACCTGACAGAACATATTCTGTGCGTTCAAGCATCGCCTTTGAGAAGGGAAGCGGCCACGCCTGCTTCAGCACCTTCAACGCCTGCGCGTAGTCTCCTTTCTCATAAAGTCGGCAGCCGCGCAGATATGCTCTTATGGCGACGGCAATCTTGGCATAAGGGAGATGTGACAGCGCCTCAAGCATAAGAGGCGTCTGCTCTTTTGCTGCGCGTTTGAGGCAGGCGAGATGTTTTCTTGCTGTCTCAAGGAGCGCGTGTGGACCTTCAACGACGGCGGCGAGTCTGGCTTCGGCATTCTTGACGGCGGCGACTATGTCGGGCTCTTTTACGCGCTTGATGAGCGCACGGTATTCCGCCAGAGCCGCCTTTTTCTGCCCTGCTTTTTCAAGGCAGAACGCGGCACGGCAGAGCGCCACCTCTCTTAAGCGCCCCGACAGTTTGTGTGCCGCCTCAAGGTAGCGCATCCGCGCCTCCTTCACCCGCCCGAACACCATCTCATCAAGCAGCGCCGATGCCAGGTCATCCTCCCCCGAAAAAAGCGGCAGCAAAAGCAGCAGAAACACCATATTACTGCTCCACAACGAATGGTCGCAGCGCCCGCAACTGCCCTTTCTTGCTCTTGTAGACAAGGATATAAAGCGCCCCAGGTATCATATCTTTAAGGTGGGCTTTGCCCTCCTTGTCGGTCTTGGATTTTGCCGCTTTCTTCCAGCCTTTCTTTGTCCAAACATAGAGGGTATATTCGCGTTCTGCCGGCAGGTTGGGAACCTCCATCTCCTTCTTCTCGCCGTTGAACTTTGAGGGAAGCACAATCGCCTTGCGGGAACCATCAGTATGGAGGATGAAGGGTGAGCCGACGGGGGCAAGAGCAGGACGCAGACCACGGCGTGTGGGAACGAGTTGCAGTTTGCAGACGGCATAAAGCAACTCCACCTGTGCGCCTACCTTGTGAAAAGTCGCCACCCCATCGTCGTTAGCGACGGCGGTGTCAACCGCACGCCACGCACCTGCGTTCAGCACCCCAAGGAAATAGCGCTTTCCCCGTTCAAGCCCTTTATATTGGATGTCCACCACCTTGGCGAACTTATCCGTCCAGTCAACGGCGGGGCGACCGAGGAGATACCAGGCGAATGTCGGAGGGAGGGCGCGGATGTCGTCCCCGCAGCGCTTCTTGTTCTCTCCGCGCTCCTCACCAGGAACGCTGACGAAAACCTTTGATACTGGACGCTTTGCCGAAAACATAAACTTCTTGAAATAGTTCTCGCTGTCAAGACTGCCGCCGCAGGCGCTGTCTATGCTCAGCCATTTCTTCTCATCAGGCGACCAGACGACCGTCCAAAGATGGTTGCCGTCTTCCTTCGGCCACCAAGGGCAGCGGGCAGATGTGGCGGCGATTCCGTATGTGCGCAGGACAGCCACAAGCGTGTTGGTTAAGTCGGTGCAGCGTCCCCAACCCTGTTTGAGCGTCTCAACGGGGTTGAGGTCTGGTAGCCGCCGCGGTTTGTAACTTATCTTCTTCGCAAGCCAACCCGTGTTTATGAACCATACCAACTCGCGGAAGACTTTGGCTTTCTCCTCATCAGCAGCCGCCTCGTAGCGCTTCGCAAACTCCGATACCTTCTGCGCCAAATCGCTTATCCCAAGTATGTGTTCGCGAAACTCGCAGACCTTTTCGGTCTCGTTGCGGTAGGCTGCCACAAAGCGCAGGAACTTGTCTTTGTCAAGTTTTTTTGCCCACGGCCATTTGCGCCACGCCTCTATCGCCAGACGCGCGTTCTTCAGAATCATCTGCGCCGTCAGATTGCGGCAGTCCAGTTGAGGTCGCGGCGGATAGCCGAAATATCGGCGCGCGCTCTGCGCAACCGTAAACGCAACAACCTCAAACTCAAGCGCATCTTTCGCTTCGGTCAGCGCTTTTAAGAGTTCCTTCTTGTTGTCGCCCGCCAGTTTCAGAGCATCCTTCACCGCAGACCGCCAATCCTGCCGCACCTTCTGCAGCAATTGCTCCTCAACAGATGGCTCCTTCGGCTGCTGCTTCTCCTCCCCCTGCGCAAAGATAAGACCAACAGTGATACAAAAAACCAGAACACGCATATCCATACTCCCAAAACGCCTTTATTTTACCCTTTTCTGCCCTGCTTTTTCAACGATTGGAGATAGCGCTGGCGCAGTGTGGTGAAAAACTCAAAATATGCTCCACCCGCAAAGTCAGGGAATGTCCAATCAAGCGCCTGCCAGGTGCCGCCACGCCACAGAAGCGTCACCTCCGCGTAAACCCCACACCCCAGATATATCCTGTGTGCGAAGTCCTTGCAGGACGCCAACACAAGGCGGGCAGGATGAATATAGCCTGGGTCAAGATTGACACAACGCCGCCCTCCTCTCAACCAGCGTCGCTCAAGTTCGTTTGTCACTGACTTTGCCCGCACCAAAAAATCAGGACCGACGAGCCTCTCAAAGGCGAAAAAATGGCGCCACAACGGCTCCCCCATCTCCTTGCAGTAAAATTTTGTGTAGGTGTCAAAGCGGTGCGGTCCAAACCGCATCTCCACAGCCCCAAAGTGCGCCCGCAGGGCACCCTCCACCTCCCCCGCGTCAACATCATCGTTGCGTATCAGACCGCAGAACAACTTGACAGGTAGAGGCGCTTTCTTTTCAGCCACGCCGCAACCCTCTCCTTTCAACTCCCAACTTGAAAGACGCCAACACCCGCCACACATCCTCCACTCCATCCCACACAACCCCTACGGTGCTACGCTCGCCACCTCTAATTAAGCGCCTGCCCCACTCATCCACAAAAATCACCCCTATCCCGCAAGCCTTTGCCTCAAGAAACGCCACCTCGGTGTTTGTGACAAAAACTTGCGCTTTTTCAAGTGCTGAAAGCAACTCATCATATGAGACCGCTTTTCTGTAGAGAAGGTTCGGCAGTTTCTTCAAGGGACGCAGTGCCAAATTGTCGCGCTCCGCACAAATTAGGATTTTTTCTCCTTCCTGCTCTGCCAGCACATCATATGCTGTTTTGTAGAGCCGCTTAAATTTGAGTGTGTTGAAGGGGTCAAGGAGGCAGAGGGTGTAAGATGCGGTTTTCTGCAGAGGTTGCTGGCGGATGAGGCGCGGTCCGCGAAGTGTTTTTGAAGCAAGAAGTGCGGCGAGATGCGTATTGCAGAAAGGGTGGTCTTCGTCGCCGCGGAGGATGTGGAGATGGGGGAGTGCGAGCAGTTTGGCGGCGAACGCTGCCGCCACCGCCCCTGCTGTTGCACCATATGTCACAACCCCCCTCACTCCAAGCCGCCCCAGCACCGACACCATTCCCCGCACCGCCGTCCCCACCGACTCCGCCCACCCCCGACCCTCATCAAACATCGCCACCGTCCTTACTCTGTCACTGTGTGCCGTCAACTCACGCACCGCACTCCCCGCCTCACCCATAACCGCCTCACCCGTTGCCACAAACCACACCCTGAACCCCTCCGGCACCTGCTGCCACAGCAGACGCAGCCTGCCTATATCTCTGCCGCAGTCAACTACCAGTGCCACCTCGTGCAAGGCGTTTTCTCCTAACCAGCAGAAAGGCGACCTGCAGTGGCACAGCAGCAAGCAGAAACCACAGCGCGGTCCGCAGTGGGGTTGGCTCACTGAAAGGGTAATACGCCCCAAGAGGGATGCGGTCATAAAGCAAGGGTCGGCGCAGCCAGTCGTAACCCACCCCATAAAGCGCCGCCGCCAGAGGGCTACCATCCACCAGAAACTGTGCCGCACCACTGCGCACCCCCTCAGGCAGCACCGCCGAACCAAGTGGCAGTGCGCACAAAACCCCAAAGACCGTCAACGCCAGCAGCGTTGCCACCTCTTGCCTCACTTTGAGCGAGGGCAGGGCTGCAACAAGCCCCACGAACCACCAGCAGACGACAAAAAGCAACGCCACAGTTGGATGGGGCAGGAGGAAGGGGACAGCGGCGGCAGAGAGCACGGCAAGGGTTGGGAGAGGGCGTTTGGGCTGTGCGGCGGCAGCGCATCCCCCACCCAGCAGAACGGATGCGACCCCAAAATGGAGCGGCGCAAGAAGCCTTGCCGCAAGACCTGCTCCAAACGCTGCTACCGCAAAGATGAGATATCTCTTCCTTAAAACCATACCGAAAACCCTATAAACGGTCCCGGCATTGAGTAGCGGATTCTGTGGCGCAGCGAACCTGTGGCGATGCTTGTCTCAAGGGAGTGGTTGACAAATCCCAACTGAATACCCACTCCGCTTATTGCGAGGTTGAAGAAGAGGCAGGTTTCTGAAAAGGATTTAAGGCGTGTGGAGCCGAATTTGAGACCGCCTGAGAAGAGGACAGACGCTCCAACAAAAAGGTTGCCCATTTTTGTGCGGGCGACGGTATAGATGGAGAGCGACAGATAAGGGAAGGTGCGGTCAAAGCGCCAGACATTGTGCTGAGGCAGTCCCGATGCGGTGCCTTCAAGACGCAGATAATAGCGGGAAAAGAGCAGCCCAAAGCCGCCGGAAATCACAGCAGACCGTCCAGCGGTGGTCAGGTCATACTCCCACCGTGCCGAATAGTTGAGCGTTCTGAAGCGGCAGTAAAGCGATGTGCCGGGGTCATACTGGACGCCCGCGTAGGTGAAGATATTGCTCAAATCCTGACTACCTGCATAGATTGCCTGCCACCAGGCAAGACATATTCTGCTGCGGCGCCAAGGCAAGGTCACATCAAACCTGTCCAACGCTTTGTCGCGATTCCATCCGAAGGTTTTGGGGCGTATCGCATCGGATGCGAGTGTGTCGGAGTCGGCTTCAAGCGCAGCGCTCGCCTCAGGCTCCCATATCCGCCAGCGGACATCCAACTTGCCCGCCTGCGCAAAGAGCACCCCACAGACGACAACCGCTGCAACAGCCACCACACAGCGCATCAACAACCTCCTTTGCCTTCCATCATATCCGAAAAAGGGCGTTGTGACCAGAAACTTTACGCCAGACTTAACACATCATCACCTTGCTGTTATCATTTATGCAGAAGGAGGCGCGCTATGCGAACACACAAACTGGACGGAGAGAGCCTAACGCCTGATGCGGTGTGCGAGGTGGCAGAAGGGCGCATCGGCGAGGTGGAAGTGAGGTTAAGCGAGGATGCGTTAAAGCGGATGGAGCGTTCGCGGCGGTTTGTGGAACAGGCGGTGTCGCGGCGGATGGTCATATACGGGCTGACAACGGGCTTTGGCGCCAATGCCGATAAGGTGATTGACGCAAAACAGGTGCGGCAACTTCAGCGCAACCTGATAGAGTCGCACTGCTGTGGGGTGGGCGAACCTTTCGGGCGTGATGTGGTGCGCGCGGCTATGCTTATACGCGCAAACAGTCTCGCAAAGGGGGTAAGCGGGGTGCGCCCTCAACTGGTGGACCTGCTTTGTGGCGCGCTCAACCGCGGCTTGGTGCCTGTTGTCCCATCACGCGGTTCTGTGGGGGCGTCAGGTGACCTTGTGCCGCTTGCGCATATGGCGTTTGTTTTGACAGCCCCCCCTGATGCGGAGGTGCGCCAGAGAGAGAGGCTGCTTGCCGCCAAAGCGCGTGCAGGAAAACTCTCCCGCGAGGAGGAGCAGGAAGCGCGGCGTTTGAGCGGACTTGCGTGGTTCTGGAGAGACGGTTGGCGCCTTGCAAGCGGCATAGAAGCGGCATCACGGGTGGGACTTGAGCGTCTGGTTCTGGAGGCAAAAGAGGGGTTGGGGTTCATAAATGGGACATCGTTCAGTGCGGCGCTTGGGTGTCTTGCGCTGCTGCGTGGTGAGGCGGTGCTTTCGGCGCTGGAGAGTGGAGTGGCGTTAGCGGCTGAGGCGATGAGGGGTTTTGCGGCGGCGTGGTGCGGTGAGGCGATGGATACACGCCCCCAACGCGGTCAAGCCAAGGTCGCCAAGAGACTGCGCAGGCTTGTTGCCAACTCCGACCTTGTGCGGCAGATGGATGTGGCGCAGTCGGTGAGCAACCCTGCCGCAAAGTTCGGTGCCGTTCAGGACCCTTACTCCCTTCGCTGCGCGCCGCAGGTGCTTGGCGTCCTTGAGGAGGCGCTGCCGCTTTTGCGCCGCATCCTCACCACAGAGATAAACTCCGCCTCCGACAACCCGCTTGTGCTGCCCGATTTGCCCTATCCCAACAAAGCGGTCTCTGCAGGCAACTTTCACGGGCAGGTTCTGGGCTGGGCGTTGGACTGCACAAGAGCGGCGCTGGTCTCGGCTGCGAACCTGGCGGAACGCCTCACCGCGCTTCTTCTTGATGCAAAGACCAACCGTGGACTGCCGCCTTTCCTCACCCCCCAACCAGGCTTGAACAGCGGACTTATGCTGCTTCAATACACCGCCGTTGACCTGACAGCGGAATGCAGGATGCAGGCGGCAACAACGGCTCATTCTCTGCCGACATCTGCGGGACAGGAAGATGTGGTGGCGCTGGCGCCGCTTTCGGGACGCGCAACACTGGCTGCCCTTGAAGCCTGCGCCGACCTCGCCGCAATCCTCGCCCTCTGCGCCTACCAAGCGCTCTTCCTGCGCCTCAAAGAAAAAGAACTTAAGACCGCCCAACTCGGAGATGGCACCCGTTCCCTCTATGCGCGTTTCGCCCAAAATATACCACCTCTTTTGCAGGACAGACCTCTCTGGCAGGAGATAGCAACCGCACGCCGACTGCTTAACCTATGGCAAAACAAGCCATATCTTGAGGAAAGCGTTTTGTGAGCGGATAATGTCTCCAAAATCACAATAAGGAGAGGCAGATGAGGACGGTGAGGGAGAAAATTGAGGATTTGAGGAGGCGTCGTGCGGAGGCGATGCTGGGCGGTGGGGAGGCGCGTATTGAAGCGCAGCATAAAAAGGGCAAACTGACAGCACGGGAGCGGATTGAGCGTCTGCTGGATAACGGGACATTTGTTGAGACGGATATGTTCGTTGAGCACCGCTGCAGCGATTTCGGAATGGAAAAGAAGAAGTTTCTGGGCGATGGCGTTGTGACGGGATTCGGCAAGATAGACGGGCGGCTCGTATATGTGTTCAGTCAGGACTTCACGGTTTTCGGGGGTTCGCTGTCGGAGATGTTCGCCAAGAAAGTGTGCAAGATAATGGATTTGGCGCTGCGTAACGGTGCCCCTGTTGTCGGCTTAAACGACTCTGGCGGTGCGCGGATTCAGGAAGGCGTCGCTTCTCTGGCGGGATACGGCGACATCTTCTGGCGCAATGTGGTATCAAGCGGCGTCATTCCCCAGATATCGGTGGTTATGGGACCCTGTGCCGGCGGCGCCGTCTACTCACCCGCCATCACCGACTTCATAATCATGGTCAAAAAGACCTCCTTTATGGCTATAACAGGTCCAAAAGTGATAAAGGCTACAACAGGCGAGGATGTGACGCTTGAGGAGTTGGGCTGTGCGATGACGCATAACAGAAAAAGCGGTGTCGCCCATTTTGCCGCCGAGGATGAGGACGACGCCCTTCAACTTGTGCGCAAACTCCTCTCCTATATCCCATCATCCAACCGCCAAAAACCCCCTTACAAAGAGACAGGCGACCCTTCCGACCGCGAAGAGGCGGCGCTCAATGAGGTTATTCCCGACTCATCCGCAAAGCCCTACGATGTGCACGAGGTGATAAGACGGGTGGTGGACAACGGCGAGTTTCTGGAAGTTCATCGTCACTGGGCGCCGAACATCGTTGTCGGTTTTGCCCGACTTGGCGGACATTCGGTTGGTGTGGTGGCGAACCAGCCGCGGATGCTGGCGGGCTGCCTTGACATAAACGCCTCCACAAAAGCGGCGCGCTTTGTGCGTTTCTGCGACGCCTTCAATGTGCCGCTTATCACCTTCGTTGATGTTCCAGGATTTCTGCCGGGGACGCAGCAGGAATGGGGCGGCATAATCCGCCACGGCGCAAAACTGCTTTACGCTTTCGCGGAAGCCACTGTGCCGAAGGTGACGGTGATACTGCGTAAAGCCTACGGCGGCGCCTACGATGTTATGTGCTCAAAACACCTCGCCGCCGACATCAACTTCGCCTGGCCAACCGCCGAAATAGCCGTTATGGGTCCGCACGGCGCCGTAGAAATCGTCTTCAAAAAGGAACTTAAGGAGTCGGACGACCCCCAAAAACGCGAAGAAGAGTTGGTGGAAGAGTATGTGGAGAAGTTCGCCAATCCATATATTGCGGCGCGTTACGGCTACATTGACGATGTCATAGAGCCTTCAAAGACGCGTCCGCTGCTTATACAGGCGCTTGAGTCGCTGCTTGAGAAAAAGGAGAGCCGTCCGTGGCGCAAGCATGGAAACATACCGCTGTAGTGGCGTTGTTGCTTCTTGCCGCAGGCTGTGTGGTGCGCACAATCTATGTGCGCAGTCAGCCAGATGGCGCCGCCGTCTGGCTCAACGGCTCCTATGTCGGCAAAACCCCCCTTAAAACCAAATTCTACCATTACGGCACCCATCTCCTCATACTCCGTAAACAGGGCTATGAAAGCATAAAGCGCTTTGTCAAAGTCAGCCCGCCGTGGTATGAGGTCTTTCCGTTAGACTTTTTCTTTGAAGTTCTTTTTCCGTTCGTGATAGAGGATACGCGCAAGGTGGAGTTCACGCTTAAGCCGGCAGGCAACAGGGAGCCTGCGGGGTTGCTGGAGCGTGCGGAGAAGGCGCAATGAAAGGCGACTCCTACAAAGGCAAGAAGGTTGTGGTGATGGGGCTTGGACTTTTCGGCGGCGGAGAGGGGGCGGTGAGGTTTTTCGCAGAAAGAGGCGCTTGTGTTGTTGTGACCGACATAAAGGGAGAAGCGGAACTTGCGCCTGTGGTTGAGCGTCTGCGCCACCTGCAGGGAGTGGAATTCCATCTTGGCGGACATAAAGAGGAAGACTTCCGCAACGCCGATATTGTGGTGGTCAATCCTGCTGTCAGGGACGACTCTCCGTTTCTTGCCGCCGCGAAAGAAGCGGGCGCTGAAGTCACAACGGAGATAAACCTTCTGTTTCGCCACTGCCGCGCAAAAACCGTCGCCATAACCGGCACAAACGGCAAAAGCACAACCGCCACACTCACACATCTGCTTCTTAAGAATCTCGGCTTGCACTCAGTGCTGGGCGGCAATATCGGCGGCTCTCTGCTTCCTCAAATCAGCCGCTTCAGCCAAGACCACATCCTCGTGCTGGAGTTGTCCAGTTTCCAACTGGAGCGTCTGACCGCCGAAAAAAGGAGTCCTGATATCAGCGCAGTCCTGAACCTGACCCCCAACCATCTTGACCGTCACGGGGATATGCAAAGTTACGCCGCCGCGAAAGCGGGCGCTCTTATCCACCAGAGAAGCAACGACTTTGCCGTGCTGAACGGCGCAGACGGCTGGTTCTCCTGGTTTCGCAGCCGCATAAAAGGGCATCTGGCGGTCTTTATGGATGATTACTACGATGCGCTTCAGACGGCAGGTGCTGATGTCTTTGCGGGACTTTTCGGGGATGAGTTGTGCGTTGGCAGGGGGCAACCCGAGTGGCGGGCGATTGTTAAGGGGCTTTTTGCGCATAGGGGTTTTGGCACCGAGCCTGTAGGGCACAACACGCGCAATCTGCTGGCGGCGTCAGCAGCGGCTTTCTGCACCCTCCTACGCTGCGGCGCAGAACCAGACCAGTGCGACTTTGCCACAGCGCTTATAAAATGCGCTGACCAGTTTACGCCACTTCCGCATCGCCTTGAGGTGGTGCGGCAGATAAACGGCGTCCTCTTCGTTAACGACTCTATTGCGACCAATCCTGAAAGCGTTCTGGCGGCGTTGGAGGCGTTTGGTGATAAAAGAATAGTGCTGATTGCGGGCGGCTATGACAAGGGGCTTGGGTATGAGCGTCTTGCAAGGCGGCTTGTTGGACGCACCAGACTCGTGGTGCTTTTTGACACAGAAGGTGGGCGGAAGATAGCGTCGGCGTTGGAAGAGGTTGGTGAGGTGGAGTTTTGCTTTGTTGATGGGATGGAGGAGGCGGTGAGTGAGGCGGCGGCGGTCGCCCAAGCAGGCGATGTGGTGCTTTTGTCGCCGGCTTGCGCGTCGTTTGGGATGTTTGCCAATTTCGCCGCCCGCGGGGATGCTTTCAAAGCCGCCGTCGCCAATCTGGAGGACTGACCAGTGTTTTGGCGCAAGAAAAAGGACAAAAGAACTCCTGCCGTTAAGGCGAAAGAGAATGTGGAGGCGCTGGCAACGGCGCTCGCTTTGGCTATGCTCATACGCCTTTTTGCGATTGAGGCTTTTATCATTCCCACAGGCTCAATGGCTACAACCCTTTACGGCAACCACATAACGGTTAAGTGCCCCAACTGCAGCGACGATGTCGCAATAGGCACATCCACCTGGCGCCCGTCTTTTCAGGAGGTGCGGGTCGTGAGGACAAAATGTCCACGCTGCGGCTATGAGGGGGAGTTCTGCACCGACTGGCTGGATGGAGATAAGTTGTGCTGTCCACGCTGCGGTTATGAGTGGGAGGAGGAGGTGCGTGGTGGCAGGCGCGGATATGCCAAGCGGCTCCACATCACCTGCCCGCATTGTGGATGGCGCTTTGCATATGACCTGCGCCCCCGCAGCAACCACTGGGGCGATATGATACTTGTGAACAAACTGGTATATGTGCTGCGGCACCCGCGGAGATGGGAGGTGGTGGTGTTCAAATGGCCGCGGGACACATCCAAGAACTACATAAAGCGCCTTGTGGGGCTGCCTGGGGAGCGGCTTCAGATATGGCACGGGGATGTATATGTCAACGGTAAGTTGGCGAGGAAGCCGAGATGGGCGAGGTGGGCGCTGGCAAGGCGGGTGTGGGCGCAGAACCGCGACAGTCTGAGGGAGAAGCCTCCCTGGCAGGTGTTGAGCGGGGACTGGGATTTGCGGAAGAACGCATATCGTGGTGGTGGCGACAACGACGCCCTGATATCGTTCAACCTACCTATAACCGATTTCACCCCATACGATGACCCTGAAGCCGAAAGCGATGACGGCAATCCTGTGGCGGATGCAACGGTCACATTTAGGGTGAAGGCGCGTGAGCGTGGAAAAGCGGGTTGGGTTGTGGCTGTTCTGGGCGACCCGCAGCACCATGTGGAGTTGCGTCTCGGGGTGGGTGGCGCCACAACACGCCTCTACCACAACGGGATGCTGGTTGCGACATCCCCATTCCATATCGGCGCGGACAGCAGCCACAGCATTGAATTTTCGTTTGTTGATATGCGAGCGGAGGTGTGGGTGGACGGCAAGCGTATTCTGCGCTACGATATAAACGCCCGCCACCAAACGCCCGATGAGGTCTGGGTCCGCCTCGGCTTTGAGCACGCAGAAGGCACTCTCACCAACATCTCCATATACCGCGACATCTTCTACTATCCCGATGCGAGAAGCACAACTGGACTGGAAGGCGAGGAGGTGAAAGTTTCCGAAAACGGTTTTTGGGTTTTGGGGGACAACACGCGCTCTTCTCAGGACAGTCGCGTGTGGGGCGAGGTTCCCACAGATAATATGATGGGGCGCGCCTTTGTTGTCTTCTGGCCACCGTGGAGATGGCAGGTTATAAAATGACTGAAGAAAGGATGAGGAAAGCGAGGGGTAAACCGAGGTGGCAGGTTTTGGGAGTGGTGCTTTTGGTCGCTGCAGGAGGTGGCTGGCTTTTCGTGCTGTTTCTGACTTTTAAGGGTCCGGAGTGGGGCTCGCCGGGTTGGGTGGTGGACAGAACGCTTGCTGCTCTGTGCGGTCTGAGGGATGCGAAGGAGGAACTCGCGCGCTATTACGGCTGTGGATTGGATGGGGTTGAGGAGAGTCTGCGCAGAACATCGGCGGCGCAGCAGAGAACAGGTCTTGCCTTAAAATTCCTCCACTGGGAGATAAAAACAGTCCGCTTTGAAAAAGAGAGTAGAGCATCCGTCAATGTGTTGGCGGATGTTGTGATAAAATATGGAAGGGCGGACCCTCTGCAGCAGCGGCTCAATCTGCTGTATCGTCTTCGTAAGGAGGATGGAAGATGGCGGATAGTGAGGTGATGGATTGGCGACGGCAGATAAGGCGCCTTGAGGAGTTGGCGGCGTTGAGGATGGATGATGAGGAGAGGAGGAGTCTGGCGCTGGACTTGCAGCGGATAGCCGAATATGTGAGCCGTCTGCCGCAGATTGAGGAGAGCCAAGTCGCTGATGTGGTTGACTGGCACTGCCCTCTTGCGGATGATGTGGCGCAAAAAGGGCTTGATTATGAGTCGGTTTTTGCCAACGCGCCCAAGGTTTTCTGCGATATGTTCGTAATGCCCCCGATAATAAAGGAGCGGCGATGACAGCGCATCAGGTGCTTGAGGCGATAAGGCAGGGCAAGATAGGCGTTGTTGAGGTGGTTCAGCAATGCCTTGAGCGCATAAAGCGGTGGGACGGTGATTTGGGGGCGTTTTTGAGCGTGGCGGATGAGGCGGCACTCAAGCGGGCGGAGCAACTTGAAAAACTGCCGCAGGATGAGCGCGGCGCGCTTTTTGGGCTTCCCATTGCGGTGAAGGACAACATCCTCGTAAAGGGGCAGACGGCAACGGCGGGCTCAAAGATACTTGAGAACTTCACCGCCCCTTACGATGCCACTGCGGTAAAGCGGTTGCTCTCTGCGGGCGCTGTGGTAGTGGGCAAGACCAATCTTGACGAGTTTGCTATGGGGTCGTCGTGTGAGCATTCGGCGTTTTTTGTGACAAGGAATCCGTGGGACACTGCGCGCGTTCCTGGTGGCTCAAGTGGGGGCTCTGCGGCGGCGGTTGCGGCACGCCTTCTCCCTGCCGCTCTCGGCTCCGACACAGGCGGCTCAATCCGCCAACCCGCCTCCCTCTGCGGTGTCACAGGACACAAACCCACCTACGGACTCGTCAGCCGATACGGTCTTATCGCTTTTGCCTCAAGCCTTGATACCATAGGACCGATAGCGCAGACGGCGGAGGACTGTCTGCTGCTGCTTTCGGTTATGGCGGGGCGTGACGGCAAAGATGCGACAACGGCACCGCATAAAGTTGATTTGCGGCGCAAGCCGTTTGAGCGGTGGCGGATAGGTGTTGTGAGGAGGGCTTTGGAGGCGGCGGATGGTGCGGTGGCAGAGGCGCTGGAAAGTGTTGCAGCGCTGTTCGCACAAAATGGTTGTGTGCTTAAGGATGTGGACGCGGGCGTCCTTGAGGATGCTCTTGCGGTGTATTATATAATAGCGACCGCCGAGGCGTCCGCCAACCTCGCCCGCTACAGCGGCGTTCACTACGCCAGACGCCAAGGCGAAGGCGAGTTGGCGCTGCAGACAATCCGCGAAACACGCGCACTTTTTGGCACAGAAGTGAAACGGCGAATTCTGCTTGGAACATATGTGCTTTCGGCAGGTTACTACAACGCCTATTATCTGCGTGCTGTGACGCACCGCCGCGCTTTAAGGGCGAAACTCCTCTCTATCCTGCGCGAGGTTGATATGCTGCTTCTGCCAACATCGCCTTCTGTGGCGTTCCGCCTTGGGGAGAAACTTGACGACCCGTTGGAGATGTACGCGGCGGATATGATGACGGTGGGTATCAGCCTTGCGGGACTACCGGCGGTCAGTTTTCCCTGCGGATTTGTGGATGGGCTGCCTGTTGGCGCGCAACTTGTGGGACGCCCATTTGAGGATGCGGTGGTTCTGTCAGCAGCGGCGTGGTTTCAGCAGCAGACTGACCACCACAAAAAGGTGCCCGCAGGTTTTGAGGCATAGCGATGGAAGAGTTGCTGCAAGACCCCGAGTTTTTTAAGATGCTGTTTGCTTTAAGCGGCGATGCCTGCTATGTGCTTGACCGCAGGCGACGCAAATATCTGCTTGTGAACAAAGCGTTTGAGCGTCTGACTGGCTACAGCACGGAGGAGTTGACAAGCGGGGAGGTGCGTCCGCTGGACATTGTGGCGCCGGAATTCAGAGAGCAGGCAGCGAGCCTTGACGAAGATTTAAGGAAGAAGGGCATAGCGCGGCTTGAGGTTGAGATACTGCGCAAGAACGGCAAGCGTCGTTGGTGCGAAGCGACGATTCACAATGTCAACTACAAAGGATATGCGCTGCGGATAGGGTCGCTGCGGGATGTGACACGGCGCAGGCGCCTGCAGCGCCAACTTGAGCATCAGATAGAGTTGCAGCGCAAAAAGGCGGTTGAAGCGGCGCGTGCGTCGCTGCGTCTTTACCAGATAACCGAAAAACTCCGCCACATTCCCCACCTTGCCACCGACCTGATGGCGGCGGAAACCGAACCGCAGATGCTCAAAGACGCCGCAGCATATCTGACCACCCGCACCGCCTTCAACTACGCCGAAGCCGCGTTCTACATCCGATACGGGCGCTATCTTCTCCGTATGGATACAAACGAAGACCCCATTCCCACCAATGCCAACAACCGCATAGCGCGCATCTTCCGTGGCGAGAAGGTGCGCCAACGCAAAAGAGAGTTGCTGCTCCAACTCAAAGGGCACAGACGCGTTCTGGGCGTTCTGCGGGTGGTGTTTGACCCCGAAGAGTTCGCGATGTTTTCGCGCAACCGTGCTGCTTTATCGGAACAAATTTCACTGGTTGAGACGGTGGCGGACATAGTGGCGTTGGCGCTGCTTGATTTGCGTCTGGTGAAGCGGCTTGAGCGGTTGGCAAGGGTGGACAGTTTGACAGGCGTGTTTAACCGGCGCTATTTTGAGCGGCGCCTCAACCTTGAGACTGACCGCGCCAGGCGCTACAGTCGCCCTCTGTCGCTGCTGCTCCTTGATATGGACGGTCTGAAGGAGATAAACGACAGATATGGGCACGCAGCGGGGGATGCGGCGCTGAAGGCGCTGGCACGGCTGATGAACCGCACCTCCCGCGCGGCGGACGCCGTCTGCCGCATCGGCGGGGATGAGTTTGTCATCATCCTTCCCGAAACCACCTTGAAAGACGCCCTTAAGAAGGCAAAGACACTGCAAAGACATATCCGCAAACTGCGTGTTGACTACGATGGCAAAAAGATAGAGTTGCGTGCTTCTGTGGGGGTTGCACAGTTCAATCCGAAGGAGAAAGCCGAGGATTTTCTGGCGCGGGCGGATGCCGCTATGTATCGTGCAAAGCAGAAAAGGCTCGGAATCGGTGTTGCTGGAGGGGAGCAAAATGGACTTGATGGAGGCGATTAAAGGGAGGCGTTCTGTGAGGCGTTTCAGTGGTGCGGGTGTTGCGCGCGAGGCGCTGGAGGAGATGCTTGATGCGGCGCGGTGGGCGCCCTCGTGGGCGAACACACAGTGCTGGCGTTTCGTGGTGGTGGAAGATGCTGCAAAAATCGCCGCACTTAAAGAAACTATGCCTGAACGCAACCCCGCAAGACCCGCCTTTGACACCTGCTCGTATGTAGTCGCTTTCCTCGCCAAGCACGGGCTTTCTGCTTACAAGCGTGGCGAGAAGGTGGAAGAGCGCGACTGGTATATGTTTGACATCGGATGCTGCGTCCAGAACTTCTGTCTGGCAGCACACTCTTTGGGGTTTGCTACCGTCATAGTGGGACTGTTTGACTGGCGTAAAGCCAATCAGATATTGGGCGTTCCTGAAGGATATGAGGTGGTCTGTCTTGTGCCGGTTGGCACACCAGAGACATACCCACCTGCGCCGCCGCGAAAACCTCTTCAACAACTTATAAGTTACGACACCTTCCGCCCAGACCCCGCTCAATGATGGGTGCAGGGACCAAAACCATCGTGGTCACAGGTTGACTCGCCAGTTGTGAGGGTGCCTTTTGCAAGCGCCTCTACCGCCGCTTCCACACCACCGCTCACACCAGTGTAAACCTTAATACCCAACTGCTCAAAAAAAGCGACCGCGCGCGGTCCCATCCCACCGCATATCACCACATCAACCCCGCGCTCCTTCATCAGGCGGGGGAGCAGTCCCGGCGCGTGGGACGGCGGCGTCTCCTCCCCCACAAAACGCACCTCTCCGCCCTCAACCTCGTAAAACCGAAACCTCCCGCATCTCCCAAAATGGGGACTCACAACATCTCCATCTGCAGCAACCGCAACCTTCATTCGCGCTCCTCCTCAATGTCCGAAAAAACATATCGCCAGATGGCTTTATGCAATGCGACGGCGGCAATCGCCGAACAATGCACTTTCTGCGGCGGCAGACCCCCAAGGTGTGCCACCACCGCCTCATCCGTCACCTCCCACGCACTGTCCAAATCCTTCCCCTCCACCAACTCGCATAACGCCTCACAACAGGCAACAAGCGCAGGACACCCACAAGCCAGATATGATATCGCCGCAATAATCCCTTTATCTATGCGCAGAAAAAGGGTGACAGTGTCACCACAGGCGGCATTGCCAACGCTTGCCGCAACAGTGGCGCCGTTCATTCTCCCCGCATAACGCGGCTTGTAGAACCTCCGCAACACCGACTCGCCATAGCGCCGCATCGCCTTAAAACTCAACAACTGTTCCCGCCGCCGCATCCACAAACCCCTCCTTGAACGCCTTGCTAAACACCTCTCGCGCCTCCTGACCAGAACAGTGACACGGTCCCACCTTTTCTACACCCATCCCCTTAAGCCGCTTTACGAGTGAGTTGAGAGCGTCCTGTGGCGCGCCTGCAAGATGAAACCCTCCCACAAGCAGGAATTTGCTGTTCGGAAATCGTTTGGCGGCAATCTCCACCATCCGCGCCACACCAGGATGCGCACAACCGCATAAAATAAGTGTCAAATCGTCCCCAGGCACCACCAAGAACTGCTCCGGCAACATCCCGCCAACAAGCACAGACTGCGCCCTTCCGCCCAAATCCTGAACCCCAAGATTCTCCACCACACGATGCCCACCTCCAACACCGCCTTTGCCCGGCACCACCACAGGAATCCGACGCGGCAGCGCCCCAAGCCCCCCCGTATGGTCAGGATGACGATGACTCAATATCACCCAGTCCAGATAGTCCACAGGCACATCCAGAGCCTTTAAGTTGTGGAGCAGCGGGTCAATGCCGGCTCCCGTGTCAAAAAGTATCTTGCGCTTGGGTGTCTCCACATACGCGGAAAATCCCCAACCCGTTCGCAGACGCACATCCGCCTTCCTGTTATCAAAAACAATCACAACTCTGCTCATCCCTCTATCTCCAAAACACCCATAACAAACTCGCCCAAAAACCCCCGAATCCCCAACGCCTCAAAACTGGAGCGCCACACAAGTGAACGCCCCAATTCTTGCTCCACATCCGCAGGTCGCAAAAAACGCGCTTTTCTGAACCATCCCCCCACAAAAAAGTCCCTTGCGCGCCTTACAATGTTCAAAACCCCCCACCGTCCCAGAAGCCCTACTGCTACCCTTCTGCGCGCCACACGAACCATCTCCCTCAACACCGCACCCATATCTTCCACAAACTCCAGAACCGCGACACAGAAGACGCAATCAAAACAGTTGGCTTTGAAAGGCAACCGCGCCGCATCTCCCCTCACATACACCCCACCTTTGCCTGCAGCATAACGCAACATCCCAGAAGATATGTCAAGTCCGACCTTAAACGGCGCCTCTATCTTCCTTGTGAAAAAACCTGTGCCGCAGCCTACATCCAAAACAGAACCGCACCCAGAAAGTGCCCTTAAAACAAGACGCAACTCCGCTCCACCGAGTCGCCTGCCCCTCGGCTCTCTATACCACCGCTCATACGCAGTTGCCTTTGCCAGTCCCTCATCCTGCCCTTCCATAGCCTATTATCATATTCCTCTACCACCCTGAAAACAACACCAACCACCAAACAAATATGACACATCCACACAAGTCAGGGGTATAAATCTGTAGAAACCGCCCTACCTGGGTAAACATCGTAAAAATTGGGGAGACAATCCCTTGAAAAAGAACAAGTCAGGTGTCCTTGTTGCAATTGCGGTGGCAGGACTTCTCACCACATCCACAGCAGGCACAAAACAGAACCAATCCCGCGCTAAGCGCGGCAATCCAATACAGGAGAGCGAACAACTCTGGTTCCAGGCAAAAGAGAACCAATGGTGCGTTCAAATCCTCTCTATGACGGCAAAAGGCAACAACCTACTTAAGGAAAATAAGGGCAAAACTTATGATGTGAAACTGATGAAGGGCTGCACCGTCAAGTATCAAATCATCGGCAAGAAGGGAGAGCCGGTTGAGATTTGGCTGTATGTGCGCTACAAGGGCGCAAAAGACGCAAAACCCGGCACATATGAGCATGCGCGGCACTGGTTTTATCATAAAGTTTTGAAGGAGAAGCCGTCTGTTCCAAATGAGGCCGACCAGAAATGCATCCCCGCGATTCTGGTTGAACGCAAGAAACACACACCGAAAAATGACTCTGAGGAGTTGAGTAAGGAGTGGGATGGTCGTGATGGCAGCAAATGTGACTGTAACAGGATACTGCTTGCAGGTGAATACGAGTTGGTGTTGCGCGTATATGATGCATCGGATAAGAAGAAGAGCAGAGAAGACATAAAACACTTCACCATCGCCCAACCCCATGCCTTTTCTTATGGCGCTTACGAGGAACTTAGAAGGGATAAGGAGTGGTGCATAAAACGGGCGAAAAAGGTGAAAGAGTCCCTAAAGAAATTGGGGTTCCAGGCGCGTATTATGCCCGCCGATGAAACAACTGCCGAAGCCGCCTATAAAGGTTTGACGGATATGGCCGCAGCATACTGGTCATATCAACACGGAAGCGATTTCAAAACACTTGTGTTTAAGAGATATGATGTCAAGGAGGGAAAAATCCTGTCGTCATTCATGCGAACAGAAAAATTTACGAAACAGCCATGGGTGGAAAAAGCGGATGTGGAGTTACCGAAGAAGGGCAGAGTGTTCGACGACATGCTTTTTGTGTTTCCTTGGGCTTGCATCACGGATTGGCCAAATGACAACACGACCATAATGGCTCGGTTTCGTGCGCTTGGAGCAGATATAACAATTGCTTTCACAAAACTATGGGTCCGAAGCCGAAACGGTAAAGGCGAACCCGCTTTTGTTTCTTCTCTTGTTCAATTCGCACGAACATGGAACAAAGCAGACAATGTGTATCCCTCAACTGCCGCTTGTGTTAAACAAGCAATAAAGGCTGCTAAGGAAGCTGCAAAGATGGTTACACCACCTTACGAGGAGCCGGTGCCTGACGAAAAATTTAACGACTCGCTTGACTCAATCCGTGTAGTATACAATAAACAACTATTCCATGGTGCGGCTGGGAAGGAGCCGGAGCCTCCACACACAGCGCTTTACCCAGCGCGGTACGGATGCTGGTGGGGGAGAAAAAAATGAAAACAAAAGTTGTCATAATCGTTCTGGTCTGTGTATGTCTTGCGTTGCTGCTCCTACTGCGACCGTATAACCTGACCACACCCAAGATAAGAATCTCTCAGAAAAAGAAAGTTAAAGCAGCTCAGAGCGTGCCGTCCTGTGACAAAGACAGTGTGGCCCAAAATGTACTGGCACCGGGTTTTGCAACATTCTATCGTGTGAAAATCCAGCCTGTCAA
>CAZPBO010000026.1:0-14211 GCA_964584815.1 uncultured Planctomycetota bacterium
CAACTTCTCCTTCGTCGGTTTGCCGCTCTCGTCCCAACCGCGTTTTCTGTAATAGTCGTCCAACAAAGCGTTCACCTTCTCCGGCGGCACCACCAAGCCTTTTGCCGCCCCACTTGGAACAGGCTCTTTCATCTCCCGTTCAGGCGGCATATCCCAACTCCGCCCGAAACCTTCCACCTCGCGCCACCAATAACAGCGTGTCAAGTTCCAGACCCGTTCTGACGCCTTGAGAAGGTCGTCAACTGTGAAGCCGAATCCCGTAACAGCGTTGAAGATTTCGGCATAGTCCTCAAGCGGCACGCCTGTCTCAATCCAGCAGAATCTGCAGCAACCAAGGATATCAAAGAACGGTCGCTTATGTTGTAAGTCAATCACGACATCGGCTTTGCCTTCAATTTTTTCGCGACCGAGTTCAAGGTCTTTGAGGACAGCCCAGGAGCGGTTGTGATGTGCGCCGACATCGCAGGTCATATAGGAGAGGAGCATAGCGGGCGCGCCGCGACTCTCATACGCGCTCATCTCCATACCCTTAACCTGCATCGCAAACTCACGCCCGCCGTAAGCGGCTGAAAGTTGCTTCGTCCCTTCCGCCGCAATATTGCCTATCCCCTCACGCCGCGCTATCTTCTCCAGCAATTCAAAGAGTCCCTGCGCGTCGCCAAACTTCGGCGCCGACTGTATCAGCCCTTTCTCCCCCGCCTCCATTATGAAAGCGCATACACTGCCCGCACTTATCGTGTCCATCCCAAGGTTGTCGCAGAGCCAGTTGGCGTATAGCACATCCTCCACATCGGTCAGTCCGCAGTTGGCGCCCAGCATCGCCATCGTCTCATACTCGCATCCCTCACAGTAAACCTTGTAACGCGAACTGTAGGAGTATTTGCCGCAGCACATTGGACAGCCGAAACAGGCTTTGTCCAACTTGACAACCCGCTCCCGCATGGTCTTGTGGTCTATCTTGTCGGCATGCTCATATGTGCCTGTCTGGAAGTTACGCGTCGGCAGCGAACCCCACTCGCTTGAAAGCGGTATGAAGAAGGATGTGCCGTAGTCCTGCCACATCTTGAAGTCTTTATGGCTGCGGGAGGTTCTGTGCATACGCTTTGCGATGCGCTCCATAGCGCGGATGTCGGCAACGGGCGCATCCTTTGTGCCGCGCACACAGATTGCCTTAATGCGCTTGTGCCCAAGAACCGCGCCGATGCCCGTTCTCCCCGCCTGACGACCGAAATCGTGTGTTATGCAGGCGAATTTGACAAGGTTTTCGCCCGCGGGTCCGATAACGGCGCATTGGAACTCCTCGCCCAACTCTTTTTTAAGCGCAAGTTCTGTGTCAATGGCGCCTTTGCCCCAGTGCTCCTTTGCGTCGCGCAACTCCACCTTGTCGTCGTCAATGACGAGGGTGGACGGCTTTTCAGCGCGGTTCTCAAGGATTATCACCTCATAGCCCGCATAGCGCATCTCCGGCGCGAACATACCGCCCATATTGGAGTCGGCATAGCCGCCGGTCAGCGGGGATTTGGTGTGGAACGATGTCTTTGCTCCCTGCGGACAAAGCGTTCCCGCAAGCGGTCCCGTTGCGATGATGACTTTGTTGCCTTCAGAGAGAGGTTCTGCGCCGCGCACCTCATCGTAGAGAATTTTTGCACCGAATCCGCGTCCGCCGACCCATTTCCGCGCAAACTCTTCTGTTATCTCCTCCGTTGTGGCTCTGCCTGTTTTCAGGTCAACTCTCAGAATCTTCCCATATCCTTTTGCCATCTATCCACCCTCCAACAACTCCTTTCTGCTGCCAATTATGAGAAACTCGGTCCTCAACCTGTGAAACTGACCAGTCGGTTCGGCAATGCCGACTTTCAGCAGATACTTGTTAACGAAAATGCCATTCTTCAAACGCAGATAGCCGCTTTCGCCTTCCACCACCTCAAATCTGACACGCTTTCCGCGTAGCCGTTTTTCAACATACTCCCTATACGCCGCCAAATCCACAATACGAATTCCAGCAAGACAAATACTTCTGCCGTCAGACAGCAGAATCCTGTCGCCCTCTACACCACGCACCGTTACGAGGTCGTTTCGCCTTCCTGTGCCTTTTGTGTCAATAACCGAACCATAAGATTTGGACTTGGGGGATACGCGGGGGCGAACGGGGATATCGCGGATGGCTTCAGCGCCGGCAAGTTGGGGCGGCAGTTGAATCGGTTGGGTGCGTTCTGTTATCTCAAAATCCACTCTTCCGAACAGCCCGCCTTTGAGGGAGTTGAGCCTCTTTCTGATGAGTGGCTCAAATTCGGGGTTGATTTCGAAGCCTGTGGCGTTGCGGGCGAGTTTAAGTGCCGCCACCGCCGTTGTGCCGCTCCCCAAAAACGGGTCAAGCACCGTCTCGCCCACAAATGTGAACATACGGATAAGGCGGGCGGGGATTTCTTCGGGGAAGGCGGCGATATGCTGGTTCTGCCGCGCAGGCGCCACACGCCAGTGCCCGCTGAAAAACTCCTTCCATTCTTCTTTTGTTAGGCGGGACTGCTTCTTTGCCTCATCCGACGACGGCGGCGTTTTCCCAGGTTTTCTGAAGATAAGGATATGCTCATAATCAATCTCAACAATGCCGTTTCGGGGATATGGGTATGAGCCCATAACGACGGCGCCGCCTGTTGTGTTCATCGTCGTCCTCTTCTGCCAGATTATTGAACCCAAGAATTCAAAACCGAGCGCCTCAACGGTTCGGATGATGTCAGCGTGTATCGGAATGACACGGTAGCGTCCGTAAAGGGCAGAACGCGCAAACTGGTCACCCACATTTACGCATAAGCGGCATCCAGGCTTCAAAACACGCCAGCATTCCTCCCATACATAACACAGATTCTTAAGGTAGTCGGCGTAGGTGTCGTTAAAGCCGATTTGTCCGTTGATGCCGTAATCTTTCAGTTGCCAGTAAGGTGGTGAGGTGACGACAAGATGCACAGAAGTATCCTGCACTTCCGGCATTCGTCTTGAGTCCGCAATGTAAATTTTTGCTGCCGTCATCACAGATATATCCTACGCTTACTCATATCCGCGCACAACAGCATATTATTGCTGTCAGTGCGGGGAGGTCAATTTTTGAAGCGTTTCGTTGTGTTTTGGGGGGTGGCGTGGGTCGGATATTTGCGCGGAATTGAGAAAGCCTACGGCGGAAGGCAGGCTGCGACGGTTATGGCTCTATGTTGATGATGGTGGGGCGTAGTGGGCGACCTGAGACATTAAAGGCGGCGATTGGGGGAGCGTTGCGGCGGGGGATGGTGACGCTGCTGCTGTGGTGAGTGTGCCCGCATATGGAATAGCGAACATTTCGGTAGCGCAGGAGCAACGCGCCGAGACTTTCAGCACCCAGAAAAGCGTTGTTGAAGTCCCACCGCGGGTCACCCCTCGTCAGGATGAACTCTCTGAAAGGGATGTGGTGTGTTACGGCAACAACGGTGTTTAGTTTTTTAACTCTGTTGAGTTGGCGTTTGAGGTGTTTGATGCAGCGGCGTAGGAAGGCTTTGTCGGAGAAGCGCCAGCGGATGAAACGCCCGTCGTTCCAGCCGGTTTGATAGACGCGTGTTCCTGGCGGCGCGTATGGATTTGCCGCAAGGTCGGAGGCGAGGATGTAACTAATGAATTTGGCGCTGTAGTCCTTATCGGTCAGTTGCGCCCAGCGTTTTTCGCCGTCCTTTGTGATGATGACGAGTCCGTCAGTTGGTGGGTCGCGTCTACGGAACGAGTAGTCATACCAGCCGACGCTGCCAACAAAACCAACATCGTCCGCAACAAACGGCTCCTCATCCAGCGCCCAAAAGCCAAACTCCTTCACCTTCGCAACGAACCACTTAAAGCGCTCTTCTGAGTCGTCTTCATCGTGTTCTGTTACCCAAAGGTCGTGGTTGCCCGCAACAATAAGAAGCGGTTTTGGACACTGCTTAAGCGTGCTTAGGGCGTTGAGGATACTCTTTTTGGAAGAGCCCAAGTCACCTGCGACGATGCGGATATCGGCATCGCAACTTGCCAGTTGGTCAACGCCGACCTGTGCCGCACACGCATCTTGCCCAAAATGCAAATCGCTTATCGCCGCAACCTGCACCCCTATTTGCTCTCCTCAACCTCAACATCCACCTTGCCCCAGACGACCGCGTTGCGGTTCATATCTGTGCGCGCAAATTTAAGAAGTGTCCCCACATCAATTTGTGGGGTGCCGCTGTAGACCACCTTGCCGTTCACCTCTATCTGCAAATTCTTGCCCGGCTCAAAAAGCGGGTATGTCAGAAGAATCGTCAGTTTGCTCACATTGTAGGCTTTGATTTTGAGACTGCCGTCGTTTTTTGAGAAGGATGCGGTAACGGCGCCCCACAGTTCGGGACGAGTGAAGACAGGCTTGGGTTTTGGCTTTGGTAGTTTTGCGTTGAGGGTGAGTGTGTTACCACCGCGTTGGACGGTTACAGAGAACGGTTTGCCTGGTGTGAGCGCTTTGATGGCGTCGCGAAGGTCAGATAAGTTTTTCACATCTTTATCAGCGAGTTTTGTGATGACATCACCGGGTTTGATTCCTGCGGCAGCAGCGGCGGTTCCCTTCGCCACACCACCTACGCGCACGCCAGGTCCTGCGAATTTTGTGTCTATCCGCACGCCGAGAACCTTGCGCGGCTTTGTCGTCGGATTGACGCAATCGGGCTTTTCGCCGATGCCTTCTTTGAGTTGACGCACGACCAGCCAGTCGCAGCGCCCGTAGTTTTTGGTGTCTGTCACAAACCATGTGATGGACGGCGACGGTTTGAGCGGGTTTTTGGCAAGGAATTCGGCGATTTTAGGCAGTTCGTTGGGCAGATAATCGGGGCGATGGATGCCGGGGAGGATGCGGTGGATGAGGTTGGCGCCCGCCTTCTTTGCGGCATCCATAATCGGTTTCATCACAGCGGCGGGGTATAGGGCGTCGTTTTCGGTATGGACGGCGTATATGGGGCGGTTTTTGAAATTCTCAACGAAGACAGGCGCGCCGTAGCGGTCTGCCACCACAGGATTGCCGTTAAGCGGGATGAGGGCGGCAAAGTGAGTTGGGGCGTGTGCGGCGAGGTGAAAGGCACCCGAGCCGCCATCAGAGAATCCCCCCACCCAGACGCGCCTTTCATCTATGTTATAGCGCCGTTTTATCTTGCGCAGCAACTCCTCCAGCGCGCGTGTGCCAGCCGCTTGCCACCACATCAGCCCGCGCTTGGACGCAGGCGCACACAAAAACCACCCATCCTTGTCCGCCTTGTCTTTCCAAAAGTATGCGATATATTTTTTGAGCCCCTCAAGAGGAATAAATTGTGGACGGTTGACGGCGCCGTGGAGGAAGAAGAGTATCGGTGCAGGTTTTGCAGGGTCGTATTTGGGCGGCACATAAAGCGTTGCCGGCATTCCTTCCGCCTTCAGTTCAACCCAGCCCGACTCCTCTTTCTTATATGTGAGTCCTTTCTGCACTGCTGTGAGCAAGTCCGTTGCGCCGACTTTTTTAAGCGCATCCAGATATTTGCCCGCATCTTCTTTGCTTTCAGCGCGGAGATACCCCTGCAGCGCCTTATACCAGTCCTCCTGCGCCCATACAAACACACAGACAGCACACAAGGCACATACAAGCAGCCTTCTCATCGCGCATCCTCCTCTACCTTGCCGAAAGCGGTCAGCGGGGTGACCGTCTCTATTTTTACGGAGACCACATCCCCAACTGTAGCGGAACCGTCAAAGACGACGATGTGGTTGTTGAATGTTCTGCCGCGCAGACGCTGGCTCTTCTTGTCGCGCCCCTCAACCAAAACGGCGACCGTTTTGCCAAGCAGTTTTTTCTTGCGCTGAAGCGACACCTCACTTTGCGCCTCAAGCAGGCGCAGATTGCGTTCTTTTTTGACGGAGGAGGGAACATCATCTTCCATTTTTGCGGCAAGTGTATAGGGACGCGGGGAATATTTGAAGATGAAGGAGTTGATAAAGGCGCAGTGGTGGAGCAATTTGAGCGTTGCCGCAAAGTCTTTCTCTGTCTCTGTGGGGAAACCGACGATGAAGTCGCTTGCGACTTCAAGGTCGCCGACGATGGAGCGGGCGGTTTGGACGGTTTGGATGTAGTGGTCGGCGGAGTATCCGCGGCGCATAAGGCGAAGGATACGGTCAGACCCTGATTGTGCCGGCATATGGAGATAGCGACTGATGCGGGGGTTGTCTGCCATCACCTCAAAGAGGCGTGTGCTGACAGAAAGCGGATGTGATGTTACAAAGCCAAATCTTTTCGGTCCTTCAATCTGCGCAACCAACTGGAGCAGGCGCGGAAAGTCCACATCGCCGAAACGATAGGCGGAGACATCCTGTCCGATGAGGACAATCTCTTTGACGCCGGCGTCAGCCAGTTTTTGGGCTTCTGAGAGGATGGCGTCAGGTGGGCGGGATACGGCAGGACCGCGTGCACGCGGGACGACGCAGTAAGCGCAGGCACGGCTGCATCCCCGCATCACACGCAGGAAAGCCGAAAGTCCGCCTTTCGGTCGCCTGTGACCGTCAAACTCTTTATCCAGCCGCTCATAGCAGCAGACAGGGCGTTTGGCGCCAGCAAGCAGTGCCTCGCTTAATTCGGGAAGCCGTAGCAAACTTCCGGGTCCCACCACCAAGTCCACAAACGGCAGCCGCTTAAGTATCTCCTCCCGCCGCACCTGCGCTATGCACCCCCCCACCGCCACCACCATTTGCGGTCTTTTCCTTTTCAGAAACTTCAGACGCCCAACACGGGACAGTAGACGGTCTTCGGCGTGCTGACGCACCGAACACCCCAGGAAGACGACGACATCAGCGTCGCGGGCGCTTTCTGCCGCATCCCATCCACGCTCAACAAAGAGTCCTTCCAGCAACTCGCCATCCAGTTTGTTCATCTGGCATCCGAAGACGGTGATGAAAAAGCGCGGCATTGATTTGGACTCTCCAGTGCTGTTTTGCCAAAATATAACGCTTTGTGGAGGTAAATGCAACGGCGCGTCCAAGGCTTGTTTTATCTCCTGCTGTTGTTTTTTCCATCGTGGGCTTTATTTTGATAGGCTCGCTTCTTTATCTGCCGGCACTTTTTCGCTCAATAACTTCCATATGGGTGGCGCTTTTTGTGCTTGTGCCTCTGGGCGGAGTGCTGGTGATGGTGGGTGAGCATCTGCGTCAGCGCAAGTTGCGCGGCAACATAAATCTCATCGCTCACATTTTGGGGCTGCGTTTTGTTGACGACCGTGCTTCGCGGATAACAGCCGCCCAGCGCCTTGTGCGCACATCCTTCCTGCCAGTCATCCCCAGCGACAGTCATGGACGCCTTTTTGACCCGTTCAAATGGTTTTTAACAGGTGATATCGGAGGTCTGGATGTGGCGGTTCTGGAGGTGGAGGACCGGGTTGGAGTTGCGACGACAGTGGCGGCGAACTTTCCACTGCTGTGCGTGCGGAGGGAAGATGTGCTGGACGGTTTTGCGCGTCTTGTGGGGTTGCAGGATATTGATACCGAATGGCACACATTCAACGCTACCTTCCGCGTCACATCACAAGACCGCAAATTCGCGCTTATCTTCCTTGACTCAACGCTGATGCGCTGGCTTTACGAGATGCGCTCAAAGATAGAAGGTCTGGATGTACGCGGACCTGTTGTGCTTCTGCACTGGCGGGGTAGTCTTTCGTCTATGCGCCCTGATGGGGTTCGTGAGCGTGCGGAGATGCTGGCGGCATTAACGGGACTTGTGCCCAAAATTGCGCTTGAGCGTCATCCTGCACGCAAGATAGGTGTGGGCGACTATCTGCGCGGTCTTGAGCACCCATCTCTATGATTTGCGCCGCGCAAATCCGAAGTCTCAGAAAAAGCAGGCGACACCAGCCGTTTCTGCGTTCAGAGGTGTTAAGGTTGGCTTGACAAATCGCTATTTGTAGGGAACAATTCTGTAAGCGGTTTTGTTGGGAAAGCGATGGGGAAGGGTGGTGTAACGCGTCGGCAGTTTTTGAAGCGCGCATTGCAGTTTGGTGTTGCGGTAGGCGGCGGCGCCACACTCTTCAGTCTCCTCTGGATGCTTGAGGGCGGAGAAGGAGAGGATGACGGAAAAGGCGCTGACAAGGGTGTGAGGAAGCCGCTGGAGCGGCTGCGTGGGGGGCGTTATAGGCATCCTGCGCCGTTTTCCAAACCGCCGGCACCCAAAATAACCATAGAAGAGGCAAAAGACGCCGAACTCTCCTTCCACAAAGCGATGTTTTGGGAGAGGAGGAAGGATGGGCGCGTGCGGTGTGGGTTGTGTCCGCGTCACTGCATACTGGCGGAGAACGAGCGTGGACCGTGTGGAGCGCGTGTGGCGTGGGGCGGCAAACTCTACACCCTGGTTTTCGGAAAAGCGTTGGCGCTCAATGTTGACCCGATAGAGAAAAAGCCGCTGAACCATTTTTATCCCGGAAGCGAGGCGTTGTCGCTTGCAACGGCGGGCTGCAATTTTGGCTGCATATTCTGCCAGAACTGGGAGATATCGCAAGCATTGCCTGAGGAGCACTGGCGGGATGTGCGTCAAAAAGCGCGCATCGCCGCTGAAATCCTCAAAAACAAAACCGACCTCACCGTCATCACCCCAAAAGAACTGGTGAAACTAGCAAAAATTCTTAAATGCCGCTCCATCGCCTTCACATACACCGAACCCACAATCTTCTATGAGTATATGTATGAGACCTGCAAACTGGCGCACGAAGCGGGGATAAAGACGGTCTGGGTCACCTGCGGCTTCATAGCAGAAAAACCGCTGCGACAGTTGTGCAAAGTTCTGGACGCCGCCAATGTGGACCTGAAAGGCTACAGCGAGGACTTTTACAGGCGTTATTGCGGTGCGCATCTTGCCCCCGTCCTCAAAACCCTGAAGATACTGAAAGAAGAAGGCGTCTGGTTTGAGATAACCAACCTGATAATTCCGGGCGCCAACGACGATGAGGAGATGATAAAGCGGATGTGCGTCTGGATAAAAGACGAGTTAGGAGAGGAGGTGCCTGTTTTCTTCTCAAGGTTCTTTCCGCACTATAAGTTGAAGGACCGTCCTGTAACGCCGATGGAGAGTTTGAGGGCGGCGGAGAAGGTGGCGCGCAAAGTAGGACTGAAACACATATATCTGGGCAACATCGGTGAACCTGAGGTGACATATTGTCCTGGATGCGGAAGGGCACTGGTGAGGCGGAGTTGGAAAACTGTGAAACTGCCGAACGGCTGGATGGCTCCGCGCTTTGTTGTTGAGTTTAACCACATAAAGAATGGTAGATGCGCGTATTGTGGGCGCAAGGTGGCGGGTGTCTGGGGCGACTGATTCAGTGCTCACCCGGCATGCGCATTCGCTCGGCGAGGATGACGATGTCGCGGAGTTCCTGACGGGAGCGTGCGGAGAGCCATTTTTCGTCAAACTCGGCGGTCTGGGTGATTTGCGCGATGGCGGCGAGCGCCCGCAGGTGAAATGTGCGCTCATCGGGTGTGCCGACGAGCACAAAGACGATGCGCACAGGCGGGATTTCGGGGGAGAAAACCACGCCCTGCCTGATGCGCGCCATCGCAATCTCAAATTTCTTCTCCCCGTCTATGACGACATGGGGAACAGCAAGTCCGGGGCGTAGGACGGTGGTGGACTGCTCTTCGCGCTCAATGAGGCGTTTTTTGAGGTCGGCAACTTGCAGACCAAGCCTTGCCGCCAACTCCGCCGCCACAACCTCAAAGAAGGCGTCCCGCGAAAGCGGTCCTTCAAGGTCAAGCACAGGACAGTTGTGAATCAGGCGGTCAAAACGGTCTTCCTGAACCGCGTCCCGCTCCCGCACTATCTCTCGCAACTCATCCTCCAGCGTGTAGGTGGTCAGTTTCCTATCCGTGACGCGCTCAACAAGATGAATGAGCGCGAACTCCTGACGAACGCGCTTTCTGGCGTAGATGAGGAACCAAAGAAGCGCCGCCATAACAAAACCTGCCGCTATAAGCAACGGCTGATACCCCATCTCAATCAGTAGAAATATCCCCGCCGCCATCCCCAAAATCTGCAGCCACGGGTAAATCGGACAGCAGAACTGCGGGCGGTAGTTCTGAATTTTGCTCTCCCGCATAACAATGACGCAGAGATTGACCAAGACAAAGACGGTAATCAGGATTGTGGAGGCGACCTCAACGAGGTGGGTCAGGTCAAGAATGAGTCCAGCCGACAAAACGAGCGCGCCTGTGACGAGCACAGCGAATATGGGCGCACTGCGTCCCTTACTCATACGCCCCAGAAAGCGCGGAAAAACCCTATCACGCGCCATCGCCATCGGATAGCGCGAAGCAGCCATAATACCTGCGTTGGCAGTAGTGAGGCAGGCGAGAATCGCCGCTATATCAATCAAAATCCGCCCCACATTGCCCATAATGATGAACGCCCCCTCCGCAAGCGGCGTCTCTGTTGCCCCCATCCGCCCACGCTCCAGCACTCCCACGGTCACAAAAACGCAGAAGAAATAAAGCAACGCCACAACCGCAAGACACAGCCCCATACCCAGCGGCAGATTGCGCCCGGGGCGTTTAACCTCCTCGGACATTGACGCAATCTTTGTGAGCCCGCCATACGATATGAAGACAAAACCCGTAGCGGCAAATATCGCGCCCACCCCCTTCTCCGCCAGAGGCGAAAATCGCTTTACATCCACCTTGGGAACGCCAAAAACGCAGTAGACGACCATTATGGCAAGCAGCGCAACGACCATCCATATCTGGGCTGTGTGTCCGCGTCCTGCAGTAAACATATTCATCACTGTAAAGACAATGCAGGCAACCACAATAACAGATGTAGGGTTGAGTCCATCAACGAGGGATGCGGCATAAGCGCCTGCGCCGACCAGCGCAAAGGACGACTTAAGAATAAGGGAGAGCCAAGCGCCGATACCGCCGACTGTGCCGACCGTCGGTCCAAGACTCCTTGTTATGAAAAAATAGTCGCCACCAGCACGCGGCATCGCTGTCGCCAACTCCGCCGCAGAAAGCATCGTCGGCGCTATCATTAATGCCGCCAAAATGTAGGAAACCACCACCCCCGCACCCGCTATGTTGTATGCAGGACTCGGCAGAACAAAAATCCCTGAACTTATCATCGCACCCGTGCCGACCGCGAACACCCCGAAAAGCCCCAACTCTTTCTTCAAACCACCTGCCAAAAAGACCCCCTTAAAACAGGCGCCCATAGTTTATCAAACCCAAACCCTGTGTCAACGCCGCTCCCATCTGATGCACAGACACAACCCAGACACCTTTTGGGTTGCACCACGGCTCATATCCTGTATGATTTTTAAGCGGGAGGAGAAAGGCGTGTTTGAGACGCTGACGCAGAGTTTGCAGGGGATATTTGGGCGAGTGTTCCGCCGCGGGGTTCTGACGGAACGCAACATTGAGGATGGGTTGCGTGAGGTCAGGCGCGCGCTTCTGGCGGCGGATGTCAATTATCGGGTCGTTCGCGACTTCGTTGAGCGCGTCAAGCAGAAAGCCGTCGGACAACAGATAATAAAAGGTGTGCGTCCCGACCAGCAATTCATCAAAATAATCCACGACGAGTTGGTCGCGCTTATGGGACCTTCATATGAGGGGCTTGCGTTACGGGATGGTCAGACATCGTCGGTGATGATGGTGGGGCTTCAGGGTGGTGGTAAGACGACGAGTTGTGCCAAACTGGCAAAATTTTTGCGCAAAAACGGCAGACGCCCCCTGCTTGTGGCTGCCGACATCCGACGCCCAGCCGCCATTGAGCAACTCCAAATCCTCGGTAAGCAGTTGGAGATTGAGGTCTTCACCGAACTTGGCGTGCCGGCGGAGCAAATCTGTGCCGATGCGAAGGGACACGCCCAACTTCTGGGGCTTGATGTCGTGATACTGGACACCGCAGGACGCCTCCACATTGACGAGGAGTTGATGGAAGAATTGGAGCGGATAAAGAAGGCGGTTGAGCCGGAGGAAATCCTGTTTGTGGCGGATGCGATGACAGGACAAGATGCGGTCAACTCCGCAAAGGCATTTGATGAGCGGTTGGGGATAACGGGGGTTGTTCTGACAAAGATGGACGGAGATGCGCGTGGCGGTGCCGCTATGTCCATCAAAGCCGTCACAGGTAAACCGATAAAATTCATCGGCACAGGCGAACATCTTGACAAATGGGAAGAGTTCCATCCCGACAGAATAGCCTCCCGCATCCTCGGAATGGGAGATGTGGTAAGCCTCGTTGAAAAGGCACAAGAAGCGATAACCCAAGAAGAGGCAGAGCGTCTCCAGAAAAAACTGCTTCAGGAGCGCTTCACCTTCGGCGATTTTTTGAAGCAGTTGCAGATGGTCAAGAAAATGGGCGGGTTGAAGGAGATGCTGGGGATGCTGCCTGGAGTGGGTGCACAACTTTCACAGATGGAGATGGACGAAAAGGAGTTGTCCCGCGTTGAAGCGATGATACTCTCAATGACTCCCCAGGAAAGAGAACAGCCAGAACTGCTGATAAACAGCATGAGTCGCAGAATGCGAGTGGCACGCGGCTCTGGTGTGGCGATAAAGGATGTCAACGAACTGTGTAAGCAGTTTGAACAGATGCGTAAGATAGTGCGGCAATTTAAGAAGATGGGGTTCTTCGGGCGGATGAAACTGGCATTAGGTTGGGGCAAGAAAGCCGATGAGTTGGTGGTCAAGACCAGTGATGATGAGGAGTTGCGCCGTCTGCGAGAAAAAAAGCGAAAAGAGAGGAAAAAGAAACGCAAACTGCTAAAAAAGCAGAGAAAGCGCCGTAGATGATAAAGAAAGTTTCTGGAGGGATATTCTGTGGTTCGGATAAGGCTTAAGAGAATGGGTAGAAGGAATTATGCCTGTTTTCGTCTGTGTGTGATGGACGCAAAGGAGGAACGCGACGGACGCTCCATTGAGGATATCGGGCATTACGACCCGCACAAAGAAAAGTTTGAGGAGAAGTTTGTCTTCAAACGCGACCGCCTTGAATACTGGCTGAGCGTCGGTGCCCAGCCAACCGAAAAAGTCAAAACGCTGCTCAAAAAAGCAGGTGTTGTGTTACCACCAAAAAGTAAGATGAAGAAAAGGAAAAAGAAGGCGACAAAAACGGCGGAGTAGACAGTGAGGCTAACCCCATATGGGTGAGAGGGAAGTCATCAATTCTCGGCTTGTCGCCCTGCTGCGGTTTGTCATCGCGGCAGGGTTTGCGGGAATTCTTTTAACGCACGGTTTCAGCGCCCCCGCTCTTTTCGCCATCATCGCATACGCCTGCGTGTCCATCCCGCTGCTGGCTTCATCCACCCTTGAACAGGTTCCCCGCACCATCGTCAGCCTCATCATATTTGACCTCGCCTTTTTTGCCCTTATGGCGTTTCTGTTGCCACTGCGTGGGGAACTTATGCTTATGGGGCTGTTTCTTGCGGTGCTCGTAAGCGCCCTTGCGCGGAAGGTGTCTTTTGCCGTCTTGGCGACGGCGGTCTGCGCCGCCGTCTACGCCGCCGCTCAACAAAATATATCCTGGTCCCAATTCCCCGCCGAAGTTTCCCTCTTCTTTGTCGTCTCTCTCATCACATCCTATTACGCCGAACGCCTCCATATACGAAAACAAAAACATAAACTTGCTCCACCCCACATCACCCCAGACGGCAAAGTCTTCTCTCCTGATGAGCGCCTCGTTCGCACCCAGCGCGTCCTCTCCACCATAGCCGCTCGTATGCCTCACGCCATTGTCGTGCTGGAGAAAAAATTCCCCACCTATGTCAACCGCGCATTCTACAAAATGTTTGACATTAAAGAGAGCAGCAACCCCTTTGAAATTGATTCCCCTGATGATGTTTTAAGAGTTCTTGAAAGACTGGGCGTTATGGGGATGGTGCAGCAGGCGGAAGAAATGGCGGAAAGAATGGGACCCAAGGAGGTTACTGACCCACAGCGGAGGAGAACGCTGTCCGCCAACGCGTTTCCTGTGACATCTCCTTTTGAGAAGGAGATAAGATGGGTGATACTGACGATAAACGATGTGACCGAACGCAAGGAGATAGAGAGACGCAGATGTGTGATGGAGAGACGGGAGGGCGAGATACAGGCGCTGGCGAAGATTTTGTCCTTTCTACGGCGCGCCGCTGTTATGCTTAAAACAGAGCCCGACCAGGTAATCCTGCCGCTTGATAAACTGGTCGGCGATGTGATGGAGTT
>CAZPBO010000026.1:14311-28636 GCA_964584815.1 uncultured Planctomycetota bacterium
AGCCCGACCAGGTAATCCTGCCGCTTGATAAACTGGTCGGCGATGTGATGGAGTTCACTACGCTCGCATCCGTTACAGAACAAGACGACGGTTCCGTCACACTCCGCATTTTCGTTGGCAAGAAGGTAACCCGTCAATACGCTGACGCTGTTGCTGAAAAACTGCTCGCGGAGTTTGCGCGCATCCGCTCAAACCCCGTTCCGAAAGATAAAGTCCGCATTGAGATTGTCGGCGACCTTTCCGAAAGTGGTGCATCCCAGCCGCGCAGCCTCACCACCGCCCCTGTATGGGTCAGGGGGCGCCCAATAGCCCTCCTTGCTATGACCAGCCAGGATAAGGAGGTGAGTTTGGGGCAGCGAATGTTGCTTGACGCCATAGCGCTGCATTATCAGGTCGTTGTGGAGAGGCTTGCCTCTGTTAAGGAGCGCAGACAACTGCACCGCCGCGTCCAAACCATAACCACCCGTCTACACGACCAGCAGTTCCTGATTGACGAATTGCAGCGCCTGCAGCAACTTAAAAGCAACATCGTTATGATTGTCTCACACGAACTGCGAACCCCGCTGACCGTAATATCTGCATCCCTTTCTCTACTTGAAGAGGTGATTCCGCAAGAAGAGACCGCAAAAGCGCTTTTTGAACGCCTTAAAAAGAGTGTGGAACGGATGTCGGACCTCCTGGACAGGGTCACAGAAGTGGCAGTTCTTGAGTCACACACACTGAAAATAAGAAAACAACCGACCACTCTGCGCGACAAAGCGATGGAGGCGTTCTCACAACTCGCCTCCCTTGCCGAGAAAAAGCGCACCAGATTCCATATAGATATTCCTCCGACGCTGCAGGTGTTCGCCGACCCAAAAGCGCTCTCGCGAATATTCCACATCCTTATGGAAAACGCCATCAAGCACACTCCTGAAGAGACCGAGGTGTTCATAACCGCTGTAGAAGAGGGCGATTTCGTGCGAGTTTCTGTTCGCGATACAGGAGAGGGTCTGGCGGAGGAACACGCCAATTGTGTCTTTGAAAGTTTTTCGCAGATAAACAGGAAAAGTTGTGGTGGCTACGGTGGACTGGGATTGGGGCTGGCTGTCACAAAACATCTTGTTGAATTGCAGGGTGGTAAAATATGGCTTGAAACCTGCCGCGGTGAAGGTTGCAACTTCGTCTTCACTTTACCTGTGCCCAAAACCTCTGGAGGGGATACAGATGGCGAACAGGAAACTGGTTCTGGTGGTTGATGACGAAGAGGATATCCGCTTCGTGGTGGAGATGTTGCTGAAGCGGCACGGCTATGATGTTGAGACGGCGGAAGACGGATTGCAAGCGCTTGAGAAAATAAAGCAGAAACACTATGACCTCATCATCCTTGATATCCTCATGCCGAAAATGGATGGCTATGAGGTTGCCAAAAACCTAGGTGAGATGGGCATAACCACGCCCATAATAATGCTGACGGCGAAGGCGGATGATAAAAGTATGTGGGACGGCTACCGCCACGGTGCCACTCTTTATGTCCCCAAACCCTTTGAGAACAAATATCTGCTGGATGCGGTCAACTACCTGATAGGCGATTTGACGGAGCAGGAGCGGCGTGAAATAGAGCGCCGTCTCTGAAAAAGTTGGCTCATCGCTGAAAAAAGTTGACTCGTGGTTTTTGAAAGCAAGAATTGTTCCGAGATGCTCTGTGGGTGCCGCGTTTGCGGCTTAAAAGGGAAGTGCGGTGAGAGTCCGCCGCCCTCTGCGGGGCCGTAAGCGTGTGCGCCTCAACGGAGGCGGAGCGCAGCAGATGCCACTGCCGCTGTAAATGCGGTGGGAAGGCGTTGCGCTCTTTGTGGGTCTCCCACAAGCCACGCGAGCCGGAAGACCTGCCCGCAGAGTCCCGCAAAAGGGCTCCGCAGCAGAGCCCGCGGGATTTCCTCCTGCGCCTGCTGTGGAGCCGGCGCAGGAGGAGAAAAACCGTGCAAAAAACCTTACTTGCGCTGTTACTTGTTCTTCCGCTTTTCGTATCCTGTGAAAACAGCCATCCTGTTAAGCCATGTCCTGAACGCATCGTCTCTCTTGCCCCGTCCATCACCGAAATTCTGTTCGCAATAGGTTGCGGCTCCAAAGTGGTGGGGGTGACGACGCATTGTAACTATCCCGCCGCGGTGAAACAGATAACCCGCATAGGGCAATATGGCGACCCCGACCTTGAGCGCATCCTCGCCCTACGCCCACATCTTGTTATAGGCACCAATATAGCATCCCACAGGGAGGTGCTGGCGGCACTCTCAAAGCGGCGAATTGCTGTGCTCTGCGTTCCAGAAGGTGGTGTTGCCGAGTTGGAGACGGCGGTGCGCAAAATCGGCAAAGCAACAGGTAACATCCGCCAGGCAGAAGAACTGCTCAAAGGGATAAAGACCGCTGTGGAAGGCGCAAGGTTGGCGGCACGCGGTAGGCGGCGACTCCGCGTCCTTTTCCTTGTGGGACACCAACCCTTCTGCGCCGCCGCATCAGGAACTCTCCCTGCCGACCTCCTCAAAATCGCCGGCGCCATCCCTCTCCCACAAAAAGCCAAAGGTTACATCATGGTCAGCCTTGAACGCATCGCAGCAGAAAAACCCGACCTCGTCCTTGACGCATCCATGGGGTCAGAACGCACGCGCCAAAACCAGACCTTAAGGCAACTCTCCCGTGTAATTCCCGACATTCAAAAACGCTATTTTGCTGTCAATCCCGACCTTTTCTGCCGTTCGGGTCCAAGGGTTGTTATTGCACTTAAAACACTGCTTAAGGTGTTGAACAGATGGCGTTGACGCTGCGCAGATGGCTGGCGTGGGTTCTGCTGTTTGTCGCTTTGTCGGCTGCCGGGCTTTTGTTGTCCCTTCTTGTTGGGACAGGATTTTCGGTGTCGGAGTCGTGGAAGGCGATATGGGGAATAGGCAAAGCGGTGGATGTGGTTTTGGGGGTTCGTTTGGAAAGGGTGGTTCTGGGGTTTCTTGCGGGTGGTGCGCTCTCCATAGCGGGGCTTTTGCTGCAGACCTCTCTGCGCAATCCGTTGGCGGAGCCGTATCTTTTGGGGCTTTCAAGTGGTGCGGCGATGGGCGTGACGGTGGCGGCGTTGCTCGGCGGGGCGCTGCTTGCGCGCTCCTCGGCTGCGTTCTGCGGGGCGCTGCTTGCCGTCGCTGCACTCCTTGCCATCGCAAAACGGCTCTCCTTCTTCCCCCCTGCGGTCATCCTCGCAGGCGTTGCGCTCAATGCCGCCCTCTCCGCCGCCGTCCTGCTTACCGTCGCGCTTCTGAAAACCGCTTATCTGCGTGAAACCATTTATTTCCTGATGGGAACGCTGCGGCGCCCACCAGAACCCCATTGGCTGGCGCTGCTTTCGTCAGGCGCTGCCGCCGCTGTGGTCTTCTCTGTGCTGCGAGGTCCTGCTCTCAACTCGTTGCTTTTGGGTGATGCAACAGCAGCATCGTCTGGCGCAAACCCGCAGCGACTCCGTGCCGCCGCAATAGCGCTCGCTTCCCTTGCCGCCGCTTTCTCCGTCTCACTCTGCGGACTTATAGGCTTTGTGGGTCTTGTTGTGCCACACATAATGCGCCTGCTTTTGGGGGGAGATGTTCGTCTGCTGGCGGTTGCGTCGTTTGCGGGTGGGGGGCTCTTTTTATGCGGCTGCGATACCGCCAGCCGCGCACTTGAGAGAGCCGTCCCGCAACTCGCCATTCCTGTGGGCGTCTTCACCGCTGTCATCGGCGCCCCGACACTCATCGCACTGCTCCTACGCTCTTGGCGGAAAATGCGATGATTAGATGTGAAAACCTCTTTTTCGGTTATGGACGAGGCGATGTGCTTAAAGGAGCACGACTTGAGGCATCAGATGCTGCCATAACCGTCCTTTTGGGTCCCAACGCATCAGGCAAAACGACTCTTCTGCGGCTTGTGGTGGGGCTTTACCGCCCACATAAGGGCAAAATATGGGTTGATGACAACTCTTCCGCGGAACTCGGCAAAGAGAGAGCAAAGCACTTGGCGGCAGTAATGGGGGAGGAGCGACCAGAAGGGATTGAGGTGATGCAGTATGTGATATGGGGTGCGCTGGCGGGTAGCGGTGCGCTGTTTGAAGGGGAGGCAGAGATTGAGGCAGCCCAGAAAGCGCTTGAAAAAGTTGCCGTTAGCCATCTTGCTCGGCGGATGATAAGCGCGCTATCTGGTGGGGAGTGGCAGCGTGTTCAGGTGGCGCGCGCTTTGGCTCAAGGCGCCAAAAATATCGTCCTTGATGAACCGACCGCGCATCTTGACATCGCCCACAGACTCAAACTCCTTGAAATGCTCAAAGCGCTGGCACAAAACGGGCGTTGTGTGCTGCTTGTGCTCCACGACATCAACTCCGCCTGCCGTTTCGCCGACAAAATTGCCGTTATGCATAGAGGTTGTGTCATCGCAGAAGGACCACCAGCAGATGTGATAACACAAGACCTCTTAAGAACCGTCTGGCGGGTTGACGCCGAAGTCACCCACCAAAATGGCTCAATAAGAGTCCAGGTTAAGTCCGCTTTGGAGGATTTGTTATGAGGTGGTTGGTTGCAGCAGTGTTTGTTTGTGGTGCTGCATTCGCACAGCAGCAAAAAGGTGGCTCAGAAAAAGCCAAGCAGAAACTGCCCGAACGCGTTGTGGCGGGAACAAGAACGGAAGAGGAAGCCGAAACGGTTCCTGCTTGGGTTAGCGTTTTGACGCAGGACGATGTGGCGTTTTGGCAGACAGTTTCTTTGAAGGAGATGCTTTTTGGTCTACCGGGTATGTGGGTGAAGGGGTCAGGCGGCTTCTCATACCAAAATCTGCTATATCTCCGCGGCACAAAACCCACACAGAGCCTCTTTTTGCTTGAGGGGATAAAACTGAACGATCCCACCCTTGGCAATCAGGTTGATTTGTCCACGGTGGCGCCGCTTGGAGTCAGCCAGGTTGAAATCTTACGCGGAACATCAAGCGCACTTTATGGCTCGGACGCGATAGGTGGTGTTGTGCTGCTGCGTCTTACCCCGCCTGCCACCACGCCACGCACAATGGTCACCCTAACCGGCGGACGCTACAACACCGCAGGCGCATCCTTCACCCACACAGGCACCATAGAAAAAACTGCTTTGCTGCTTTCCGCTTCATCCATCTCCTGCGACAACCGCTATCCAAACTACAACACAACCCGCAACGCCCTTTCACTTTCCGCAAAAAGCACCTATAAGCGCACAAAAACGGTTCTTGTTCTGCACTTCACCGACCGTCTCTCACACTGGCCGTTTGACTACGACTTTTTCAATAACAAACTGCTGTGGGATGAGAACATAACGCATCACAACACAGTTGGGGTGGCAGGTTTTCGTTTTGAAGGGTCGCCGACAGAGAAACTGACGCTCCTTTTTGCACCTTCAGCCTCTTTTATGCGCGCCCATTTTCTAAACGGTGCCGACACCACAGGCAACCCAAACGAACTTGAAAGCGTATCGTCTGCCATCCGCACAGGAGCAGCGCTGCAGACCCTCTGGAGACCCGTCCCTAAAAACCTACGCGGGGTTTTTGATATGAAGGTCATCTTCGGTGGGGAGTATTCACATATTCGGGCGCAGTCGGAAAGCGCCTTAGGAGGAAGCGTCTCGTCATGGTCAAAACCCGCCGACATTACTGCCGCCTTTGCCCAGACCCTCGCAAAGACGCTCTGGGGCAACTTCCAGTTGGGTGTCCGCTGGGACAGAAACTCCCTTTACGGCGATGCGGTCTGTCCGCGAATCGGTGTCAGTGTTCCTGTCGGGAAATTTGTCTGCACAACAAGAAACGGCTGGAGACTGCATTTGAAAGGCTCGTTCGGGCGAGGCTTCCGCGCACCAAGCCTTTCCGAAATAGCCGACCCGTGGGTCGGCAACCCAAAACTTAAGGCAGAAAAAAGCACAGGCGGCGATGCAGGGGTCATCATAGTTGTTCCGTCCCTTCCGCTCAAGATAGAAGCCGTCTACTTCAGAACGAAAGTCACCAATATGATAGCCTACAGTTTCACGACATGGAAGTTGGAGAACATACAAGCCGCACGGATTGAAGGCGTTGAATTCGCTACAGGCATCAAAGTTGCCGACAAAGTGAATCTGCGCTGCTCCTTCACACATCAGGACCCGCGCGACCTCAATACGAAAGAGTATCTCCCCAAGGTGAGCCGCAATTTCGGCACGCTTGGCTTTGACTGGCGCCCGCATAAAACCCTGCGTTTCGGTCTGCTGGTTCGCCTTTCAGAACCATACGGTAAAGCCAGTGTGCTCTCTGTGCGCGGCACACCCCGCGGTAAGGTCGGCAATGTCAAGGAAGTGACCGTTCTTGTTGGCTGGAGTCCGCGGAATTGGTTTACCGTTGAGGCGCGCGTTGAGAATCTGCTGAATGAGGACTACCTTGAGGACGAGTTGGCGCCGCGGGCAAACGACAGAGCAGCCTATTTCGGTATTGTGGTTCGCTTCTGATGGTGCGATTTTGGTTGAAAAGGGTTGCCCTTCTTGGAAAATGGGCGGTGTATGGGTGGGATGTGTTATGCGTGTGCTTGTTGTGTGGGATGATAGGAGCAACGAAGCCAAGAGGGCAGCCGGGCGCGTGAAGGAGGGTCTGACACGACATGCCGAATGCGAGATGTGCCCTGTAGGGCGCTGTGGCAGAATTGATGCGGATGTTGTGGTGGCAGTTGGCGGGGACGGCACGATTCTGAAAACCGCTCATCTTCTGGCAGGTATTGAAGTGCCGGTGGTGGGGGTCAATGTCGGACGCCTCGGCTTCCTAACCGACTTTTCAGTAGACGACTTTTTGCAAAGTCTGCCTGATGTGCTTAAGTCAAAGCCGAGCAGGCGGATGATGCTGGATGTGAGTCATCAAGACGCGTCTTGGTGTGCGGTGAACGACGCTATGCTTGTGCGCGTGGGTCCGCCACGAATCGCACATATCAACCTCTTCGTCAACAACAGGTTTGTAACAACATATGCGGGTGATGGGGTTGTGGTGGCAACCCCCACAGGTTCCACCGCTTACAGCCTTTCAGCGGGAGGTCCGATAGCAGTGCCGCAGGTAAAGGCTCTGCTTGTCACACCCCTCAACCCCCACACCCTAACCAACCGTCCGCTTGTGTTGCCCAAAGACGCGGTTGTGCGTCTTGAGCCCGCTGACGGCAGAACAGAAGTCGCCTTGTCGGTTGACGGACAGGTGGATGTGGTGGTAAAGCAGGGTGAGTCGGTCAATATCCGCGCCAGCCAGCACGCTTTCCTTCTGGTGGAGCGCCAAGATTTCTTCCTAACACTCAAGACAAAACTGACTTGGGGAGGTTTACCAAGATATGGCAAAAGGTAGAGTTGAGATTGAAGAGGACCGCTGTAAGGGATGTGGGCTGTGTATAATGTTCTGTCCGCGGGGTTGCCTGGATTTCGCGCCGCATCTGAATAGGCGCGGTGTGAATCCTCCTCGCGTGGCAAAGCCAGACGAGTGCACAGGCTGTGCGTTCTGTGCCACTATGTGCCCCGATGTCGCCATAACCGTCTATCGCCTTGTCGTCGCCAAAAAGTAGACTTTTTGGAAAAACTAACTATGGGCACAGAACAGCCCCAACCCGCAAACAGGGAACAGGCTGCCTCTGGCTCGCTTATCTTGCCCATTGTCGTTGGAGTTTTGTTCATTTTTCTCTTTGTTGGAGGTGGCATCGGGCTGTACTTTTTCATAAGGAGCCGTCTACCTAATAAAAGGCAGTCACCAAAACTGCAGACACAAACCCCGCAGTCTCCTCACCAACAGCCCGTGGACGCGCCGAGGAGGAGTCAGGCGCAGAGAAAGAGGCGAGAAAAGGTTGAAAGGCTTCTTAAATGGGCGGACGAAGCGTTACAACGCGGGGACTTGTTGTCCGCTGTTTCACTGCTTGAACGCGCATGCGCTACCTGTCCTGAGCGGAGCATCCAGCAAAAATTGACGCAGGTGCGAAATCGGTTCACGGCTTACGAGGCGGCGGTGCGGAAGGCTGAAGCCGCGCAAAAACAAAATGATATCAAAACCGCCATTAGATTCTATAAAGAGGCGCTCAAAGTTAATCCTCCATCTAAGTTGTGTCGGGTCAGAATAAAAATGCTTGTAACAAAACTGGCACAGATGAAGCACCGTGTTGTTGAGCCCATCAAAACACTGCCCGCAAGTCATATCGTGTGCATAACAGATGATGGCAAAACAGCGGCTATGGAGAAAGACGGCACGGTGGTGATTTTCAACTTGGAAGGTAAGCGGACAACCAGTTTTGCGTTGCCAGATACTCGTGGTGAAGTGCTGGCGCTTGATGGAAGAGGGACTCTGCTTGCGGCGGGATGTCGTGACCGTGCCGTTCATATATGGCGTAAGAAAGACGGGGAATGGCGCGCTGTGGTGGTGTTGCATACCTTCAGCGCCTGGGTGGATGTGGTTGCCGTCTCCCCAGACGGTGCGTTTCTTGTTGCGGCTACATCGGATGAAAGTTTGATACATGTCTTCAGGACATCTGACTGGGAAGAAGTTGCGACAAGGAAGGCGCACAAGGGAGGTGTGTTGGCAGCGGTCTTTTCGCCTGATGGTAAAAGGCTCGTCACAGCGGGCAAGGATAGGCTCGTTGTGGTGTGGAACACGACCACTTGGAAGGAAGAGGCAATTTTAAGATGTGGAAACATTTCAGCAACAAGGCTTGCTTTTTCGCCTGATGGCAGCCATCTTGCGGCTGCGCTCGGCTCGTGGATAACAATCTGGAACACGAAAGATTGGAAAAAACTGAAGAGAAAGGAAGGACATACACGCTCAATAGAGTCGTTAAGTTTCTCTCCCGATGGGAAGATGCTTGCCAGCGTTGGTCTAGATGAACGACTATGCATATGGGAATGGGATGATGACCTGCGAAGGATTGTTAAGAAGACTGGAACCCATATAGGGGGGACGACCTTTGTGAAGTGGTTGAAAGACAGGCGGATTGTGACGGCAGGATGGGACGGCAAAATACGCGTGTGGCGGCTGCGATAGTAGCCTATTTTGACTTGAATCTGTGCGGTTTGGGGGTTATACAAATTAATGATAAGCGGGAGCGGGAAGGCACCTGGTGGGCCTCCCGGGCTTCAAACCCGGTGCAGGGTCGCCCACAAAACCGCGGCCCTGGGTGGGTTCGATTCCCATCCGCTCCCGCCATAATTCTTGAGGAGAAGGACTATGCGCTTTCTGCTTACCGCAACTATAGTTCTGTTTGCGCTTACCCTGCAGGCGCAGCAAAAACAACCGCCCAAAAAGGAAGAGCAGCAGAAACAGAAGAGACAGCCGACAAAGCAGGAGCAACTCTGGTGGCACAGCAACTATGAAGAAGCGCGCCAAAAAGCAATTAAGCAGAACAAGATTCTGGTCCTCCTTTATGGCGGACTGGGGGATGGTTGGACAGAACGCTTAATGAAGGAGTTGGAGAAAGAGAAGTTAGGAGATGCCGCAGGAAAAGTGGTCTGCTGTTTCGTCAAAGAGGACAGTTTTTCTGTTGTGAGCCGTTTTCGGGTAATGCGTCGCGATGTGCCGACGCTGCTTTTCCTCTGGCCGCTTGAGCAACGGGTTTTTGGGCGACTCACCCGTCCCGCACACTTCCGTCAGGCATTAAAAATCCTGCAGCGTGCCCTCAAACAACAGCAACAGGCACATAAACTTCTTGCTTCCGCAAAGCCCGAAGACCTCATAAAACTGGCGCGTATCTTTCTGGAATGTTATGAGTTTGCCGAAGCCGAGCGTGCCCTGCGACGCACAATAAGCCTCGCCAAAGACGACAAAGACGCCCAACTCCAAGCCCGTGTTCTGCTGCTTTCTGTCTATATAGAGCGCAACGAACCTTACCGAATCTCGGTGGAGTTGGAGAAAATAAAGAAACTTGACCCTGACAACAAGAAATTCGCCGCAGAGCGGATATTTGCAAAAGCCTATATGGAGCAGTTTGTTACCCGTAAACGCGATGAGGCGGAGAAACTCTGGCGCAAACTGCTTAAAGAACACCCCCATTTTGGGCGGATAGACGAGGTGAAACTCTATCTCGGGCTTGTGCTTTACGCGAAATCCGATTTTGAAGGCGCGAAAAGTTTGTGGGATGAGGTGGCAAAGGGTAGCGGTGAGGTGGCTTATCGTGCAAAAGCGTTCCTTAAACTGATGAGTGTTGCCGCGCCGAAAAAAACTGAACAAAAAGAAGAAAAAGGCAAGGAACAAAAGTGATGCCTCTCTATGTCGGCACAAGCGGTTATGTCTATCGTCACTGGAGGGGACTCTTCTATCCTGAAGACCTGCCCAGCCATAAGTGGCTGCAGTTTTATGCTGACCACTTCAACACTGTGGAGATAAACGCAACATTTTATCGCATCCCCAAAAGCAGCACTGTCAAAGGCTGGCTACGCAGGGTGCCCAAGGAATTTCTTTTCACCGTCAAGGCGAATCGTCTGATAACACATCAGAAGAAACTGAAAGGAGTGGAAGAGGCGTTGATTAAGTTTTTTACGGCTGTGGCACCTGTTCAGCAGCGATGCGGATGTGTGCTGTATCAGTTGCCGCCGTCGCTGCGCCGCGATGACGCTCTCCTATCCGACTTCTGCGCACTCCTCAAAGAGCGCTACCCCAACTGGCGCCACGCCGTTGAGTTCCGCAACAACTCCTGGCTCTGTGATGCGGTCTTTGACATCCTGCGCCGCCACAATGTCTGTTATGTGCTCGTGTCAGGTCGCGGTCAGGAGTTCCGCGAAATAGCCACGGCGGATTTTCTCTATCTGCGGTTCCACGGCGTAACGCGCTGGTATGACTACAATTACAGTGATGAGGAGTTGAGGGAGTGGGCAGAATGTGCGCGGCGACTGGGTGCACCACGCATCCCCACCTTCGCCTATTTCAACAACGACTCAAACGCTTACGCCACAAAAAACGCCACCCGTTTTATGGAGTTGCTCAATGGATAGGTTGCTTTTGGTCTACACAGGTGATGGGAAGGGCAAGACGACGGCGGGGTTGGGTTCGGCGCTGCGGGCGTGGGGGCACGGTGCACGGGTGCTCGTTGTGCAGTTCCTCAAAGGCTTTATTGAATCGGGTGAGCAGCGGATAGCGAAGGAGAATTTTGAGGTGTTTGTCGTGGCGTGGGAGGGGTTTGTAAGAGAGGTGACGGAGGATGTGAGAAGGAGATTCGCGGCGGGTTTGGAAACCGCCCGCAAAAAGATTGCTGAAAAGCGTCCCGATTTTGTGGTGCTGGATGAGTTGTGCGTGGCGTTGATGATGGGGCTGTGCGGCAGAAGCGAGGCAGAAGGTTTGATAAATGAGGCGCGCAAAAGCGGATGTGTTGTTGTAACGGGACGCGGCTGCCCGCAGTGGCTCCTTGATGCCGCCGATACCGTCACCGAAATTAAAGAACAAGCCCATCCCTTCCGCAAAGGACAGAAAGCGCGTCCAGGGATTGAGTTCTGAGTTAGCGTCCAAGAAGCCGCCGCTCTATCTTGTGCATCACCGTATCAGAAAGCCCGACCTTCACATCAGCGCCTGTTGCGGTGCCCGAGAGCAATTTCTCCATATCGCTGCGCAGACGGTTTAACTGCTCATCAGGAACCGTCCAAACCTTGACTTTTCTGCCGTTGACGACGGCGGCAAGCGCTGTGCCGCTCCTTGACCAGCAGACCGCGCCCACAGCCCGACGAACCCGTTCCCCACCCCCGCAATTCCATCTCGCCTCCTCCTGCAGTTTCCCTTTGCGCACCTTCCACAAAATCAGACTGCCGTCCGAGAAACAGCCCGCAAGGTAAAGTCCGTCAGGACTCCACGCAAGGTCAACCACCTCGCTTTTTCCCCTCTCCGACACAGGACCCTGCAATCCGGTTATGGGCTTGGCGCTCTTTGTGTCCCATATTATGACCTGCCCATCGCGACCGCCGCTGGCAAGGCATCCTGAAGGTGAGAATGTCAGCGCCGTTATATAGTGTTTATGCCCTGCCAGAACACGCATCACCTTGAAGTTGCTGGTGTCAAACAAGGTCACGGCATATGGGTCACGAGGAGAGGTGTCAACTGCCAGAAGACCGCCATCGCTGCTCCAAGCACAAACCCCGGGTAGCCGTCCAACTCTCAGCGTCTTCACACACTCAAATTTTTCCACATTCCATACCCGCACGGTTCCGTCCCACGAAACGCTCACAAGAAACCGCGAATTCGGCGACCACACAAGCCCTTGAATCCGTCCTTTATGTCCCGAAAGCGCCTTTTCCTGCTGCAGCGTCTTGGTGCTCCACAGATGGACGAAGAGGTCGCTGCCAACGGCGGCAATCCACCTCCCATTCGGGCTGAAGGAGACTTTGTCAATTACACCTTTTGCGTCCTTCAGAACGGCGCTTTCCTTGCCCCGCTGCCAGAGAAACAGACGCACAAGCCCATCACTGCCTCCCACCGCAAGGAGCCTGTCATCTGAACTGAAGGCAAGCGCTGAGACGACGCCGATTCTGCCACCGATGGTGGCACTCTCTCGCATAAGTGTGTGACGGGCGTTGAAGAGTTTGAGGATGCGTTCCGCGGCGGGGGAGTCTTTTGCAGCAAGCGCTGCACGCACCGCGTCCGCCCATCTGCCTGCCTTCACATATCTGGCTATTTGGAGTGCGGTGGCGTCAACAGTGGCTGCGTTATGTTGCCGCAAGATGCGCTCCGCTACCTTATCCTGCCCGACAAGCGCCAGAACAGCACGCGCATATGCCACAGCCTCCCCCTTTCTGCCCCCGGCATCTGCCGCCTTCGCCTTGCTCCGCAACTCCGAAACCGCTAAAAGCAGCGCGCCCCTCAACCAGTCCCTGTTTTCGGGGAAGCGTTTGAGGCGTCTTGCCAGTTTCGCTGCGGCGGCAAAGTCACCAGATTTTATGGCGTTGAGCAGTTTTGGGGCGGAGGTGAGTCGTTCCTGCAGCGCCGCCTTCAGCGCTGTTGCTTCTGTATCTTTTGTGTCAAGCCGCAGAAGGAGGGTGGCAAATTTGAGCGCTTTTTTGGTTTTGCCGAGGCGCGCGGCTGAACGCGCCTGCCCCAGAAGCCTTCCGCGCAGATAGACCGTCTCATCCGCCCAGATTCCTTCTCCGCCAAACCGTTTTTTGGCGTCAAGGAGTGTCACAATCGCGGTGTCGTAGTCCTGTCTGTTCAATGCCTGCGTATATTTGAGGAAGACCTCACGCTGGGCATCTGGGAGGGAGATAACGCGTCCACTGAGTTGGCAGACTGCTGCAAGACCGCCTGCGTCGCGGCAGTCGTGGCTGTGCGTTCGGAGAACGCGTCTGTTTTTCAAGTCAACAAGCCAGACCTTGACGGTATAGGTGCTGGGTGTGCGGATGATGGCGCCGCGGAGGAGGTAGCGCACCCCGCGCCGCGACCACAACTGTGCCGCAGAATCCATATCCGCCAATTGCTTCACCGTCAGCCCCAGCGCCTGCAGCATCCCCGCCGTTGTGGTGGCATCCAGCACCTGCATATTGAGGGAGAGTCCTTTAAGGAGCGCTTCTGCGGCGGCGCGACCGCTCAAACCCACCCCCCTATCCACATCAAACTCCGCAACGGCAACGCGCTTCCGCCCCGCAACAAGCCGTGCTTCAAGTTGTGCCAGACGCCTCGCAAGTCGCGCTAATTCAGGTGCTGTTCTCCACGCTTCCTTCGCTTGCCGCAGCGCCTGTTTGGCACCCTCTATGTCGGCGTTCTTCAATGCGCGCTCCAATGCGCTTTTGGCTTCCTTGAAGCGACGCAGACGGGCGGACCACTCCTTATGAAGCCGCCGCGCCTCTTCTGTTTGCCCCAACTGAAGCGCCTCATCAAGAAGTGCCACCGCCTTGTCCAAAAGCCCCCGCTCTTCCGCGTCCTTGGCGGACGACAACTTCTCCCCAAACCTGATTTTCTGCTCTATCTTCTTCAGTAGCGCCTGCGCTTCTTTGCTGTCTGGTTCCAACTTCAGCGCTTCCTGCGCACTTTTGAGCGCTTTTTGCAACTTCATATCAGCCATTGCGATTTCCGCGCTTGCGAGGAGTCTTTTCAGGTTCAATTTTCGCCGTGCTTTCTCAAGAAGTGCCTTTGCAACGGGGTCATCGGGGCTCTTTTGGAGTGCCTTTTTCGCTGCCGCGACAGCCAATTCCCAATCCCCTTTTTCCGCCGCCGCTTTTGCCTCGGCAAGCGCATCCCGCATAACCGACGGCTTTCCCGAGAGCAGCAGAAAAGTCACCACGGCAGCACCGATAAGCAGCGCAGCAACCGCCAGCATAACGGGCAATCTGGACTTTCTTGTAGGTTCGGCGGCGGTCACCACCGCTTGCGGGGTGG
>CAZPBO010000027.1:0-27405 GCA_964584815.1 uncultured Planctomycetota bacterium
AAGCAGGCAGGTTCGGATGAATGGGCGAGGAGGAAGGAGGCAAAGAAGGTTTTGGGAAAGATTTGCGCGAAGGCGTTTCCCGTCTTTCTCGCTCTGCGTTACACACGATGGAAAAGGAGCAGCGTTGAATGTCGCGCCGCGCTGATGAAAATCTTTCACGAGCCTGTGCGTCCTGCCCCGTCCGCAGAGCATAAAGGCAGCAAGTAGGCGAGACCTCTGCTATTTGAGTTGCTTAAGGAGGTTAGCCATTTCAATGGCGGAGCGGGCGGCGTCTGCGCCTTTGTTGCCCGCTTTGGTTCCTGCGCGTTCTACAGCCTGCTCAAGTGTGTCTGCTGTAATCACGCCGAACGCCACAGGAACGCCTGTTTTGAGCGCCACCTCCGCCAGACCTTTTGAGACCTCTTTTGCGATGTAGTCAAAGTGTGGGGTGGAGCCGCGGATGACGGCGGCAAGCGCGACTACGGCATCGTAGCGCGCGGATGCCGCCAACTTCTGCGCCACAAGCGGCACCTCAAACGCCCCAGGCGTCCACACAACATCCACATCATCGTCTTTCACCCCGTGCCGCCGCAGGATATCCAACGCACCCTCAAGCAACCGCCGCGTTATCAACTCGTTGAAGCGACTCACCACAACGCCGAACTTCAACCCCTTGCCGACAAGTTTGCCTTCAAAAACGCGCATTTTTATCTCCTTCAGGCGTTGATTATCAGAAGACGCGGTTCGGTCAACTCTTCCAGCGCGTAGAGCGGTCCTTCGCGCCCCAGACCACTTGCTTTGTTTCCGCCGTACGGCATCTGGTCTTGCCGCCAAGTGGGAACCTCGTTGACCAGCAGCGCGCCCACATTTATGCGCCTGTAGGCGTAGAGGATGCGTCGCATATCGCGTGTGAATATGCCCGCCTGCAGCCCGTAGCGGCTCTCATCCACCGCGCGCACCGCCTCACCGAAATCATCAAACGCCTCAACGCACACAACAGGTGCAAAAATTTCATCTCTCCACGCGCGGCAGTCGTGCGCCACATCTTCCAGCACAAGCGGCGCAAAAAGCCGTCCTTCAACCTTATACGGTGTCAGCGCCTTAGCGCCCCGCTCAAGCGCCTCTTCCACCCATTCCTTCGCCTTCTTCACCGACGCATCATCTATCATCGGACCCACATCTGTCTCCGGGTTGCGCGGGTCACCAAGACGCAGTTTCCTCACCTTCTCAAGCAGGCGTTCAAGGAAAGTGTCGTATATCGGGCGCTCAATGAGCAGACGCTGCAGGGAAATGCAGACCTGTCCTGCATTGGCGAATGGGGCGAGTGCGCACCTTGCCACAGCGCGTTCAATATCGCAGTCGGCACATACTATCGCCGCCGCGTTGCCACCGCACTCAAGCGTCACGCGCCTACCAGAAAACTTACCTTTCAGACGCCATCCGACAGCAGAACTGCCCGTAAACGACAAAGCAGCAAAGCGCTCATCCCCGACATAGCGCTCCGCCAACTCCGATGAGGATGGCAACACGCTTAAGAAACGCCTGTCAAGTCCCGCCTCATAGAGTATCTCCGCCAATTTGAGGGCGGACAGTGGCGTTTTGCGGCTGGGCTTCAGCACAACGGGGCAGCCTGCCGCTATCGCAGGTCCCAACTTGTGGCAGACGAGATTAACAGGGAAGTTGAAGGGAGTTATGGCAAAGAGGACCCCAACAGGGAAGCGCATAAGGATGCCGAAGCGCCCTTGGCTGCCTTGAGCGAGGTCGCATCTGACGACCTGCTGCTTGAGGTTGCGAAGCGCATCAGCGGAGAGGCGTAGTGTGTTGGCGGCGCGGTTGACCTCAACTTTGGCGTCCTTTATCACCTTGCCCGCCTCAAGCGTTATGGTTTGAGCCAACCCGTTGATGCGGCTCTCAATCAAAGCGGCGGCTTTTTCCAGAACCGCAACACGCACATAAGCGGGCTGCGGACCGTCCTTGTGCGCTTCCACCGCCGCAGAAAGCGCCTTCTCAAAGTCGTTTTCTTCTGGCTGACACACCTCCGCCACGGTGCTGCCATCATAAGGGAACTGCACACCGAATCTACGCCCAGACTCAACAACCTCACCAGCAACATAAAAGCGATACACATCCATTGCTCAACGCTTAACAGGTTTGGGGGTGTTGTAGAAGGGGCGCTCAACTTTTTCCACATCAAAGATGTAAATTTTGCGTCCCATAATGGCTTGTTCGTTCAAATCGGAGTATTCGGACGGCTCGGTCACCTCACCTGCGATGTAGATTTTATGTGGCGTGCGCTCCTCAAATAAAATCTGACGAATCAGTTCAAGGTTCTTGTCCTTGAACTTCTGCCCTTTGAGGGTGTCAAGGTGCCCGAGTGCGTAGCGGGTGAGGAGTCGTCTGTCGGCGGACTCATTGACACGGATACGGCAGCGGACATGAAGGGTATCAAACTTCATATAACCTGGGAACTCCTCTGTGTCTCTGTGGATGATGAGGAGTTCGTCCTGAAACGCAACGGGGCGGGCGATGAACTCGGCGACTGCTTCGGATTTGCCCGAATCCATAGCGGCACCGAGTTTTGCCGCATCAACAAACTCGGCTTCCTGCCCTACCACAAGCGCCGCCGCACTAATCAGCAACGCAAACACCACATACCTCATCCTGCCTCTCCCAAAACGCACAAGATATTATACACATTGTTGAAGAAGCAATCAAGTGGCGCCGCTGTGACGCCCCGAATCGCCGTAAATCAACGCCAATGCCTCAGAACGCGTCTTCTCGTTGCGCCGAAACAGACCACGCACCACCGATGTCACCATCTTTGAGCCAGGCTTGCGCACCCCGCGCATCGTCATACACAGATGCTCCGCCTCCACTATCACAAGCACCCCTTTGGGCTGAAGGCGGTTCTGCAGCGCCTCAGCGATTTGGGTCGTGAGGCGCTCCTGCACCTGCGGACGCGCCGCACAAATACCCACTACCCTCACTATCTTGCTCAATCCCGTCACCTTCCTGTCAGGAACATACGCCACATGACAGACCCCCTTGAACGGCAGAAGATGATGCTCGCAGACCGAATAAAACGGCACATTCTTGACGAGAATTATCTCGTCGTGCTCCTCCTCAATAACCGTAAGCACAGAGGCGGGGTCTGTGTGAAGACCGTAAAAGAGTTCTCTGCACATCCGCACTATACGGTCTGGAGTCTTTTTGAGTCCGTCACGGTCGGGGTCATCACCGATGCCCTCAAGAAATAAGCGCACCGCCTGCCGAATCTTCTCCTCGTCCATCGCTACAACCTCAAATCAACCCCAGTTTCAAAAGGACAGCCTGCAGAGTGTGTATGGTGTCAGGGCAAGGTGGTGAAAGCGGAGAACGCACCTCATCTGTTGCCAGCGCCATTATGTGGAGCGCCGCTTTCAGTGGCACAGGATTGGTCTCCATAAAGAGGGCGTCAAAAAGCGGAAGCAGTCTTTCGTGCAGTTTTCGCGCTGTGGGTATGTCGCCGCTTCTTGCGGCACGCACAAGTGACACCATATCCTGCGGCACCACATTCGCCGCCACCGACACTACACCTTCCGCGCCAAGACACATCATCGCAAGCGCCGTCGCATCATTCCCTGACAAAACCGCCATATCCTCCACCGCAAGCCTTATTCTGCTCACCTTTGCCACATCCCCTACCGCCTCCTTCACCGCCACTATGTTGGAAACTTTCCTTGCCGCCTCCATATAAGCCTTCACAGGCGCGTCCAAACCCGTTCGCGACGGCACATTGTAGAGCATAATAGGAGTCTCACCTGCCGCCTCCGCGACCTTCACAAAATGGTCAACCAAGCCTGTGGTCGGCGGCTTCACATACGGCGGCACCGCCACAAGCAGCGCCTCCGCACCCACAGAAACCAACCCCGCAGCCTGCGCCGCCACCTCCTCTGTCCCTATACCTGAAACACCCGCCATCACACCGCAACGCCCCGCACATATATCACGCGCCGCCTCCAACAAAACACCTTTCTCATCCAGACTCAACACAGCACCCTCACCTGTCGTTCCCGCAACCAGAACCCAATCCACCCCAGCATCCACCTGACGCCCAACAAGGCGCTTGAACGCCTCCAAATCCACTTTGCCCGCTCTGAACGGTGTTGCAAGCGCTGTCACAACACCCTCTATTTTTCTCATCTCAACAACTCCTTCATCTGCCGCACCGCCTCATAAAATCCCACATATATAGCGCGGCTCACAATGGTATGCCCTATATTGACCTCTTCAAGATGGGGCAGTGCCTTAACAGGGTGGATGTTCGTGTAGGTGAGTCCGTGTCCTGCGGCGACCTTGAGCCCGAGTTCGTGCGCCAACTCCGCCGCCTCCTTAAGCCGTGTCAGTTGCTGCTCCCTCTCCGAGTCGGTTTTGGCGTTCGCGTATTCACCTGTGTGCAACTCCACCGCATCCGCACCGACCTCCACTGATGCCCTTATCTGCCTCTCATCAGGGTCAACAAAGAGCGCCACTGTTATGCTTGCCTTGTGGAACCGATTCACAGTCTCTGCCACACGACCTGCCTGTCCCGCCACATCCAGCCCTCCCTCCGTCGTTATCTCCTGACGACGCTCAGGAACAAGTGTCACCTGATCAGGCTTAACAGAAAGCGCAATTTGGATAATCTCTTCGTTAACAGCCATCTCAAGGTTGAGGCGTGTGGTGACGGTTTTGCGCAGGATTTGGAGGTCGCGCTCCTTTATGTGGCGGCGGTCCTCACGCAGATGGATGGTTATCTGGTCGGCGCCGGCGAGTTCTGCAAGATATGCCGCAAAAACAGGGTCAGGCTCATAAGTCCGCCTCGCCTCCCTCACCGTCGCCACATGGTCAACATTCACCCCCAAGCGTATCATCCTCTCATCCCCTATTGCAGTTTTGCAGAGGGAATTATACGATGTTGGCAACTGAAGGCAAGATGAAGGGGTAAAAAGGAGGGTCGCTCAGCGGCGACCCTTATGGATAACGGCGACGGGGCGGCTCCACTCATTAGAAATTTTAATGAGGTGGTGTGACATATGGTGTCGTCTGCTAAAATCGCACAAAAAATTGCTGAAATTTTTGGAGGAAGCGATATGGCGTCTGCGGTGGAGGAGGCATTTGCGAGGCGGTTTCCTGAAGCGGTTGTGCTGGCGACGACTCGTTCGCCTGAAGGGAAGCCCAACATCATAACTCTGGGGTGGTGGATGCGCACAAGCCATAAGCCGCCGATGGTGGCTATTTCTGTGGCGCATAAGCGGTTCAGTTACGGGTTGCTGGTAAGGACAGGGGAGTTTGTGCTGGTGATACCGCCGGAGGAGTGGGCGGAAGCGGCGTGGTTGTGCGGCACAAAGAGCGGGCGGGATGTGGACAAGTTCGGTGAGACGGGTTTGAAGGCGGTCAAGGGCGAAAAGGTGTCGGCGCCGTTGATAGAGGGGGCAGTAGCGCAGTTTGAGTGTGTTGTGCGGGCGATGGTGCCAACAGGCGACCACACGGTGTTTGTGGGTGAGGTGCTGGCGGCGCATCTTGGACCTTCCAAACCACCGCTTTATAGTCTGAATAGGAGGCTGGAGTTGGGTGGGGTGCGGGCGGTCAGCGGCGTGTAACGGTGACGGACTTGAGCAGAAGCGCGCTGCCTGCGGGAAGCAGGAAGACAATGCCGTCTGTGCCGCTTATGTGTTCGGGCGCATATGGGATGAGGCTCTCCTTGTCCGTGCCGATACGGTAAATCAGGCGCCTGTCCTGAATCTCCAATTTCAGATAAACATCGCGGTTTTCAGGGAAAAGTGTGGTGACCATATCAATAATGGGGGTGCTGGCTGATTTGGGCAGCGAAATGGCGGGTTTGCCTTTTACGCGGCGGAGACAGATGAAAATTTCGGCGTTGCTTATGTCCGCTGAAAGCGTCAGTTTACCATCGCGGTCATGTGCACTCACAAGCACACCGCTTGGGGTTTTCTTAACGGTCAAGTTTTCGGTCTGCCAGTAGCCTTTACGGAATTGTCCATTATGGATGAGTGTGTGCAACTCCCAGGCTCTTTTCTGGGCTTCAATGTTTGCGAGCATTTGTGCGGCATCTTTGTCGGGACCTGTGCCTTTGTAGGCGGCGAGGAAAGCGCGCACAAACTGAAGCGCCACCTCAAATTTGCGCTCCTTCAAAACGCGGGCTATGTCCTGCTTTATGCGTGCCCACTCCCTTTCCGCCTCCCGCCGCCGCTGCTCCGCCATCCTCTCTTCCTGCTCCCTGATACTTTCAATCCGCTGACGCTCACTCTCCAGAAACGCCAGCGCCCTTGTGAAAGCGTCGTCAGAGTCCGCTCTCAACCTGTCCAGAATCGCCAGCGCTTCCTCATAATGTTTGCGTCTAATAAGGTCTTTGATTTTCTGGCGCTGCTGCAGAAAGCGCTGCCAAATTTCTTCGGTTTTGGCGGCACGGCTCACTTGCCGCATAAACTGCTGCCATACAGCGGTGCCGCGGAAGGCAGTGTCCAGTTTCAGCACCTTCTTCAATTGCGGGATAAAATTCGGGTCGGCAGCCGCCTGTTTAACGGCATCATCAAGTTTTGCGCGCACCCTGTTCCACGCCTCCTGTGCCTGCTCACTGAACCAAGCGTCACCTTCTGTGAGGAGACGCTCAAGACGCGCTTTCTGGCTACCCTCCACCTCAATCAGCAGTTTCCTAATCTGGCGTTTAAGGGAAAGCCAATCGGAGGGGTTTGAGAGCGTCCTCACTTGCTCCTTAAGAGCCTCTATTTTCTGCGCAACTTGCTTCTCTTTCTCGTTCTGCTGGGCGCCTGCTGTGCCCGATTTTGAAGAGTTGGAACTGTGGCGACGATGAATAAGGAAATAGTATGAAAGTCCACCGCCTATTCCGAGAATAAGCAGAATGAGGGCGAGGGTTCCTCCAGATATTCTGCTTGGTTTTGTTGGTGGCGGAGGAGGTGGCAGTTCCTCGGCGTGTTTTTTGGGAGGCGGGCGATGAGGGATATGGCGACGGGTGGTGGGGCGTCTGCTGTGTGGTGTGCGCACTGTGGGACCACGCGGCGGACTTATCTGCTGCTTTATCCCGTCAGGGGTCACCTCAATCAGTTTGCCGCCTATCTTGACAGGACCCGGCGGTAAAGGCACCTCATTCCCCACAGGTTTCAGTTCGGAGAAGTCAACAGGTTCCAGTTCAGCGTTGGAGGCGTTTTGCAGAGCACCTTCTGGCTCAACAATCTCCGCCTCTACAGGAGGTTCCTCAACAACCTCGGCTTCCACAGGTTCGGACTTAACAGGGGGGCGCTTGAAGGTGGGCTTCCGCTGCTTTAGCGTCTCGGGACGACGGAAAAAGACCTGCGTCCTCGTTGCTTTTTGCAGTCTGGCTTTCTTCTGCTTCTTTTGCTTTGTCTGGGTATCTTCCTTCTGCGAACGCTTTTTCAACGCCTCTATTATCGGCATCACTTCCTGTTTGCATTTTGAACAGTAGCAATGCATACCATAAACAATCGCATCACCACGCTCAATCTCTCGCGGCGTCACAAGCCTACCGCACACATTACAGTAACGGGGCATTACCTTGCCCATACACTTACTCCCTCCCAATATCAATTCTACAGCAGAAACCATCAGGCGTCAAAAAGTTACTGGTTAGAAGACGGGGCAATCTGACACCCGTTGGTATCGGAGATGTAGTTTTTTTCAACATAAAGGGTGGAATTATTGTGGAGGTTATTGACGCCGAAGATGTATTATTATATATTAGGTAGCCCTAATTTAAGGAGACGAAGTTGGCGCTGACGCGGTCAATGGAAGACTACCTTGAAGCGGTGCTGATTCTGGAGCGCACAAGCGGGCGTGTTCGCATCGTTGATGTAGCCCGATTTTTGGGGGTGCGTATGCCCTCCGTCACGGGGATGGTTAAGACACTTGCGGCAAACGGATATATGGAGCATAGCCGATATGGGGATGTGAAACTGACCGAAAAGGGGCGGGAGGCGGCAGAGCAGGTTCTGAGGCGGCACAATGCGCTTAAGTCGTTCCTTGTGGAGGTGTTAGGGGTGGGGAGTGAGGAGGCGGAAGCAACAGCCTGCGCAATGGAGCATGCGTTGGGGCAGGATTTGAGCGAGCGGTTCGCTACATTCGTTGAGTTCGTCAAGACCTGCCCACGATGCGGGCGGCAATTCTTGCAGGACTTTCTGCGATACGCCCGTGAACGGAAGGTTGACACAGAGCGATGCCGCAAGTGCATCAATGATTTGAGGCTGCAGCAATGAGGGTGCTTCAAAAAAGGCTTGACCAGATGGTGGGGGGTGAATGGGGTGTTGTTGTAGCGTTTGATGGCGGGTTGGGTATGGTGAGGCGTCTGGAGGCGATGGGGCTGCGTCGCGGCGCTCCCGTCAGGCTCCTCTCATCCCAGCCTCTGGGGGGTCCTGTGGTCATTGAGGTGGCGGGAACCCGCATTGCGATTGGACGCGGCATCGCCAAACGCGTTATAGTCCAAACCTGCTCCGCCACAGGAGATGCCTAATGAAAGTCATGCTTGTTGGCAACCCCAATGTCGGCAAAAGCGTTCTCTTCTCGCGCCTCACGGGGGTCAATGTGGTCGCGTCCAACTATCCCGGCACGACGGTTGAGTTCGCCCGTGGGCGGCTCAAACTCAAAGACGAGACAGCCGAGATTTACGATGTCCCCGGCACATACTCCATTGAGCCCACCTCGCCTGCTGAAGAGGTCGCCGTCAACCTCATAAAAGAAGCCGATGTGGTGGTCAATGTGCTTGACGCCACGCGCCTTGAGCGCAACCTCTATCTAACACTGCAGATAGCCGCATTGGCAAAACCGGTTGTTCTGGTTCTGAACATCTGGGATGAGGCGCGCCACACAGGTATCCACATAGACACCGAACATCTAAGCCGGCTTCTCGGCGTTCCTGTCGTCACAACCTGTGCTTTGACGGGGGAGGGGCTTTCAGAACTTCAGCGTGCCATTGCCGATGCCACCCCACCTTCCATAAAACTTGAAGGGGACTTATGGGCGCAGGTCGGGCGCATCGTCGGCGAGGTCCAGAAGATAGAACGGCGCCACCACACCCTCCTTGAGCGTCTTTCTGACGCCTGTATGCATCCTTCAACAGGGCTGCCACTTGCCGCTGTTATCCTCGGCGCCGCCTTCTATCTTGTCAGACTCATCGGCGAATCCCTTATTTCTTACATCATGGAGCCGCTGTTTGAGCATATCTGGCGTCCTGTTGTTGAGCAGTTGTCGGTGTGGCTGGGTGGAAGCGGCTTCTGGCACGACCTTCTGGTGGGGCAACTCGTTCCCACAGACAATGGTTACGCCATTGATTTTTCGCAGTCATTTGGGCTTCTCTCCACAGGTCTTTATGTCCCTTTTGCAGCCGTTCTGCCCTATATTTTCGCTTTCTATCTTGTTCTATCCTTCCTTGAGGACTTGGGCTATCTGCCGCGTCTTGGTGTTCTCATTGACTCTTTTATGCATCGGTTGGGTATGCACGGGTTGGGCATAGTTCCGATGTTTCTGGGGCTGGGATGCAATGTGCCGGGCGCTCTGGCGACGCGCGTTCTTGAGTCCAGGCGCGAACGCTTCATAGCCGCAACACTTATGGCTATCGCGGTTCCCTGTATGGCGCAGTTGTCCATGATTGCGGGGCTTGCTGCAAAATTCGGTGTCGCTCTTCTTGTCGCCATTGCCGCAACACTGCTTGCTATCTGGATTGCCGGCGGCTACATCCTCAACCTCCTTATTCCGGGCGAGTCTCCAGCACTCATAGTGGAAATCCCTCCTTACCGCCTTCCTCACATCCGCACACTTCTTAAGAAGGTCTGGATGCGGATAAGATGGTTTTTGAAAGAGGCGGTGCCGTTTGTTCTGGGCGGTGTGCTCCTTGTGAACATCCTTTACAGCGTTGGGGTTCTGGACTGGGTGGGACGGGTTGCGCGTCCTGTCGTTGCGACCCTTATGGGGCTGCCCGAGCGCGCCACAGCCGCACTCCTCTTCGGCTTCCTCCGTAAAGATGTCGCTGTCGGTATGCTCGCCCCTCTCAACCTTGACCCCAAACAGACCCTTATCGCCTCCGTCGTCCTGTCGGTCTATTTCCCCTGTGTCGCCACCTTCGTCGTGCTAATACGGGAGTTGGGGTGGCGCCTGATGCTCGCTGCCACGGCAATTATGCTGGCAACCGCTGTCGTCGTCGGCTCCCTCCTCAACCTCATCCTTTAAGAACGCTGGCAAAGCGCCTTGCTTTTACAACCCATCTGTGGAATACTAACTTATGAAGCGGTTGTGGAAGAGGAAGGGATGAGGAAGTTGCTGCGAACAGGTCTTGTTTTTCTGCTGGTATGTGCGGCTGCTGCAGAGCAGTTTGAGCGGATTGAACGGCACGCTTTGAAAACATCCGCTGCGGAGTTTGAACGCCTAACCAAATGGGCGCTGGGAAAAGGGTTGAAGAACAAGGCGCAATGGGCGCTTAAGTGGGCAGAGAGACTGGGGCTTGAGGCAAAAAGGCTGGCGAGACTTCAGGAAAGTCTTAAGAACCTGCAGGCGGTGCAGAGCGATGAAAAGACGCTTAAGGATTGGGGGCGGAAAAGGCGTGTTGTGTGTCGCGGTGTTGCGCGGCGTCTGGAAAGGGTCTACAAAGCGGGACGCAAGGTGAGCAAACCTGATGCGCTGAAGCGTCTGGACGGATATCTTTTCTGGATGCTGGAGTTGGATGGCACGAAGCGCAGATGGCGGTATCTGGTGAAGGAGATAAGGGCGGCATTGGGGGTGAAGGCGTATGAGAGGGCGGCGGAGTTGGCGGAACGCGGACTTGCGCTTGAGCCGCCAAAGGATATGCGACGCAAACTGGAAGACTTCGCCGATACAGCAAAACGCGACCGTGTCATCCTTGAAAAACTCCCAAACCATCCCCTGCGCTACTACATCGCCCTCCCGCGCAACTGGAGCCGCCACGCAGAACGCAGGTGGGCTGTTCTGGTCGCCATTGACGGCGCTGGCAGCGGCTTTCAAGGACGCGCCTTCGCCTACAAAAAAGCCCGCAAAAACCTCCCTCTCATCGTCGTCGCCCCATGCACCTTCTCCAACACCAACTCCTGGCGCAAATACACAAAATGGTACGATGCACAGACCATAAAGGAGGCGACAAAAGACCCCCTCGGCTGGGATGAGAAAGCGCTGCTTGCTCTGGTCGCCCACCTAACAAAACGCTACAACGCAGAGGACAAAGTCTACATAACGGGTTTTTCAGGCGGCGGAATGGCGTGTTATATGATGATATTCAAGCACCCCAACCTTCTTGCCGGCGCAGCACCCGCCTGCGCAAACTTCTACCGCAATTACCTCCATCTACGCGGACGCTTCAAACCCGACGACCTCAACTTCCCCATCCACATCATAACCGGCGCCAAAGACGCCTATGCAAAACAGATAAAACGCAAAGGAGCAGCGCTGCCCGGCATTGACATCCAGACCGAGAACGCACTGCGCCAACTCCGCGCACTCGGCTACCCCAACATCAAACACACCCGCTACCCCAAAATGGGGCACAGCGCCGCCTGCAATGAGGTCATAGAGACCTTCAAACCCTACATCCTCGGACAGAAAAAACGCTCCGACAAACTTCAGTAGCGTTACGCGGATTTCATAGGTCTCGGTCAGCAAGACAATGCAGCGTTGTGGATAATGCCGAAATACACCGCAAACTTGAAAATCCAACAGACTTGCTTACAATCATCAGCACCCATAAGGGGAAAAGCGTGGTCAGGTGGCGTTGTGAGATATGCGCAGACGAGGTTCTCTGCCGTGTTCTCTCCCTTAACGGCGAATATGTGAATCTGGTCTGCGAAAAAGGGCACCATTTTGTCGCGTATGGGCACAGGCGCCACTGCAAAACCTGTGGTGAAGAGACGATACATCTTGAACTGCTTCAGTGGCGGACAGAGCCGCGTTCGCAGTTCCGCATAACGGGAGTGGTCTGCAGCAAATGCGGTTTGCAAACGCCGATAGATGGCGACTGGGAAGACTCATAATTTCAGCAGTTTTAAGGAGATGCAAATGAGACGGGCGGTGTTCCTTCTGGGACTTATTTTGTGTGGTTGTATGACGATAAATGTGTCGCTTTTTGGGGAGCGTGGACCGCTTGAGGAGCGGGTGATTTATGACAACGGCGCCGACGCAAAGATTGTGGTGGTCAGCGTAAGCGGGATGCTGCACGAGCAGCAGCAAGGGTTGTTTGTGACCGAAGACACCCCTGCTTATCTTGCGGAGCAATTGCGCAAGGCGGCGGAAGACGAGGATGTTGCAGGTGTTGTTCTGCGCATCTCAAGCCCTGGCGGCTTTGTGACGGCAAGCGACCTGATGTTCAGGGAGGTTCTGCGCTTTAAGCGCAAGACAAAAAAGCCTGTTGTGGCGTGGATAACCGACCTTGGCGCGAGCGGTGCTTATTATCTTGCCTGCGCCGCTGATGCCATAATAGCACACCCCACATCCGTCGTTGGCTCCATCGGGGTTGTCGCACTCTTCCCCAATGTGGAAGGGTTGATGAGCAAAGTGGGTGTAAGTGTGCGGGTTCTGAAATGCGGTGCGCTCAAGGACGCCGGCAGTCCCTTCAAAAAGATGACCGAAAAGGAGCGGCAATATTTCCAAAACCTGCTTGATAGCGTGTATGAGCGCTTTAAGGCGGTGGTGGCAGAGCGGAGGGGAATAAGCGCCGATGAGGTGGCGAAGATTGCCGATGGGCGCGTTTTTGACGCAGACAAAGCCAAAAACTTGAAACTCGTTGACGGCATCGGCGACTTTGACGCCGCCGTCAAGCGCCTCCTCTCACTCGCAAAAATCAAAAAAGCCAATGTGGTCGTTTATGAGCGTCCGAACTCCTACAGACCCACAGAGTTCTCCGCCTTCACAAAGGTTAACAAACTGCTAACCCCGGGGTTCTATTACATATGGTCGCTTTATATCGGCGCGAAATGAGGAGAGAGCGTGAAGACAGAAGAACTTGAGGCGGTGTTGGGATATCGCTTCAGGAGGCGCGATATAGCGGAGACGGCTTGTCGCCACGCCTCGCTCTGTCTGAGCGGTGCGGAGTCCAATGAGCGTCTGGAGTTTCTGGGCGATGCGGTGCTGGGGCTTGTGGTGGCGGAGTGGCTTTATGGCGTAGAGCCGCGGTTGGATGAGGGTGAGATGACTCGTGGCAGGGCGTTATGCGTATGTGGTGGTGCGCTTGCGGAGGCGGCGCGGCGGTTCGGTCTCGCCCGATTCCTGCGTGTCGGCAAAAATATGGACGAGATACCCGAACGGGTTCTTGCGGGATTTGTGGAGGCGCTGATAGCGGCGGTCTATCTGGACGGGGGTCTGGACGCGGCGCGGAAAGTGGTCACACGCCTTCTGGGCGAACATCTGGCACAGGTGGCGCAACAAGCCAAGGGCAAGGACTACAAATCGCTGCTTCAGGAATGGTCGCTGAAAAGTTGTGCGGCTTTGCCGACCTACCGCGTCATATCCGAGGACGGTCCCCCCCACAGACGGGTTTATGAGGTGGAGGTAGAGGTGTGCGGAGAGGTATGCGGGAAGGGTGAGGGACGCAGTAAGAAGGAGGCGGAGCAGGCGGCGGCGCAGCAGGCGCTTTTCCGCATCACAACACAAAAGGAGGGGCAGGAAGATGCGCATAAAAGAAGCCCAGGATGTGATACGCAGAACATATATTGAGCGTGACGCAAGGCGTGGACTTGCGCGCAACTTTATGTGGTTTGTGGAGGAGGTAGGGGAGTTCGCGCAGGCGTTGCGCAAAGGCAGCGACGAGATGCTGCGCAACGAGGCGGCGGATGTCTTTGCGTGGTTTTTGAGTGTTCTTCTGCAGGCGGGGGTGGATTTGGAGGATGCGTTTTCGGCGCGTTACGGGAAGGGATGTCCCGTCTGCGGCGCCATCCCCTGTCAATGTCCACCACGCCCATTTCGTTATGGGGATTGAGATGGCGACAGTTGGTCTTGTTGTGACGACAAAGAACGCGGCGGCAACTCTACCGCGCTGCCTCTCCTCCGCATCATTCTGTGACGAGATTGTCGTTGTGGATTCGGGTTCTGATGATGGAACAGTGGATGTTGCGCGGAGGTTCGGGGCAAAGGTTTTCGTTCGCGACTACAGAAACGCTGCGGAGCAGAAGAACTGGGCGCTGCAGCATATGCGCTCCGACTGGGTTCTGGTTCTGGATTCAGATGAGTGGCTGTCAGATGAGGCGGCGCAGGCGGTGCGGCGCGTTGTGGCGGCTAACAAAGCCTACGCTTATCGCATAAGGAGGGTTTCGCGCTTTCTGGGGCGCGTGGTGAGATACGCTTGGCGTCACGACTATCCGCTACGGCTGTTTCCACGGGGTTCGGGGAGGTGGGAGAGCCGCCGTGTTCACGCCGATTTTTTGACGCACTTACCTGTGCGGCGGCTGGAGACACCGCTCTTTCACGATGTTGCGGAGACGCTTTCCGCCTATCTTCCGAGGTGGCTGCGTCACATAGAGATGGCGGCTGAGGACTTAGCCGAGCGCGGCGGAGGTTCGGTGCTTAAAGGGGTGTTGTCTGCGTGGTGGCGCTTGTTGCGTCAGTATGTGTTTCAGTGTGGGTGGCTTGACGGGCGGGCTGGTTTTTATGTGGCGCTTCTGTCGGCGGGTTCGGTGCTGCTGCGCCATATGCTGGCTCGCGATATCAGGGCAGCAGGTTCTTCGGCACTACCAGATTGACGCGTCCATACTTTATCCCATTGAGACTGACCAGGATATTACAGGTTTTCTGCAGGTCGCCTGCCTTCCCTCTCATCACCAACACCTCAAGACAGTGATGCTTGTCAAGATGGACATGTAGGGTGCAGACAATGTTTTTTATGTTTTTATGCTGTAGGTCTGTAAGACGAGCAGGGAGGTCAAGCCGATGGTGGTCGTAGACGATGGATAGAACCGCCACGCCTTCCACTTCGGGATTTTTGAGTTGTTGTTCGGAGAGAATCTGGCGCGCCATATCGCGGAACGCCTCGGAGCGGTTGGTGTAGCCACGGCGCCGCAGATGTCTGTCCAGACGCAGCAGCAACTCCTCATCCATTGAAATAGAGAAACGCGCAAGTCTGCCCGCCATCGCAAATCTCCTTAACAGCCCACAACATATAACAGAAAATATCCCAACCCCAGTCCCAACGCAAGGTTAATCGCTTTAACGAGCAACGCCATGCGTAAGGAGTGGGAAAAAAGCGGCAGCATTCCGTGTCCGTCCTGAACAGCAGAAGAGCACGCCAGCACCGAAAATGGCACGGTTTTCGGATAGAGAGTCACGAAGACGAGGTGAGGACCCGATTCGGGTATGATACCCACAAGCGCTGCCAGCCACATCATTTGTGCGTGGTGGGTTTTTATCCAGTGCTCAAGGGAAGCGCGCTGTATAAGATGCGCCGCCAGCATCGCACCCACAGTCCACAACGCCACTTTCCAGATATGGTGTCCCAAAATGTGGCGCACTATGTGCTCGCGGATGTAGTTGCGACTTGCCGACGCAGACGCAAACACCAAAAACAACGATATCCCCAGCATTACTGCAGGGGCTATCAGATGCTCTGCTGCCTGCATAATCCGCCACACAGAAAATGCCGCCATTGCCAGCCCGACGCCACCCAGCAGGAAACGCTCCCACCCGACATCACGCCTGACCGCGCCGAACGCCACACACTCACAAACATCACCCTCCTCACCACCGTGCGGCTGAACACAGCACGCCTTTAACCGCTTCCTCAAAAGCGCGTCCCCTACAAAGCCCGCCGCAATGCCGTAGACAAACAGGATACCAAAAAGCAGCAGCGCCTTGTCCGCCCACCGTGCTATCATCACAAACGCCTCATCACCGCTTGTCGCCACCATACACGCCACAACCGCCCCCACCGAAACCATCCCGTGCATGTATAAGGAAACCACCGCAAATGCCCCCGCACATCCAGGCGTTGCGCCCAGAAACGCCGCCACAACATACTGCCGCAACTTGCTCCGTCCCAGCCATCGTGTTATGCGTCCCGTCGTCACGCGGTTCAAATACTCCGTTACTACCATCAAGCCAAACACAATATAGACCACAAACAGTGACTCAACCAGAACCCCACCTATTCCCTTAGCCACCGCAGTTCCCTCAAACAGACTTCAAACATTTTACAAAGAGCGTGATTTGGTGCGAACACAAAATTGCACCATCCTTGTCAGATAGCGTCTGTGACTGTAAAATAGCCTCCAGCCTTTTGAGGACAATGTTATGCGGTATGCGGTTCTGGCTGCAGTTGTTGCGTTTGCGTTTGGTTGCAGTAAGGAGTATCCTGTTCCGCGTGCGAAGGTAACAACACCGCCATCTCCGCAGCAGGATTTGGTCGTTCTGCCGTTTATGCTCTTCGACCTTGACTCGCTTCCCGCCGACATAGAGGTGGAATACTCAACAGACGGTGTGGTATGGAACGCCGCCACAGCCGCGTCAATATCAGAACCCACAACTGGGCTGTCCACCGCACCCCGTGGCATCGCGCACTGCTTTGTCTGGGATTCACGCGCCGACATCGGTGAGCAGAATTTTGACACAGTTTACATGCGTGTGCGCCCCACCACCAAGAAGACAGGTCCGTGGGCAACCACCGAACCATTCCAACTCCAAAACCACCCATTAGGCAACTGGAGCGAGTCGGTTGTGATTGATGAGGGTGAGCAGCCGGCGCTTTCTGCGGTTGGGTCAAAACTTTTCTGCGCCTTTATCAAAGGCGGCGACATATATCTGACCTGCCTTGACTACACCGCCAACCCGCCCGCACATAAAAGCATACATCAGGTTACAAACACAAACGAGACCGAATCGCAACCCGCTGTATTTGCGCACAACGATGGCGGCACCCTCCGCATTCATATCGCCTATGCTCTGGATACAGGCACAGACAAACAGATTCACTGGGTGACCCTGACATACGATGATGTGAACGACACCTATGCCTCTGGCACTTCCGCACAGGTGGACGCCGACACATCAGACCAGCCTGACAGCCGCCCTGTGCTCGCCTTTGACGGGACAGACCTGCATATTGTTTGGGAGCGCCAAACTGCAAGCGGCTGGGAAATTCGTCACACAATCGTTATCAAATCGGGTGGCAACTGGCAGGTTGACGCCGGCAACCAGGATGTGCAGGCGGCGGTGTGCAACCTTGAACCAAAACCAGAAGCGGCGTGGTTCACAGGCGACAGTCGCTTATGGGTCGCTTATCTTGACGCCGCAAACTCTGCTGACCCCGCCGATATCTATGCCCGCTGCTACAACGGTTCAAACTGGGAAGACTGGGACACAACCACCCCCACATCGCTGCTTTATGATGCAGAAGACGCCAGCGATATCCACCTCTTTTATGATGCCCCCAATCTTTATGTGCTTTTTACCGATACGAACACAACAACCGCTGACAACGGACGCGACCTTTTCTGGCTCATCTGTGACGGGACATCAGTGACGGCGCAACAACTGACTGATAAAGAAGGCGACCAGAACGCAGTTTTCCTAACATCCTATGCGGCAGGTGAGGTCTGGGCACTCTGGTATCAGGAAAATGCTTTCTGGGCTGGGAGATGGAATGTCGGAAATCCTCCCACACTTCAGGCGACAGAGAGAGTTGATGACGACGGCGGTGGTGCGGCAAAAAGCGGCTTTTGCGCCTGTTATGTTGAAATTACAGGAAACGATTATATCGTCGCCGCGTGGACAGATGAGAGAAGCGGAACAAAGGAAGTTCGTTTTGCGGTGCGCACTCCCTAAAAAGCAAAATGCGGAGGGGGGGATTCGAACCCCCACCCCCGTAACCGGGGACCAGGCCCTCAACCTGGCGCGTCTGCCTGTTCCGCCACCTCCGCAAATCCGCATACATATATAGCCCGTTTATGATACGGTGTCAAGACGGAAGCATAAAAAGACGCACATCCGGTGCTTTCGGATGTGCGTCTGGTTGTGGCGGCTACGCCCGCGGCGTTACGGGATTACAGAAACCCAGAACACATATCTACCGTTGGGACCGACTCCCACGCCGTGTTTCTGGAGCGAGGTGTTGAGAATAGCCTGTCTATGAGCGGAACTGTTTGCCCAGTCGGAGAGGGCTCTGGCAGGACCGTTCTGCGCACCGCACTCGTAATAATAGCCGTTCAAATCGGAGAAACCATGTTGGTAGAGCCACTGTCCGCGTTGAACGGCGATGTTGTAATCGCTCGGGGAGTAGCGGCTACCGTGACCGAAGTAGCCCGCTTGTGCGCAGTCGTAGGCGTGGCTGCGTGCAGCATCCGCCATATCGTCACTCCAGGCAAGCGCCGAGCGACCGTTCTGCTGCCTATACTGGTTTATCTGGTCGGCAACCATGCGTTCATCCTGTGTGCCGCCGGGAATCCGCGGCGCCTCAGGACTCGTCGCCAACCCCAACTGTGCGTTTCCGGGCACCGTCCCATTGCTGGAGCCACCTCCGCCGCCCGGCGGTGGAGTCCACCACGCGCCATCGTTATCTCCGCCTGACGAGCAGCCAAAACCCAACCCCACAATAAGCGCCGCCAAAAAACTAACAACTACCCAACGGGACATACCTAACCCTCCTAGTATCGTTACTATTCCGCGCAAAAGAGATGCCAAAGGACTGATGCAACTTCAAAGAAAGCGTAACTCTGTATTGTAAAAGGGATTACGGTTGCCGCTCCCCTGCATAATCTCTTGCACAGAAGCAGGGCTTATGTTCTGTTCTCGGACTGTGTTAGGAATCTGGACACACAATACCGTAACGCTTTATTTTCTCATAGAGGGTGGTGCGGGAGATGCCGAGGATACGGGCGGCTTCCTTTTTGTTGTAGTTTGCCTGCGCCAGCGCGTCCTCAATGAGCCGTTTTTCCATCTCCTGCAGGGTGGTGATGGCTCCTCTGGCGCGCGGAAGCCGTATTTCCTCTTTCAGCATTCGCTTGGTTATAACGGGTTCGCCAAATGCGATAAGACGCTGAATTTCGTTTTTGAGTTCGCGCACATTGCCGGGCCAGTGGTATGCGAGCAGCGCTTCTAACGCGTCGGGGGCTATTTTCACATCTCTGCCGGAGAGGCGGATGAAGTGGGCGATGAGGAGGGGGATATCGTCTTTGCGTTGGCGCAATGGTGGGATTTTTATTGTTACGGCGTTAATGCGGAAGAAGAGGTCGCGACGGAGCCGTCCTTTTTTGAGCGCTTCTTCAGGGTCAACGCTTGTGGCACATACAAGACGAACATTAACGGGCTCCCAAGTGGTTGCACCGAGGCGCCGCACACGCCCTTCCTCAAGTGCTCTCAGCAGTTTCGCTTGCATCTCTGGCGCCATCTCGCCGATTTCGTCCAGAAAAAGCGTGCCACCGTTTGCCGCCTGAAACAACCCTTCTCTGTCGGCGTCGGCACCCGTGAAAGCACCACGGGTGTGCCCGAACAACTCCGCCTCCAGCAGCGCTGATGGTATTGCCGCGCAGTTCAGCGCCACAAACTTCCCTCTCAAACCGCTTTCTCTGTGTATCAGATTCGCCACTACCTCCTTACCCACCCCAGTCTCGCCCACTATCAGAACAGGCAGTCCACTTCTTGCCACATCCTTTGCAAGACGCACCACCTCCTCCATCTCTCTGCTGCCCCAGACCACATCACCCGCACGGGGGACGATGGCTTTTTGTATCGCCTCCTTACTCCTCAACGCTTCTTCCAGAATGGTTAAGACATTCTCAACGCGCTGTGCGTCTCCCTTCAGAAAGAGCGCTTTTGTTGCGCCTTCGGCGATGCGCCGTGTCACGGGGTGCGAAAGAAAGCGCATTCTGGGCTCATTAGGGAGAGATGCAGCCACTTTTTTGACGGTCGTCAGGAGGTCGGCGGCGAGTCGCACAGCATCGTCCCACATTTTGTGCTTGTGAAGCAACTCCAGTGTGCAGCAGCCTATATTCAGATAACGGCTGACGAAGGTTCGGCGCAGCGTCTGCAGCAAGACGAGCAGGTGGGAAAGGATTTTCTCATCTGGTGGTCTATTTACTGCCGCAGCGGTCTCGGCTTCAGCGAGCGTAATGGCGGTTTTGAGGATTATGTTGTCGGTGTGTGCGAAGCGTTTTGCCTGTTTGAGCGTTTGGGCGGCTTTGGCAGGGGAGGACAACTTCAGCAGGAGGCGCGCCTCGCGAACAGCCATCAGCGCCTGTGTGACGGAGGGGGGGAGGTTTCGCAGCATATTTCGGGCGTCGTGAACGAAATGGACGGCGGCGTTAATATCTCCTTCCAACTCCCTTATGCGCCCTAGGGAGTAGCGGCAGGATGCTTGCAGGTTTTTGTCGGCAAAACGGGCAGCATCAAGCGCCAACTCCTCAAACATCTTTCGCGCTTCATCCAGCATCCCCACCTTCATCAGCGTGTTGGCGTATCCCCACCGCGCCCCCAGTGCTTTGAAGCGCCCGACGGCGGCGGCGTGTCGCAGCGCCTCTTCCGCAACCGAAAGCGCCGCTCCGTAATCCCCGCTCTCCTCCAAAAAGTAACTCCTTATCCGCAGCACATCGTGCAGATAAGGCACCTTATCGGAGGTGCGTGTCAGGTTGAGGCAACGCTGAAGGGCTTCCTCCGCCTGTTCTACTTCGCCGCTGAGGCGCAGATAGACCGCCAGATTGAGGAGCGCCGCCACAAACCCCGCGGTGTTGCCCGTTGATTCGCACAACTCCGCCGCCCGACGCCAATTCTCCACAGCCTCTCCGTAGCGCCCCGAAATCGTCGCTATGTGCGCAAGGTCAGCCAAATTGCGCGACAGAACATCACCGCCCACGCCCCCTTTCTCGCATAACTCAAGCGAGCGGATGTAGTATCTGCGTGCCGCCTCACTCTGTCCCCTCTGCAGGTAGCAGTCGCCTATGTAGTTGAGGGCTGAAGCCACAAGCGACGCATCGCTGCCAGCGTCCTTCACCACAGCGTCAAACGATTCCAGTGCCTGTTTCCACCTCCCCTCTTTGAGATAGGACGAACCGAGCAGCAATTTCAGTTGTGTGCGAAGCGATGGAGCAACCTTAAGGCGCATAAAACGCCTAATAACCCTACGCGCCTGTTTGAAGCGCCCATCCCCAATCAGAGAACTGACCTGTTCAACCACATCCTGCAGATGTTCTTCCATACCCACCCTACAACCAAACCAATCCAATTTTACAACCAAACAGGCGCTGTGTCAGCAGTCAATCCTTTTGCGCAATTTGGCTTACAAGATGCGCTCTGACAGATACGCTCTGAAGGCGGAAAGCGCATCTTTGATTTTTGCTGCATTCGGTCCGCCGCCTTGGGCGAAATCGGCTCTCCCGCCGCCAGAACCGCCAAGCACTGCCCCCACAACACGCGCCGCCTCCCCCGCATCAACCCCCCGTTCCACTAAATCCTCCGTCAAACCTATCACAAACGATGCGCGACTCCCTTGTCCGGCTATCAGACAGACGGCGAGTTTGTTAGAAGACTCCGCTTTAAGGCGGTCAACCAGACTCCGCAACATCCCGCCCGCAGTTGGCACCTCACAAGCCACAACCGTCACATCGCCGATTTCAGATGCTTTTTTGAGCAACTGATTAGGGTCAACCTTGCCTGCCGCGGGGCGCTCTTTTAAGCGGCGCAACTCCTTCTCCGCCTCCCGCAACTTGCGCACCCGCTGGGCAAGGCTTTTAACATCGCTTGTGCCCGCCGCCTCTGACACAGACAAAAGCAGCACCCGCTCCTCCGCCGTCACCTGATACGCCTTCAGCCCCGTTACCGCCTCTATCCGCCTTATCCCCGATTGCACCGACTGCTCACCCACAATGCGGAATAAGCAGACTTGTGAGGTGCGCTCAAGATGCGTGCCACCGCATAGTTCCCGCGAAAAACCTCCTATGTCCACCACCCGCACAACATCGCGATACTTCTCCTCAAATATCGCTATAACGCCTTCCTTTAATGCCACATCCAGCGGCTTTTCCACAACCTTTATCGGGTGGTCTTCAACGATTTTCTGGTTGACGAGACGCTCAACCTCGGCGATTTGTCCGTCGGTCAGAGGGCGGAAATGGGTGAAGTCAAAGCGGAGGCGGTCAGGTTGAACGAGGGAGCCTGCTTGTCGGGCGTGCTTTCCGACGACTTGGCGCAAGGCGAAGTGGAGCAGATGGGTTGCGGAATGCGCACGGGCAATGGCGGCACGCCGCTCCTTGTCCACCCTCGCAACACATCTGCCGCCATCAGACGCTTTTGCGTCTCCCCTCTCAAAACGCCCCCAGTGCAGCACCACATCCCCGCTCTTCTTTGTGTTTTCAACCCGAAACCGCCAGTTCTCCCCCTCCAGAACACCTGTATCACCCACCTGCCCACCTGCCTCCGCATAAAACGGCGTTCTGTCAAGCACCACCATCTTCTCCGTCGCATAAAGGACGGCGGCTTCTGACTCCAACTTTTCATACCCCACAAATCTGGTGGGTGGCAGTTTGGGGATGGGGATAGTTTCTTGGATGAATTTGGAGGCGGTGCGGGAGCGGATACGCTGGCGCGAGAGCAGCGCCTCAAAACCCGCCTCATCCACCTTCAATCCACGCTCCTGCGCCAGAAGCCTCGTCAAGTCCACAGGAAAGCCGTATGTGTCATAAAGTTTGAAGGCATCGGCTCCGCTGATGGTGCCGGCTTTGGCGTGTCGCGCCGCTTCCTCAAAGACCTCAAGCCCGCGCTGCAAGGTGCGATGGAAGTTCTCCTCTTCCGTGCGCACCACCTCACGGGCGTAGTCGGCGTTTTCGGATATCTCCCTGTAGTAGTCGCCAAGTGTCTCAACGACGGGGTCAACCAGTTCATAGAGGGCGGGTTTTTGGATGCCGAGTTTGAGGAGGTATCTGACGGCGCGGCGGAGAATCCTGCGCACCACATATCCCCTGCCCTCGTTTGACGGGATAACACCATCAGAGATGCAGACAACCAGCGCGCGGATGTGGTCCGCCACCACACGATATGGCATCCTGTCTCTGGCTTTGGCGAATGAGCCACCACACAGTTCCTCTATCCTGCGGATTATAGGGATGAACAGGTCGGTCTGAAAGTTGTCGTCAACACCCTGCAGGACGGCGGAAAGTCGCTCAAGCCCCGCGCCTGTGTCAATGGATGGATTGGGCAGCGGTGTCACGCTGCCGTCTTCACGACGCTCAAACTGCATAAAGACGAGGTTCCAGAGTTCAAAAAAGCGCGGGCATTTTGAGGAGCCGAAATGGGGGCAGGCGGTGGGGTTTCCGTCGCGACAGAAAGAATGCTTGCAGCGCTTGCCCCGCTCCACTCCGCGGTCGTAGTGAACCTCACTGCAGGGACCGCAAGGTCCTGTATCTCCCATCATCCAGTAGTTGTCCTTCTCGCCGCCGCGCCAGATGCGGCTTTCCTTAAGACCTATCTCATCCCGCCATATCTTGCACGCCTCATCATCTTCTGTGAAAACCGTGGCATAAAGCCGCTCCTGCGGGATGCTGTAATCCTCTGTAAGAAGTTGCCACGCGAAGTGGATGGCTTCGCGTTTGAAGTAGTCGCCGAATGAGAAGTTGCCCAGCATTTCAAAGAAAGTGTGGTGGCGTTCTGTGGAGCCGACGGTTTCCAAGTCGTTGTGCTTGCCCGAGACGCGGAGGCATTTCTGGGATGAGGTGGCGCGGCTGTAAGGGCGCCTCTCCCGTCCCAAAAAAACATTTTTGAACTGGTTCATACCCGCATTTGTGAAAAGGAGGGTTGGGTCACCCACAGGAACAATGGGGGCGGAGACCACTTCTGTGTGTCCGTTGCGGACGAAGAAATCCAGAAATTTTCGCCTGACCTCGCGCGCGCGCATAGGTTTTGAGCCTCCTTATTTCTGTTACGAGAATTGAACCAGCAAACGGCGGCTCCGTCAACTCAGAGAGGGATATTTTGGAGTCTTGGCGGGCAAAAGGTTGAAATCGCTCCTGCTGGCTGATATCTTTTTGCCTCAACGCGTAAGGGGAGAGAGATGGGAAAGCGTTACGCTGTTGTGCGTGACAGAGGCAGGCAGCACCGCGTGGAGGAAGGCGAGGTCATCTATCTGGACTACAGAGATGATTTAAAAGACGGTGATGAGATAGAGTTGAGCGAGGTTTTGCTGGTGCGAGATGGGGAGAGTGTGAAGGTTGGCAATCCGCTTGTTGATGGAGCGAAGGTGTTGGTGCGCGTTGTTCGGGCGGAGGTGAAGGATAAAAAAATCCGCGTCTTCAGATATAAGAAGAAGAAAAACTGGCATCGGACGGTGGGGCATAGGCAGCGTTACACAGAGGCGCGTGTAGAGAAGATAGTGGCAGGTCAGGGTTGAGAGGTTCGCTGCGGGGTGTTGCGTTTTTGCTCTTTATGGCGGCGCTTGTTCTGCGCGCCGTTACAAGCGCCTCCCAAGCACGCGCGTTCTTTCCCCCATCAGAGTTCGTCTGTCTTGCTATGGCAGCCGCCGCTTTTGCGCTCGTCCTCCTAAGCGGACAACTACTTGTCCCCAAACTGCCGCTTCTGCTTTCGTTTGCAGGGTTCGCCGTTTTTTATGTAGTGGCGGTTCTGCGGTCTGATGTTCGGTGGTTTGCGCTGATGCAGGGGGTGTGTCTGCTGCAATTGCCGCTGTTTTTCTGGACAGCATTGTGTCTGGGACGGGACTATCTGCTCCGCCGCGGCACCACCTGGGGGGTTGTATCGGTAGGTTGCGCCGCCGCTTTTGCCACCTTCTGGCAGCGCTTCGTCGTCCTGCCACGGCTTGTTGAACTCTCCCTCAAACCACGCCCCCAGAGCGCCTTTGAGGCAACGCTGAAGTTGGTTTATGGGCGCATCGCTCACCTTGAAGCCTACTCATTCTTTGTGCTTCCCAATATGCTGTGTGCGCTGTGTGTGGCGACAGCAACGCTTCTGTCTGCTGCCGTGTGGACGCAACTGCATAAAAAGGAGGGAAAGGGCGCTGTGGTGCTGCTTGTGCTTCTGGCGGCGGTGGTGGCGGCAGGTGTGATGAGCGGCGCCAAAGGCGGCTGGGTGCTACTTGCGGTTGCGGCTGTTGTTCTACTTTTCGCTCGCCGCTGGGGCACAAAAAAGGCGCTTTTCCTGCTTGTTGCCCTTGCTGTGGTTCTTCTTGCCGTGTCCTTCACCCCGCTTGCAGAGAAGGCGCCGGCATCCGCCCGCGTGCGGCTGCTTTACTGGCGTGGCGCGTTGCAGATAGCCGCCTCCCATCCCCTCGGCACAGGCATCGCCACCTTCAGAGGTCATTTTATGCCGATTCAGTCCCCGCTTTGCGAACCCGTAAAAGCGCCCCACAACGCCGTGCTGCTTTACCTTGCAGAAGGCGGTATACCGCTCGGCATAGCAGCGGCGCTGATTCTGATTTTCCTGTTTGTCGCCTTCAAAACCGAAGAGCCCCCCCACACAAAACCTGACAGAAAAGCGCTGCTGATTATGATGCTGGGCGCATTGCTGGGACTCATTGTAGCGTTCTATCTTCCCTTCCACGCAACGATTCTGCGTGACTCACCAGATATGCTGCTGCTTGCACTGCTTGCGTTGGTTGTGGTGCCGTCCATTTTGTGGCGATTTGATGTCGGCTTTCCGGTCTGGGCGGCGCATACAGCGTTTATAGTCCTTTTGGGCTCAACGCTAATAGATTTTTCGCACCTTGAGACCAACTTTGCCGTGCTGGCGGCGGTGTGGGCGGGACTCTGGGTGGAGGCAAGAGCGGTTTCTTTGCGTGCCGCACGGGGGACGGGTCTTGCTGTTTCGGCGGCTATTGTCGTTGCCGCCATCATCGGCTTCGCCACTCTCAATGCCCATTCGGCAAAAGTCCTTGCCGCCCAAAACATCGGCAAAGAAGCGCTTGTGCTCATCCGCCAGAAAGACCAAAAAAACAAAAAAGTAGGTTGGCTTCTGATGCGCAAGGCGCTTGCTGACTTTGATGAAGCGATAAAGGAAGTGCCGTCAGACCTTCTTGCGCGCAGGTTTGACCTGACTATCCGCCACGATTTGTGGCTTGACACGCAAAAAGGCGGTGCACCGCTTGAGAAGCGCGCCCATCAGATGCTCCGCTACTGGCGGCGCTACAGAAGAGCATATGCGGTTCTGGCGCAGACCGCCGCAAGGAGCGGACGTGCATTTGATGCACTTCACTACACCTGGCAAAAGGCGCTTCTCTGCCCCGTTGACCCTCAGTCCTGGGCAGAATTGGCACTTCTTTCCTGGACCGCCTGGCGGGTAGAAATGCGTCAACTACTACCACCACCGTGGGCTTTCGCGCTACCCGCCGTCGCTTACATCGCCGCACAAAAAGCACTGCAACTTGACTCCCTCAAAAATCTCGCCTTCAAACACCTAACCGATGGACAACGCCACTTCCTCTCTGCTATCATAAAAGCGACGAAGCGATAAGGGAGGAAGTGCTATGATGCGCTCTGTTCTTCTGACACTGACGGGGGTCGTCTGTTTGGCTCTCTGGGCGCAGGAAAACAAACCGCTTACGGGCAAGAAAGTGGCTATGGTCATCGCCCAAAAAGGCTTCCGCGATGAGGAGTTGTTCGTGCCAAAACAGGCTCTCCTGAAAGCCGGCGCAAAAGTGGATGTCGTCTCCTCCACCAAAACAACCTGCAGGGGAATGCTCGGCAAAACCGCCAAACCCGACATAGACACAAAAACGCTGCTCAAGAAGATAAAAGACTACGATGCGGTTGTGTTTGTCGGAGGGGTGGGAGCGAAGCAGTTTTTCAACGACAAAACAGCGCATAAAATTGCGCAAACCGCTTACAAGCAGGGCTCTGTGGTTGCTGCGATATGCCTTGCGCCTGTTATTCTGGCAAACGCAGGACTTCTGAAGGAGAAGAAAGCAACAGTGTGGCACGGCGCGGCGGATATGCTCAAAAAACAAGGTGCGAACTACACAGGTAATGCTGTGGAGAAAGTCGGACGCATCATTACAGGCAACGGTCCCAAAGCCGCCCCGAAATTTGCCGAAACCCTTATCGCAGCGATAAAGAAAATCTGCCTACGCGGCAAAAAAGTCGCAGTCCTCCTTGAGGACGGTTTCAAGGATGAGTTGTTTGAGAAACTGCGCGCGGTTCTGGATGAGGCGGGTGCAGAAGTCGTTCTCTGTGGTGCTCGTTCAGGCAGGGTGAAATCGTCCGCTGGAGAGAAAGTTCGTGTTAAATCGGCAAGCAGGAAAGCCGACGCCGCGGTCTTTCTCGGTGCGGTTAAGGCGAAGGTAAAGACGGAGGTGCGCGCTTATGTCGGTGAGGCAATCGGAAAAGCGCTCAAAGCCGGTCTGCTTAAAGGCAAAACGATTATCGGCTGGAAGGATGCCGAAAAACACGGCGCAAAGGTGACAGAAGGACCAAAATGTGTTCGGGACAAAAAGACGATAACCTG
>CAZPBO010000028.1:0-14751 GCA_964584815.1 uncultured Planctomycetota bacterium
GCTCGGTTCGTCATTGGGGCGTCACAAACTTCATCCTGTGAGTCCCGCCAAGACGATTGAGGGGTCACTTCTTGGCGTTGGGGGAGGGGTAGGGGTCGCCTATCTTGCTGTGGCGCTCTTTGGCATGAAGTTTCCTGCATTGTTGCTTTTGCCGTTTGCGCTTGCCTGCGGGGTGCTCGGGCAGATGGGTGATTTGGGCGAGTCGCTTCTGAAGCGCTACAGCGGTGTAAAGGACAGCGCCGACTTGATACCTGGTTCGGGAGGTCTGTTTGACTTTTGTGACTGTTTCCTTCTTGCCGCGCCGGTTGCTTTCTTCCTCCTTAGAAGGATAGCGGTGCTATGAGGGTGCTCCATCTTGTGACACGGCTCAATATTGGCGGCATCACACGCCATCTGACAGCCTTCCTCCCGCATCTTAAATGCGAATTTCTTCTTGCCGCAGGCGTCTGTGTTGACGAGCCCGAGGAGCCCGTTCCGTTTGATGTGCTCAGGTTAGCCCATCTTGCCCGTCCTGTTCATCCTGCAAAGGATGTGCTCGCTTTCTGGGAGATTCTGTCGCTTCTCCGCAGGGTGAGACCTGACATACTTCACACGCACATGGCGAAGGCGGGCTGGCTGGGACGCCTCGCCGCAAAAATGCTGGGAGTTCCTTGCATCCACACCTATTATGGCAATATCTTCAAAGGGCATTTTGGCAAGTTAAAGACTTCCGTTTTTGCTGCGCTTGAGCGGGCAAGCATCCCTCTTCTTGCCGGTGCAACCTATGTCTCTGAATCCACACACACCGCCCTTGCCTCGCGTGTGGGGAGCCCCGGAAAAACTGCCGTTATTCATCTTGCGGTGCCACCACTTAAGGCAGTCTCCCGTCGGCAGGCGAGGCAGAATCTCAATATTCCGCAGGACGCTTTCGTTGTCGGCTGGATTGGCAGGATGGTGCCAGTCAAGCGCCCATCCCTTGCCGTTGAGGCTTTTTCGCAACTTCATAGAGGGATTCTTGTAATGGTAGGGGACGGACCGCTGCGGCGGCAGGCTGAAGAGACCGCAAACAGACTGGCGCCTGGTAGAATTGTGTTTTGTGGTTGGCGCAAGGATGTAGGCAACATAATCCCCGCCTTTGATGTGCTTTCTGTAACCAGCGCGTCAGAGGGGTTTCCCGTAGTGATGGTTGAGTCGCTTTCTTGTGGTGTGCCTGTGGTGGCGATGGAAGCAGAGGGTGTGGTGGATGTAATGGGGGCAGATGCTGGGGGTGGGATAAGGTTTTGTGATGCGGGGATTGTGAGCGTTGAGGGACGCTATGTGGAGGCACTGCGGCAAGCGTATGAGTCGTTGGACAAGTTAAAGGAAGGTGTGCATAAAGCGAAAGAGCGTCTGCAGAGGTTGTGTGCGCCCAAAGCGGTGGCTGACGCATATATGCGTTTTTATGCGGAGGTTCTGCGTTGGTGAAAGCGGTTCTGGCGGGAGTTGTGGGTTATGCGGTTGCGGTTGCAGTGTTGCTTGTTGCTGCGCCGCTTTATGCAAGAGTGGGACTTGTGTCGCGCATAAGGCGGGACCGTTGGGGGAGGCGTTCTGTTCCGCTCTGCGGCGGGGTGGGGTTGTTGTGCGGGCTCGCCTGTGGTCTGCTTTTTGCCCCTACAAACAAGGCGGTTGGGGTGGTTGTGGTGGCGGCGGCGTTGTTCCTGCTCGGAACCATTGACGATGCAAAAGGCGGTTTGAAACCGTCCCAGAAACTGGGTGCTTCTCTGCTTTTTGTTGCCCCCCTTATCCCAACAGGGATATATGTCAACATCTGTTTTCCGTATCTTGGTGTGGTGTTGTCGCTTCTATGGTTTGCGGGAATGGCGCACGCGATGAATCTGCTTGACAATATGGATGGTGTGGCAAGCGGTGTGGGCGCGGTATCGGCGTTGGGTTTGTGTGTTGCGGCATTGGGGTGGGGTGAGGTTGAGGTGGGTGTAATGGCGGCGGCGCTGTGCGGGGCGGCACTGGCTGTGCTGCTTTTCAATTTTCCGCCTGCGCGGGTGTTTCTGGGCGATGCGGGAGCGCTGCCGCTGGGAGCGACGCTTGCCGCGCTCTCTGTCTGGGCGACCTGGCGCGAGGCGTCTGGCGTGCTGGTCTCGGTGCTCTTTCCGCTGCTCGTTCTTGGGGTGCCGCTTCTTGACACGCTTTTTGTAACGACGACACGCCCGCTACGGGGAAGCCGCCCTTTCCGCGGTGGCAGAGACCATATTGCTCATCGTCTCGCCGCCGTTGGACTCTCCCCGCGCCTTGTTCTGCTGCTTTTTCTTGGGGCGTCTGCTGTTGCCACTGCAGGCGCGGTGCTTGCACGCAAAAACATCCTCTGGCTGCTCTTCTGCTTTCTGGTGGTGGTGGCTGCAGGCGGTGTTTTTGCCGCCTTCCTTGCGCGCTATGGGCAGGGTGGTGTGCGCCTGCGCCACATCATCAAGCAGAAAACCGCTTTCCTTGTCGCAGCGCTTGATGTTCCGCTTTTCGGTGCCGCCTTTCTGCTCGCATACTTGGTGCGTTTTGGGATGACGATTCCTGCGGTTTATCATAAGACAGTGGCGACGGCGCTGCCGGTTGTTGTAGCAGCCAAGATAGCGGCGTTCCTTCTGGGCGGCGCTTACGAGGAGGCGTTGTCGTTGAGCCGTTTCTTAAGATGTTGCGCTTTGGGGACACTTGTTGCGATAGCCGCCTTAACACTTGCCACTCGTTTTGCCGACTTAAGCCGTCTTGCTTTCGCCGCGGATTTTGCGTTCTGCTTCCTCTTCTGCGGCATCACAAGACTACTTTTGCGGAGGCTCGCTTATGAGGATTGAGACAGCAGATACTGCACCGCTGATTCTTTATCCTGCGCCGCATCGCTTCACCGATTATCTCCGTCTGTGCTTCGTCCTCCCGCTTGACGAGCCCACCGCCACTGCCGCTTCTCTTCTCACATCGCTCCTCAAACACGGCACACGCCGTTTCCCCTCAAACCTCGCCCTTATGCGCGCCCTTGAGGAGCATTACGGCATCCTTGTCTCCCTTGACACCTACAGAAAAGGCGACATCCTCATCTTTAAGGCGTCGCTTACCGCCCCCGATGCGACACGCATCTCTGACGGTCCTTCCTTACGCCGAAGTTTTATCCGCCTCTTCTCCGAAATCCTCCTTGAACCCAACACCCCAAACGGGCGCTTCCCACACAACATTTTCCAACTTGAGCGCCACAACCACCTCCGCCTCCTCCAATCCCTGCCCAACCATCGCCACGCCTACAGCCGTCACCGCTTTGAGCAACACCTCTTCGCAGGCGAACCTGCCGCAACCTTTCCTGACGGCTCACCCACCATTTGCCGCGACCTTAACCAGACATCCGTCCTCTCAATTCTGCACTCAATCCAGAACGACGCTCCGCTTCTTGCCTTCGCGTTCGGACATTTCAATAAGGAGGAGTTGCGTCAGGAAATAGCCGCTCTTTGCCATAACAGGAGGAAGAAACCCGTTGAGAGGACATTTCTTCGGGAAGCGCGTGATGAGCCTCTTACCGTTATGGAGACTTTTGGGGGGCTTGAGCAGACGCACATCTGGTTGGGATGGCGTGCAAAGGTGGGTTTCTGCAGCCCCCACATCGCGGCGCTTGCTCTGGGAGTCGCCATATATGGTTCGGGTTTTGTAAGCCGTCTATTTCGGCGTGTTCGCGAAGAGATGGGTCTGGCTTATGATGCGTCCGCCACATACATCCGCACAAAAGGGGTTGTGGTCGCCAGCGCCACTGTCCATCCAGGTAGGCACAAAGAGGTGGTTGAGGCGATGCTGCAGGAATTTTCCGACCTTGCCCGCGGTAACATAAAAGAAGAGGAGTTTGAGATGTCAAAGCGTGTGTTGCTGGAGCAGTTGCGTGCGTCGTGTGATTCGGCGGGTTTTCTTGCCGATTTCTACACGACGACGCTGCTGTTCGGCGGCGAGGAGGAGATAAGGCGGCACAGTCTTGAGGCGCTTATCGCTCAAATTGAGCGGCTGAAGGTTGGCGATGTTGCCGCCGCACTCTCCCTCTTCCGCCCAGACACAATCTATATTCTCGCACCGGAGAGAAAGAGATGAGTTTCGCCCAGCCTCAATGGCTCCTGGCGCTGCCCGTCTTGCTTGGCGTTCTGTGGCTGCTGAACTATCTGGCGAAACGGCGGCGCCGCATCACTGTTCCGTCTCTCCTCATCTGGCACAGGCTCCTTACAAAACGCTCGCTCCCACGCTCCTCATCCCGCAAATTCTTCACCCTCACTCTCCTTATGCAGTGGCTTGGCACAACCGCGCTTCTGCTTGCGCTTGCCTCACCGCAAACATCAAAGAAGACCCCCATCCCGCTAAATGTGCTGCTTATTCGCTCCGCCGCAACCCTCGCCAAGCGCAACGACAACTCCACCGTCTTCAACGCACTTCTGCGCACAGTTAAACAAATCGCGCCCAACGCTAATGTGTCAACGCTTCCTTCAGGTCCCCCGCTGCCTTCTCATCTTCCCTGCCCTGAAGTGCCTTCTGCAGGGTTTGACCTGCTCGCCACAGACAGACCAAGAGAGACCGCTGTTGCGCAACTTATTGTTCCCGCAGAGCGCGCAAACGCCGCTATTACCCATCTGGTCGCACGCCAAAAAACCGACGGCTCGCTTCAGGTCCTTGTTGGGCTTCTGTCAACGGGCAACCTTAAAGCACGCCTTCTGCTTGACGGAGTAAAAAACGCCAAAAATCTTCCCCTGTCGCTTAAACCAGGAAAAACCGCCTTCATTCTTGATGTTGCGCCTTCCTCTGACCTTGTCACATTCCGTTTGGATGTGGACGACGCGCTTGCTCTTGACAACACCGCTTATCTTTGCCGCGTCGGGAGGCTTGAGGAGGTGACGGTGGATGAGGGCGTGGATGAGGCGGTGGTTCGGGGGGTATCGGCGTTGGGCGTTAGGGTTGTGCGGTCAGAAGCGCCGCTGTCAGGCAGAGCCTTCATCTTAAGCAGGGTTCCCGCACAAATGCCTCAAAAAGGGGTTTTCCTGCTGTTCCTGCAGAGTGGCGGCATTGATGGGGTGTTCAGGGTGGGTAAGATGAGGAGGCGTCATATTATCGCACGCAAGGAGGGGTTTCTTTTCGCAGACGCTCTGGAGGGGCTAACCTGCACAAGGTGGATTGATGGAAGACCAAAGGAGGTATGGGCAGAAAGTGATGACGGTCGCCCGGTGGTTGCGCTTTTTGAGCAAAACGGGCAAACTTTTCTGGTCAGCGTTGTGGATGTTGAGGAGTGGAGCAAGCGGGCGAGTTTTGTGGAGTTTTTATGGAGGTTCTGCGGTCTGTGCGGTATGCGCAGATGGGCAGCGGTGAAGGTGGGGGATAAGGTTCTGGCGGAGGGTAGGTTTGCTGTTTCGCCGTCGGGTAGGCGGGTGAGGGTTTCCGTGCGTGGCGGCAGCGCCTTTTTTGTGCCTGATGAGGTGGGAGTCTGGAATGTTGGGGGGCGCAAAATCGGTGTCGCGCTTCTGAACGCTGAAGAAAGCCGCATTGAGCCGCACTGGCGAAAGCGACTGCCGAAAATTAAGCAGAAGTTTACGGAGAGAAAAAAAGAGTGGTGGCACCTGCTCTTGATAGGGGGGATGGTATTATGGGTTGTGGCGCTGGTTCTGGAAAGAAGAGGATAGTGGTGGTGGGGTTGGGCAACGACACTTTGGGTGATGATGGCGTGGGGCTTTATGTGGCAAGGGAGTTTAAGAAGCGCCATCCGGAAGTTGATGCGGTGGAGGCGCCTGTGGGGGGGCTTGGTCTGCTGGATATAGTGGTGGGTTACGACGCGGCAGTAATAGTGGATGCGCTGGAAGGGGAAAAGGCGGGGGAGGTGTTTGTGCTTACGGAGAAGGAGGCATTTGGTGCGGCTGTTGCGGGATGTGTTCACGACTGCTGCTTTGGGACGGCGCTTGAGATGGGCAGGCGTCTTGGGCTTTCTGTGCCGGAGGAGGTTGTGGTGGTGGCGGTGGGAGTTGAGGATGCGCGCACTTTCAGGGATGGGTTGAGCGAGGAGGTGGCGGCGGCGGTGGGGAAGGCGCTGCGATGTGTGGAGGAAGCGGTCGCCTCTTTTCAGCGCACCTCAACCTGACAGGGCGGAAGCGCGCGCAGAAAAACCCGCCCGTATCGGCGATGTGTGATGCGGGAGTCAAGGATGGCGACGGTGCCGCGGTCTTCGGAGTGGCGGATAAGGCGTCCGAAGCCCTGACGCAACTTAAGCACCGCCTCGGGTAGTTGATATTCATAAAACGGGTTGCCGCCTGCGTTGCGGATGCGCTCAAGCCGTGCCTCAATCTCAGGACGGCTGGGCACATCAAACGGTAACCGCGTTATCACAAGCAGCGTAAGAGACGCCCCCGGCACATCCACCCCTTGCCAGAACGACTCCGTCCCGAAAAGCACCGACTCCCGCGTATTGCGGAACTCCTCAAGCAGAATTGAGCGCGGTCTGCTGCCCTGCAGAAGAAGGGGGATTCCTGCCGACGAGAAGCGCCTCTCAAGCAGTTTCGCCGTTTTCTGAAGCGCCTCATAGGAGGTGAACAGCACAAGCGCCGCTCCGCGATTCTCCACCACCAGACGCCATACCTCCTCCGCCACCGCCTCTTGCCAGCCACCCTCATCAGGCTCAGGAAAGTTGCGATAAAGCAGCAGCCTCACCGCGTTTCTGTAATCAAACGAGGGCGGAAGACGCAGTGTGGTCGCCTCACCAACACCCAGACGGCGCATCAGGAACGAAAATTCACCCCCCACCGACAGCGTCGCCCCAACCACCGCCACCGACGCAACCCTTGAAAGCAACTGCTCTGTGAAAATCTCATCCGCCTCCACAGGTGCCAAACAAACCGTCGCATCCCTCCCCTCCACCCAGAAAACCTCATTGTCGCTGGGACCGCGGCAGAATGCCATCACTTGCTCACACAACCCCACCATCTTTTCCGCCACAACATTCTGCTCCAGCCTGTCGTCAAAAAGCGACTTTTCAGAAAGCATCTTGAGAACTGAAGCCAGCCGTGCAAGGGCTGACACAAAAGCGTCGGCGCTTACATCGGGAGGTTTGGTTATGCGTCCGCTTTCAGGAAGCGTTTTGCGCAACTCCTCTATTTGGGCGAAGAACCGCTTTGCTTCGTTTTGGCATTGTTCAGCCGCGAACTTCACCTCCGCAAGCGGCGCTTCCCTTTGCGCCTTCTCAAGCAGTTTGAGTATGTGTGGGAGGGAAAAGCGAACCGTAGCGGCGGAAAGAATCGCATCTGGAACACGGTGCCCCTCATCCAGCACAACCGCGGCATAATCCGGCAGAACGCCAGCGCCCGATATCAAGTCAGAGAAAAGCAACGCGTGATTGGTTATTATCACCTCCGCTGCAGACAGCCGTTTCCGCATATTCTGGTAGAAACACTGCCTGAAAAACGGACATTTCGCACCGCCACAAGCCAGACCGTCTGACGCCACCTCAGAGAAGACCTCATCGCCAACAGGCGCCTCTTCCCGCTCACCCGTTCGGGTTGTGTATGACCAAGTAAGGAGAGCGTCAAGAGACGCCTTCAGTCGGGGCGGAGTGTCCTGCCTTTCCGCCAGTCTGTTAAGGCGCCGCAGACAAAGGTAGTTTGTGCGTCCTTTGGCGACCGCAAAGGGGACTTCATACGCGGTGGCGGCGGCGGCAAGAGGAACATCCCTCCCCGCCAACTGGTCCTGAAGATTCTTGGTGTAGGTCGCCACAACTGTTGCCGCGCCACCCCTTCTTGCGTGCTCTATAAGGGGCACAAGATAGGCAAGCGATTTGCCCGTTCCCGTGTCTGCCTCCGCAAAGAGCAAACCTCCCTGATGGAGGAGACGCTCCACCGCGGCGGCTAACTCCATCTGCGTGTGCCGCACCTCAAAACGCTGTAGCAGCCGCGATAACTTCCCTCCTGCGCCGAATACATCTTCAATCAACCCGCTCATCTTGCTTTAATAATGCGCACATAAACAGCGTCACGCAAGCCCAAAAAAGTCTGGTTAAGTCAACATCCATCCTTTATCATATATCTGTTGGGGTTCGGGAGGAAGCGCCTTGGCAGAGGAGACCGAGCAAGAGCAGCCGAAGGTTGAAATTGATGTCAAAAAGACGCTGCGCAAGTTCAGTTTTGAGGAAGCGCTGATATCAGGATGCGCTTTCTTGCTGTTTGTGGCGCTCCTTCTTCCCTGGCGTAAAGGAGTGCTCTTCAATGCCGTAACCGACACGGCAAAGACGGTCTTCTCTGCTTCGGGCTTCAGCACAGGACTGGGCATAGCAACATTCGTTATGCTCCTTGTGCTTGTGGGAGCACTCATAGGGAAACTGACAGGCTATCTGGGACGGCAGTTGGTCTGGCTGGTCTATGCTGGCTGTGGTGTGATGGTTTTCCTGCTCTCAATAAGCGATATGGCAACAGGTGTGGGGACGACTTGGGGGAGTGGTGCGCTGCTCTCATTGGTTGTGGCGCTTGCCATTGCGGCAATAGGAGTTGTGCGACTTGTGGGACTGAAACACCCCTTGCTTGAGCGTCTGGATGAGCCGCTGGTGAAGAGCGCAGAAGGGGAAAGCGGACAAGAAGGCGAGGTAGCAGAGAAAGGCGGTAGTGAGGAGGGAGGGCAATGAGGTGGGTTTACGGACTCTGTCTGGTCTTTCTACTTTTGGGCTGCCGTAGTCCACAGAAGGAAGAGGAGGTGATAGTTGCACGGGTAGGACAGGTGGAAAAAGAGGAGTTCAAGATACGGGTTCTGGGACTGCATATGGTGGCACCTGCCCCTGACGACCCGTATGTGGAAAAAGACGGACTTCCCGTGCCACTGCGCCTTGTGCCGGATGTTGAGGCGAGGAGAGAGGTTCTGGCGGGGATAGTTGAGACGACGCTGCGGCGACGGTTGCGCGAGGTTATGGGAGGCGCTTTCAAAGAGGGCGCAAAATGGATGCTCTATGTGGAGCGTCTTGAATGGGGAAGAAGTAAAGGAGTTTACTGGCTTGAACTGGAGGCAAGCGTAAGGGACTATGAAGGCAGAACGCCTGTGCACAGGAAGGTCAGGCGCCAATGGCGCAAACGAGGGATGGAGTCGGAGCAGTTCATATACGAATCGTTGGCGGTAGAAGCAGCGCGTGCACTTGTTGACGCCCTCCCCATAGCACCACCTCTGCCCACAGACCTCACAGGTAAGGCTTCAAGCGCTCCTTAAGGTTCTGCCGCGCACGCACAAGCAGCGACTTCACCGCCGCAACCGTCGTCCCCATAACAGTCGCTATCTCATCATAAGAAAGCCCCTCATACCGCAGCAGGATTATGGCAAGACGCTGATTCTCGGGTAAGGTCTTTATCGCTTCCCTGACCGCGGCAGCCAACTCCTGTTGGCGCAATTTCTCAAGCGGATTGTCCAATCCGCCGGGAAAAGAGAAATATGTGGTCGTCTCGTCAGGAGGAGGGTTGATGAAGGTTGCGGGGTGGCGTCTGTTGTAGCGATGCTGGCTAATGCAAAGGTTGGCAACAACGCGGTAGAGAAATGTAGTGAACTTTGCGGTGGGACTGTAGCGATGGCGGTTCCGCCAGACCCGCAAAAACGCCTCTTGAGCGATGTCCTCGGCAAGAGCAGCATCCCCAACAAAGCGATAAGCGAGGTTGACGGCTCGTTTTGAGTGACGCCGCACAAGTGTCTCAAACGCCGCCGTTGACCCGCCCCTCACCTCCTCCATCAACTCCTCATCGCTTGCCCCTTTGTGACGAGCAGACCCTCTCATCTCTCTTTGTCAAATTGGTTGAGAAAAGATATAACATGTTCGGTGGCATAGGTGTAGGCTCGTTTGAGGTTCTCCCCTATGGACTGGATGTTCTCCTCAGTGGTGGGGGGACCTTCAAGGTCGCAAACACATTCGGTAAAGACGCGGGTTGGGTCCTGATTGTAGGACTCAATGCGCACAGAGAACCGCCGCGGCTCCTCATCGGTCGGCGGAAACATCAACCTGACCCCGAACATATGGCAGGGGCGCTGCTCAAAATGGGGGAAAATCTCCTCCGCGCCGTCTAAGCGACAGACCCATTCCGCCAGGAACTCGCGCGCATCTTTTGCATAAGTCGGTGTCAGAAGCGCCCTTACCACCGCCTGCTGCACCACAAACACCCGTATCGTCAGCATCTCAAGATAGCGTTTTGCAATCTCGGATACCCTTGTCGCAAAATCATCAAGCGACACCGTCGTCCAGTCCTCAAAAACCCTGATTCTGTCGCTGTGAACGGCGCAGACAGAACGCAGCCTCCCGTCTGCCGTCGCCATCTCCGCGCCACCAGGAATTAAGCGAAACTCCTTGTAGTCGCAGCCGCACCAGCGCAACTGGCTTATCTCAAAATAGAACTCCCGCAGCGACTGCTCCTGATGCGTGTGCGGCGGATGAATCAACTCGCATCCGAAATGAATTATCTGCGCTTCAGGATGCATACCCCTTCTCCAAAATCAAGCCCGTGGAACAGAACGCAACCTCTTTATGCAGGTCCTTCTGCCCAAAAGTTCCATAACCTCAAAGAGCCCGGGACTCGCGGCTCTGCCAGTCAACGCAACCCGCATCGGATGTATCACATCCTTCGCCTCAAGTCCCTGCTCCTTCGCATAACCACGCACCACCTTCTCTATCTCCTTGTGCTCCCACCTCTCAAGACCCTCAAGCAATGCCGCAATATCCGCCAGCATCTTCCGCTTTTCGTCATCTGCAACAAACCTTCTCAGCGCCTCCGCATCATAACGCACATTTTCACTTATCAGAAAATCCGCCGCCTCAACTATTTCGCTCAACTTCTTTATACGCACCCGATACAGCCGTGCAAGCCCCCTTATGAAACCATCTCCCCTCGCCTTAACGCTGTCAGGCAAATATTCCGCAAGAAGCGCCGCAAGTCTCTCCTCTCCCAGCGCCTTTATATACTGCTGATTCATCCACAACAACTTCTCATAATCAAATATCGCAGGCGTCTTCTTAACCCGTTTCAGACTGAACTTCTTGATAATCTCCTTTTTTGACATAATCTCTCTGTCGCCACCAGGCGACCAGGAAAGCAGCGCAAGGAAATTGAAGAGCGCATCAGGGAGGATGCCCTCATCGCGGTATTCAAGAACGGCTTTTGCGCCGTGCCGTTTTGAGAGACGCTTCTTGTCGCGACCAAGAATCAGCGGAATATGGGCGAATTTTGGCGGTCTTTCCCCTAACGCAGCATAAAGCGCCAACTGCTTCGGCGTGTTTGATATATGGTCATCGCCCCGTATCACACTTGTTATGCGATGACGCAAATCGTCCACCACGCAGGCAAAGTTGTAGGTCGGTGTGCCGTCCGATTTTATTATCACAAAGTCCTCAAGAAGCGCGTTGTCAAACGATATCTCCCCGTGAATTATATCGTTCCACTTCACCTCAACGGGCTCAACACGGAAATATACGGCGGGGCTTCCTTTCGGGTCAGGGTAGGCTTTGCCCTCATCAACCAAGCGCTGGGCAGCAGTGCGGTATTGCTTCAGGCTCTCAGACTGAAAATAGGGTCCCTCATCCCAGTCAACACCCAGCCAACGCAGACCCTCAAGGATGTCCTCAAGATACAGTTTTGATGAGCGCCTTCGGTCTGTGTCCTCAACGCGAAGAATGAAGGTGCCGCCTGTCATTCGCGCATAAAGGTAGTTAAAAAGCGCGCAACGAGCACCGCCTACATGCAATCTTCCCGTGGGACTCGGTGCAAAACGCACCCGAACACTCATCTCCACACTCCAAACAGACCAACAAGGCAATTGAACCAGAAAAGATGCTCCATTTCAACAGAAGTGGTCTTCTGCGGTGTTGAGCCGTTCTTTTTGACTTGAAAAATTGCAGGGCGGCGTTAGAATTGAAAACGGGAAGGAGGCAAGAGGTTGGGAGCGATGAAGAAGGAACGCAGACCGATAGGGCAGTTGCTGAAGGAGATGGGGCTTGTGACGGAGTTTGAGATACAGGAAGCGCTGCAGATACAGCGCGAGCAGGGCGGCTCATTAGGAGAGATTCTTCTTGAGATGGGGGTGGTGGACGAAAAGGACATCCTCTTTGCCCTTGCGATTCAGTCGGGTATGGAGATGGTGGACCTTGACGATATGGAGATACCTGATGAGGTGATAGAGAAAGTTGATAAAGCGATAGTTGAGACTTATCGGGTGATGCCGGTTGAGGCGGACGACAGCAAGATAGTGGTGGCGATATCTGACCCTGCAAATCTCGGAGTGCTGGATGACCTGCGTTTTATGCTGGACAGCGAGGTGGAGGCGGTGGTGGCGACGGAGGACAGCATTGAGCGCGCGATAGAGCGCTACTACGGTGGCAAAGAGGATGAGAGCATTGAGGGAGTTCTGGCGCAGGTGGACGAAGAGGCGGGAGTAGAGTTGGTGGAGTCGCGCACCGATATGGACTTTGAGCAATTGGAGCGCGACATCCACTCCAAACCTGTTGTGCGCCTGCTTAACCTAATACTGCTTCAGGCGATAAAGGACAAAGCGTCCGATATACATCTTGAACCGTTTGAGGACAGGTTCAGGGTGCGTTATCGCGTGGACGGGGTGCTGTATGAGATGACCCCGCCACCACTCCATCTCGCCCCCGCTCTCATCTCCCGCGTTAAGGTTATGGCTAACCTTGACATAGCCGAGACGCGCGTGCCACAAGACGGACGCATTGAACTCAATATCGCAGGTCGCCCCATTGACCTACGCGTCTCCACCCTCCCCACCGCCTTCGGCGAGTCGGTCGTTATGCGTGTCCTTGACCGTGCCAATGTCAATCTGGAACTTGACCAACTCGGCTTGCGCCCCGGCGAGATTGAGGTCGTCAAACAACTGGTTGACAGACCCCACGGTATTATCCTTGTGACAGGTCCCACAGGCAGCGGCAAAACCACAACCCTTTATTCCGCACTCAACTATGCCAACAGCCCAGAAATCAAAATTCTCACCGCTGAAGACCCCGTTGAATACGACCTAGAAGGCATCGTTCAGGTGCCTGTGAACGAGGAGATAGGGGTTACTTTTGCGTCACTCCTACGCTCCTTCCTGCGTCAGGACCCCGACAAGATTCTGGTGGGAGAGATACGCGACCTTGAGACAGCCGAGATAGCGATACAGGCGTCCCTTACAGGTCATGTGGTTTTCTCCACGCTCCACACAAACGATGCGCCCAGCGCTATAACCCGAATGGCGGACCTGGGGGTTGAGCCGTTTCTGCTCGCAGCAACACTTGAAGCCGTTATCGCCCAGCGCCTCGTCCGAAAAATCTGCACAAATTGCCGTGTGGAGTATGAGCCCAGCGAGGAAGAGTTGTTAGAGTTGGAGTTACGCCCTGAAGAAGTGGAGGGTAAAAAGTTCTACTACGGAAAAGGGTGTGAACAGTGCAACGGAATAGGGTATAAGGGACGCACAGCAATATTTGAGATAATGCTTATGACGGAGGAGTTGCGACAGTTGATTCTTGAGAATCCACCGCTGGACGCGCTGCGACAGGCAGCACGAGAAGGCGGGATGAAAACGCTCCGCGACTCAGGTTTGCTTGCAATCTATGATGGTATCACCACAATAGAAGAGGTGGTGCGGGAGACGATTCTGACGACATAATGGGGGAGCGCTCTATGCCTGTGTTCAGTTTTGAAGCGATGGACCAGCAGGGCAGGATGCTGAAGCACGAGGTGGAGGCTTCCACACGGGAGGAGGCGATAGCGAAAATTCGCTCCATGGGCTATGTCCCCACACGGGTGAGTCAGAAAGCGCAGGCGCAAGCATCAGAAGCGGCTGCACCTACCTACGCCTTTGAGGAAGTGGCAGAAGAGGTGAAACCCGGACTTCTACGCAGAGGCAAGGTTCCAATGGCGCAACTCGCCTCCTTCACCGTTCAGTTCGCAACGCTGCTTGAGGCGGGGCTCCCGATGGTGCGTTCCCTGCGCATACTGCAGCAGCAACTGCCCGCAGGACTTCTGCGCGAACAAATACGCACCGTTGCAGACGATGTTGAGGGCGGTTCGTCGCTCTCTGAGGCGTTGGCGCGCCACCCAAAAACATTTGATAAGTTGTTTGTGGCAATGGTGCGCGCTGGCGAAGCAGGCGGTGTCCTTGATGTCATTATGCGCCGCCTCGGTGAGTTCCTTGAGAAATCGGTTCGCCTTAAGCGCCGTATCATCGGCGCCCTCATATATCCTGCCATCATCATCGGCGTGGCTGTGCTGGTCGTCGCAGTCGTTATGGGCGTTATTATCCCCAAGTTCAAAGCACTCTTTGAGCAGTGGAATGTCCCTCTCCCATACATCACCCAACTCCTCATAAGCATATCCACATTCTTCGTCAACTACTGGTATATACCTATTGGGCTTATCGTGGCGTTGATAGCGTTGTGGAAAGTTGTGGGACTAACGGGTGGTGGTAGCGCTTTCTTTGACACTATGAAGATGCGCCTGCCGCTTGTCGGCGATATTTACAGGAAAGCGATTCTGGCGCGTTTCGCAAGAACCCTGGGAACCCTCATCGCTTCAGGTGTTCCCATCTTGCAGGCGCTCTCTATTGTTAAGGAAGCGAGCGGCAATGTGGTTGTAGAAGGCGCCATAGAGAATGTTACAGGCTCCATCAAGGAAGGAGAATCTATTGCTGGTCCTCTCCGTGCCAGCGGCGTCTTTGACGAGGTCTTCGTCAATATGGTGTCGGTGGGTGAGGAGACAGGTGAACTTGACAAAATGCTTAACCGCATCG
>CAZPBO010000028.1:14851-27278 GCA_964584815.1 uncultured Planctomycetota bacterium
ATGGTGTCGGTGGGTGAGGAGACAGGTGAACTTGACAAAATGCTTAACCGCATCGCTGACAACTATGAAGAGGAGGTGGATGTGAAGGTGGAGTCTATGATGTCCATAATTGAACCTGTTATGATAGTGCTGATAGGTGGCGTGGTCGCCTTTATCGTCATATCAATCTTTATGCCGCTTATGTCCATAATTGAAAACATAAGCCAGCAGGCAGGTTAAGGGAGTTGCTATGAGATGGCTGATAGCGGTTGTCTGCGTTGCGGGACTGGGCGTTGTGGGATGCGCCACCCAGAAGGAGAGGAAACGGCGGCAAATCAAAGGATATAAGGAGATACTGCTATTATGGGAGCGTCTGCCGGAGATAGCGCGTGCAATAGAGCATCGTCGTGCCGGGCATAACTGGCGCGCCGTCGCCTACTCCAGCCACAAGTTCAACGAACAGCGTGAAGCCCTCCGCAACGCTATTGAAGAGTTCCACGAAGCCGTCAACTGGTATATCCTCGCAAAAAAGAATCACCCTTCCTACCGCGACTTTATAGAGAAAGAGATAGACGCCGTATACAAATATATCCTTTTGTGCCACAAAGAGATGCCGGAGGGAAAACCTGAGGCGGCATTGAGCAGATGGGAAAGGCAGGAATTGGAGGTCCAGTTGAAGAGGATGCAACTTGCAGAAGAGATGGAGAGTTGGGGTTCGGGGAGGAGGTGAGGCGGTCGCTGCGGGGTTGCTCCCGCAGAGGAAAGTCCGAACTCCACAGGGCAGGGAAGCACGGAAGTGCCGCGCGTAAGCGTAGGGAAAGTGCCACAGAGACCAGACCGCCGCAGTTGCCTGCGGTAAGGGTGAAACGGTGGGGTAAGAGCCCACCGGCGTTCGGGGCAACCCGACGGATGGGCAAACCCTTCCCGGAGCAAGGTCAAATAGAAACGCCTTGAGGGTTGCCCGCCCGAATCCGAGGTTCTCCTCGGTGGCGTTTCGGGTAGACCGCACAAGATGAATGACCGCCGCCCTTTGCGGGAACAGAATTCGGCTTACCGCCTCCTCCCCAACCACTCTGTTAGGAGCCTGTTATGGCAAACACAGAAAGAAGCAAAACTTCCAAAAAGGGAATAAGCGTTTTTGCGTTCTGGCTTTCGGTTTGGGGCGGTGTTGTGGCACTTATATGCGCGTTTGTCGCGACATCAAAACATTATCCTCTCCGTTCCGCCGAAGTTCTGTTTTCTGCAACTCTCATCCTCTTCGTCACCGCTGAAGCGCTTGCTTTGCTTCTCGGTTTTGTGGGATTTCTGCTTGCGAAACCGAGAAGAATTGAGCGGCTTCTTCAGACTCTTATCTCGGTTTTCGCCTTAAGCGTGGTCTTTGCGTTCGTTCTGAAACGGGCAGGATTGCTATGAGTCTGAAGCGTTTTAGGTGCGGAGGGTGGAGCGGATATGTGTCTGAAGAGTTTGCGGGCAAGGTGAGTGTTCTACTTAATGCGCGGGGTGAGGCGCTGCCGTTCGGTAGAGGCGCGTCAGAAAGCATATTGGTGGATGGAGAGAGATTTGTCAGGAAGGTTCTGCGGCGGGGTGGTGTGCTGGGCGCCATTCTGGGCGAGGTGTGTGGCGGTCCTACAAGGCTTTTGCGTCCTTTAAGGTTGTTGCCCCGCCTTGAAGATGCGGGCATTGAGGCGGCGTCTCCCACCCTTGCTGCGTGGCGGCACAGAAAACTCACTTTCAGACTGGTAACGGCAACGCGGTTTGTTGAAGGATGCGACCTTCTGGACACAGATGAGGAGGGGGTATGGGTTGATGCGGCGCACCTGGCTCTTACGCTTTCCGCTGCAGGTCTGCATCATTGCGACTTCCATCCCCGTAACATCCGCGTCAAGGAAGAAGGCGGTGTGGTGCTGCTTGACCTTGAGGATTTAAGGCGTGGTTATGGGGAGGCTGTGGTGATGTGGCGTCGTTTGGGAAGGTTTCTTATAAAGCATGGTCATTGGGAGAGGAAGCGGCGTTTGTGGTTGCTGGGCGCGGAAGTGTTGGGGCAAAACGCTTCTTGGCAGGAGCGGCAACTGCTGCTTGAAGCCGCCGCGCATCTGCTCCTTTAATCACCGCTCCTCAAACAGCGCACCCAATTTCTCCTTCAACTCCAGCAGTTTTGCGTCCTCAAGCGGAACACTCGGCACCGCAAATTCCCCTCTTTTTGAGCGCAGCACCATAACGCGCCTGCCACCCACAACCCGTATCTCAATCAGTTTTAACAGATGCCGTCGCAGCAGCACAAGCGCCATCGCACACAACGCGTGCTCATCATCCCCCCGTCTGCTCAACTCTTCAAAAAACAGCAGCGCCCCCTCCCTGTCAAAAAGCGGCTTACTCTGCCGTCTTCTCCTCCTCCACCAGCAGAAAAGCCCCTCCCTGAAGCGGAATATGCACTCCCCGCAGAAGTCGTGCCGTATGTAGCCGTCGTCGGATGTGGCAAGTCCCGAAAACCATTGACCGTTTTCATCTGGTAGCCGTTTTCCGCAGCCTGCACATATGCTCTTTGGGCGACCTATGCGCATTCCTTCCCCCCTCGGATATGCTCAATCAAGCGCGTTCGGAGTGCGTTAAAGAGCGCTGCAAGGTTGCAGGTGTCGCAGCGGTTGTAGGCGAGCAGAAGCGGCAAAGCGTTTTTGCTGCCAGCCAGATGGCGCTGCCACAGAACCACCGCGTCGTAGCCGTTCATTCCCGCCACCTCACGAGGACGCTTTATCCCCAGCATCCGTTCAGCCCCTTTCAGCCCCCCTTTTATCCCCAGACGATGGCACAGATGCATTAAGTCCACCACAATCTTGTTGCGCAGGAAATCCAGTCCGCAGGAGATGAGAAACGGGACATCAAAGCATTTGCCGTTGTAGGTGACAATGATATCGTAGCGTTGGAGCGCCTGCGGCAGAGCGTCCATATCCACTCCCGCCACAAACGCTTTATAACCGCGCTCATCATAAAGTCCCACCACTGTTAAGGAGTCGGGGCGGGCAAGCGGAGAGCAGGTCTCAATGTCCAAAAAGACCACCCTTTCGCGAAACGCGTCCAACAGACGCCAGTGCTCACCGCGTGGAAGCCTGCGTGAAAAATATGCGATGTCGCCCCGTTTGAGCGCCGCAAGAGACTCGGGTAAATTCTCCAGTATCAGGCGCTTTTTATGAGGATTTATCGGTGGAGGGGCTTTGAGGAAAGAGCGCCAGTCAACAAGACGCTCTTTATGGATGGCGCGTTCGGTGCGGCGTCCAACACCCATTATGTGGATGTATGTCGTCTCAAGCATATTCTTTGTTAGGAACGCTCATCGTGCGTTAGAAGGGAAGAAAACCGCTCAAGGTTTTCAAGAAGCCTCAGACAACCGCGGGCAACGCAGTAAAGGGAGTCGTCCGCCAGGCGGGTCGGCAATCCCGTCTCCTGCTGAATGATGACGGGGAGATTGCGCAGCATCGCACCGCCACCCGTCAGCACAATTCCCGTTTCTACAAGGTCTGCAGCCAACTCTTCTTGTGTTTTCTCAAGCACATTTTTCACTTCCTGCACTATGCGCATCACAGGCTCGTGAAGCGCCTCGCGAATTTCCTCGCTTGAAAGGGTAACCTCCCGCGGCAGACCGCTCCTTGAGCGTCCCCGCACCGTCATCTTCAACTCTTCTTTAAGCGGGGCTGCTGAACCTATTTCTATCTTTACGCGCTCGGCGGTTTGCGGTCCTATTCGCAAATCGTATGTTCGCCACACATAGTCCTTTATCGCCTCATCAAAAGCGTCCCCACCAACGCGGATTGACGACCAAGACTCAATGGACGCGCAGGATATGACGGCGGTTTCGGTTGTGCCACCGCCCACATCCACCACCATATGCCCACGCGGTTCCTCAATAGGAAGTCCTGCTCCTATCGCCGCCGCACGCGGCTCCTCAACAAGATAGACTTTGCGCGCCCCCGCTTTATGTGCGCTCAAAAAAACCGCGTCCTTCTCCACATCGGTTATCCCTGCCGGAACCGCTATCAGAACTCGCGGACGCACAAGGAAGCGTCGCCCGTGGTGCGCCTTCGTTATGAAATACTGCAGCATCTTTTCGGCTATTTTCGCGTTGCTTATCACCCCTTCCTTCAGTGGACGGATTGCCTGTATATCACCTGGGGTTTTGCCCAGCATCCGTTTGGCTTCGCTGCCCACCGCCAGAACATGGTCTGATTCTCTTACTATCGCGACGACGGATGGTTCGTTGGCTAATATCTCCTCGCCGCGCGCCACCACAACTGTGTTCGCCGTGCCAAGGTCAATACCAAGGTCCTTGGAGAAAAGCCCGACAACCGATTGGATTATACGCGACAACCCAAGCATTACTCGCCAGCACCCTCACGAATCTTTCTGAGCCACTTCGGTTGCAGCGCGGCTGGTGATACCAACTCCTCCTGCGCAAACTCCTGCCAGTGCTCCTTTGCTCCCTTTTCGGCGTCGTAGTCCGATTTTGCGAAGTAAAGGTTGAGCCAGTCAAGGCAGATAAAAATCATCAGTCCGAGCGCGACAGCCGTAATTATGAGCAGCGCCGTAGCAACAGGAGATGTAGGCTTCTTCTCCACAATCTCCTCGCTGGCTTCGGCTGCCAACCTGCCTGTCGTCCTCCTCGTCTCTGGCATATCGCATCTCCTATTTGCTTTTCACTATAGTTATTTCAACCCGCCTATTTAGGGGGTGTCCTTTTTTGCCGGGGCGGTTTGGCACCCGCGGCTTAAACTCCCCAAAACCAGCAATGAACATCCGCTCTTCTGGGACGCCGGCGTTTTTAAGGGCGTTCAGAACACTCAATGCCCGCATCACCGAAAGATGCCAGTTGCTCTTAAAGGGTGAGCGGCGTATCGGCTGGTCATCTGTGTGTCCGTCTATGCGGTAATAGTAATCTTTGTAGCGGGTGGTCAGCAGTTTAGCCAACTTGCGTATGAGTGGCAGCGCCTGCGGTTTTACCTTGTCTGACCCTGACGCAAACAGGAACTCACCTTCCACCGCTATAGCACCGCTTTCTGTCACCTGAACTTTTGAAGACATATCGCCAAGAACGGACTTTACATTCTTCTCAACGCCGCTGCGCCACTCCTTCAGTCCTTTTTCCAACTCCTTAATCCGCGGCAGCAGGCTATTGATACGGTTCTGCAGCAAAACGCGCTTTTTGTACTCTGCGTGTGCGCGTTCCGCCGCCTTGCTTGCTTCAGACTTCCACTTCTCCACTTTGGAGATGAGGTTTTTGTGGATTTCACGCACATTCTCGTATTGGTCGCGCAACTGCTCATAGGTGTAGTAGGGCACACAGCCTGCTGCAATAAGCAGAAGAAGTGACACAAACAGAACTCTCATCAACGGGCTCCTTCCTTCTTGGCAGGTAGTAAAAGGACTATCTCCACGCGGCGGTTCTTGGGATTGGCGCCGCGCTTATCATTCGGCTCAATGGGACGGTTGGGTCCCCATCCGCACAGGAAAAGACGCTCACTTCTTACTCCAAGGCGCTTCAATTCCACAAGCACCGAATGCGCTCTTCGTGCGCTCAAAAACCAGTTATCTATGTTCTCCTTTTTGGTCTTAACAACTGGGGTTCTGTCTGTGTGTCCGTCAACGCGCACGAGGTATTTGCGGTATTTGGCGCTGTTTAGGAGACGGGCAAGGCGTTTCAGCACGCGCTTGCCTTTATCGGTCAGTTTTGCACTGCCTGCTGGGAACAGAATTTTCGCCTCAAGGACTATGCCGCCTGTGGCGGGGTTGATGCACCATCCTTCTGGTTTTATCAACTTTTCTGGCTTTTTCGCCGCTTCCTGTTTCAGTTCGTTCAGCATCTCCTGCGTAGCGCGAATTTCGGCTTCTTTGCCCGCAAGTCGTTGACGCAGGATTTCGTTTTCCGTCTCAAGTTGGCGAATCTTCTTCTCTGCGGCGTAGAGGTCGTTCTCAACGCGTTCTTTTTCCTCTTTAAGCGCATCAAACTGCTCTGCAGGAACTCCAACACACCCCACACAGAAGAGAAACAGAATAGCCGCCCACCGCACGCGTCTCTCCTTACTGTCGGCTGCAGAAAAGGCTCATCAACCAGTCGCCCAATCCCCGCAGGCTATCGGCGAGGTTACGGGCGTATTCGGGGTTCTCATCGCCGCGGAAGAGGGTTATTCCCAGAGGTGCCGCGATGAGTATCAGCGCCAGTGCACCCACCAGGAAGAAGAACCAGACTATGGCGGGTTTTCTGCGTTTAATCTGCATTGCCCGCAGGCGAGCGGAACGCGATATGCGTCCTGATTCTGCCCTTGTTGGAGTGACGACTTCAAACTCCTCAACGCCCGCGAACGGCTCTGCGGCACGGGTGTCCACCACCGTTTCCTCTCCTGGGGTTGTGGCGGGTTTGAAGGTGGGAGGTTGTTTGCGGGTTGGCGGGGCTTTGGGGACCTGAGGTGCTGTTGGTGCGGCGCGTCTTGGCTCAAGAACCGTCTCATCGCCTGTCACTACTGGAGTTGCCCCTACCGCCGTCTCTTCCTCCGACAGCAACTGCGGCAACTCCTCCGTCTCGTAAATCTCCACACCTCCTACCGTTTCTCGTTCCGCCTCATCGCTCACCAGCAACTGCTCTTCTGGGATATCCAACTCTGCATCAGAGTCGCTCAGGATTATGGTGGGTTCCGCCTCACGCCTGCCGCGCAACCTGTCCACATCCGCCTTCGGAAACATTATCTGGTTACCCACCTTCACCGCTCGCAACTCCCGCTGCGATATCATCCGTCTCAACTCATCCTCATCCACCTGCAGTATTTGCATCACCTCATCAAATGTGTAATACTCATCCATACCTACACCCTCTATTGCGCTTCCAATATAGTGTAGCGCCTTTGGTGTGGTCTTTCAACAAAATTTTGTATGCAAGTTTTCAGCGTCTGGGTTTGCGCTTTTTAATAAAATCGCGCATCCATCTAACCGACGGCTGCTGTTGTTTGTTGCCGCTTGAGAACTCCTGTGCTGACAGGTCATAGGATATGTTGCGTGCCGCAAGCAATTTCAACTGATATCCCTGCATATCGTAGACGCACAGCACTTTATCTTGGGTATCAATCACATAGAGAAGGTCACGGTTTTGGCTGTCTATGTTACCTGTTGCGACCACGATTCTGCCTGCCCCCATTGATGTCTGCGCATAGACCTGTGGACGGCTCATCTGTCCCAGAACGAAGCCGACCAGCATTCCGACCACCAGAAGTGCCACCAGCATAGTTTTGCTCATCTACAGACCCTCCAAAAAGGCTCCGCAAATTTTTACGGCGCCCGCCCAGTATTATTCTATATTTCGGTCTCCTTATGCCGCGCGCTGTGGCACTGGATATTCACCCCCACAGGCAGACTTGCTATATGGCAGGGATGGCTTTCAATGAAGACATCCAGCGCTGTCACCCGACCGCCAAAGCCTTGTGGTCCTATTCCCAACTTGTTTATTTCCTCAAGAATCTCCTGCTCCAGTTTGGCGTCATCGGGGTCTTTGGCGCGCTCACCTATCTGGCGCAGCAGCGCCTTTTTTGCCAGTATCGCCGCCATCTCAAATGTCCCCCCCAATCCTACCCCTACCACAATGGGCGGACAGGGGTTGGCTCCTGCTTGGCTCACCCAGTCAACCACAAATTTTTTGACCCCTTCCCGACCTGCCGCGGGCGCCAGCATCCTCACCGTGCTCATATTCTCGCTTCCCCCACCTTTTGGTGCGAATTTTATTCTCACCTTCTCCCCCGGCACTATATCAATGTGGACGACGGCGGGCGTGTTATCGCCTGTGTTCTTGCGTTTTAAGGGGTGTGCGACAATGGATTTGCGCAGATAGCCTTCGGTGTATCCGCGGGCAACGCCGCGGTCTATCGCCTCCCGCAGGCTACCCCCTACAAAATGGACATCCTGTCCCACCTCCAGGAAGACCACCGCAACGCCTGTGTCTTGGCACATGGGCACCATCTCTTGCGCCGCCAGTTTGTCGTTCTCTATTATCTCCTTCAGCACCTCCTGCCCTGCGGGCGACTCCTCCTTCTTCAGCCCTGCCTCAAGCGCATTCATCAAATCATCATTTGGAACACAACACGACTCAATCGCCAATTTCGCCACCGCATCCTCTATCTTTTTCACATCCACCTCACGCATCGCCGACTCCTTAAAAGCGCCACATCTGCCATTATGGTGTTCGCACATCTGGCGGCAAGTAAAATTGGCAAACCATCACGCTTAAGTGGTCACCGCCGATTATGGGTATTTTGCAGGATTGCGTCAGCGTGGTTTGCCGACGGCGATGCAGGCGTTGTGTCCGCCGAAACCGAATGAGTTGGATATAGCGACTTTGATGTTTGCCTCGCGTGCGGTTTGCGGGACATAGTCCAGGTCGCATTCGGGGTCGGGGTTTTCCAGGTTTACGGTGGGGTGTATGAAGTTGTGGTTTAGGCAGAGGATGGTGGCGGCGAGTTCCACAGCGGCGGCGGCACCCAGAAGATGCCCTATCATTGATTTGGTAGAGGAAATAGCGAGTTTTTTGGCGTGGTCACCGAAGACTGCTTTTATAGCGCGGGTTTCTGCGACATCGTTCAGTTTTGTGGATGTTCCGTGAGCGTTGATGTAGTCAATGTTTTCGGGGTTGAGTTTGGCGTCTTGGAGTGTGAGTTTGATGGCGGTGGCGGCGGCAGCGCCGTCCTCAAGCGGCGCGGTGATGTGGTAGCCGTCATCGCTCATTCCGAAACCGAGGATTTCGGCGTAGATTTTCGCGCCGCGTTTCTTTGCGTGTTCGTATTCCTCAAAGACAAGAACTCCTGCGCCTTCGCCGAGGACGAAACCGTCGCGGTCGCGGTCAAAGGGGCGGCTCGCCTTTTGCGGCTCATCGTTACGGGTGGAGAGCGCTTTTAAGGCGCAGAAGCCACCCAATCCCAGTGGGGTGACGGCTGCTTCGGCGCCACCTGTTACCATCACATCGGCGCGTCCGAAGCGAATCATATCAAAGGAAAGTCCCATAGCGTGGTTGGCGGACGCACAGGCACTGGCTGTGGCGAAGTTTGGACCGCGAAAACCGTATCGTATGGCGACCTGTCCGCTGGCGGCGTTCATCATCAGTTTCGGGATGAAGAATGGGGAGATGCGGCGTGGTCCCCTTTCAAGCATCAGTTTTGTGGTCTGCTCTATCTCATAGAAGCCGCCAACCCCACTACCTATCACAACGCCGATACGCTCTGGGGGAATATCGTCGTCTATAAGTTTTGAGTCGCGAACGGCTTCATCCGCTGCGGCGACAGCAAACTGGCAGAACCTGTCAACACGGCGCACTTCCCGAGCATCAAACCACCTGCTCGGGTCAAACTCCTTCACCTCGCCCGCTATTTGACTGCTGAAACCACTGGGGTCAAACGAGCGGATGCGGTCTATGCCGCTTTTGCCTGCTTTGAGCGCCTCACAAAACGGAGCAACACCGCAGCCTATCGGAGAAACCACCCCCAGACCTGTCACGACCACGCGTCTCATACAAGCATCCCTAATTAGCCTTCCACCTTGTCTCCCATTTTCTCTTTTATGTAGTTGACGGCGTCGCCAACAGTGCGGATTTTCTCGGCGTCCTTGTCGGGTATCTGCATCCCAAATGCTTCCTCAAACTCCATAACCAACTCCACAAGGTCAAGTGAGTCGGCGCTCAAGTCGTTGATGAAGTCGGTTTCAAGTGTAACTTTGCTTGCGTCGGCGTTCAGTTTCTTGCACACAATCTCAATCACCTTCTTCTCAATCTCTGCCACCACACTACCTCCTAATAGGTTCCCCATTTCGTTGCTTGATTATTTGTGGTGTTGAGACGCCTTTTGTCAAGACTTTTTGAGGCAACTGTTGAGGGGAGTGACTTGAAGCGGTATTTCTTGGGTGTAGAATTTTGTCTTCGCAACGGTGTCAAGGAGATTGAGGTGGCAGGTTTTCATCCTGAAGAGTATGAGGAGAGGTGGCAGCGCTACTGGGAGGAGCGCGGCATTATGGCGGCGCCTGATGTTGCCGACCGTCAGCGCAAGACTTATATCCTTGTGATGTTTGCCTATCCTTCAGGCGATATCCATATGGGGCATTTTCGCAACTATGCGGTGGGCGATGCGGTGGCGCGGTTCCACAAGATGTGCGGACGGCAGGTGCTGTTTCCTTTCGGCTGGGACGCCTTTGGTCTGCCTGCAGAAGAAGCAGCCATAAAGCGGGGTCTCAACCCGCGCGACTGGACGCTCAACAACATCCGCATCTCACGCCAAACCCTCAAACGCTGCGGCATCCTCTTTGACTGGTCGCGGGAGGTGACCACCTGCCTGCCCGACTACTACCGCTGGACGCAGTGGATGTTTCTGCTGATGTATAAGCGGGGTCTGGCGTATCGCGGTGAAAGCAGCGTCAACTGGTGTCCCGGCTGCAAAACAGTCCTTGCCAACGAGCAGGTTCACGACGGGCGTTGCTGGCGCTGCAAATCGGAGGTGACGAAACGCCAACTCAAGCAGTGGTTTTTCCGCATAACAGATTTCGCCGACAGACTGCTCAAAAACCTTGACAGTCTTGACTGGCCAGAGCCTGTGAAGGTGATGCAGCGCAACTGGATAGGGCGTTCGGAGGGGACGATAATCAAATTCCGCGCTGAAACGGGAGAAGAAATACCAGTTTTTACCACGCGTGCCGACACGGTTTTCGGGGTCACCTTCCTTGTGCTTGCGCCGGAGCATCCGCTGACGCTGAAACTGGCGGCAGGAACAGAGCAGGAGGGTGCGGTGGCGGCGTATGTTGAGGCGGCGCTCAAAAAACCTGAATACCTCCGCACGGCAGAGGACAGGAAAAAGGAAGGGGTCTTTATTGGACGCTACGCCATCAACCCACTCAACAACGAGCGTGTGCCGCTTTTCGTTGCTGACTATGTGCTTTACCATTACGGCACAGGTGCGGTGATGGGCGTTCCTGCGCACGACCAGCGCGATTTTGAGTTCGCCAAGGAGCGGGGGCTTCCGATAAGGGTGGTGGTGAAGCCGACCGATGCGCCAGCGCCTGATGCTGCCACTATGGAGGCGGCGTTTACCGATTACGGCGTTATGGTCAATTCGGGGCAGTTCAGCGGTCTGCCCAGCCAAGACGGGATAAAGCGGCTCAACAGTTGGCTTGCCGAACGCGGTCTTGGCGGCGCAAAAGTCACCTACCGCCTTCGCGACTGGCTTATAAGTCGGCAGCGCTACTGGGGCGCTCCCATCCCCATCATCCACTGCCCAAAATGCGGTGTTGTTGCCGTGCCGGAGGAGCAGTTGCCTGTTCTGCTGCCAGAAGGCGATATAGACTTTGTGCCGAAAGGGCGCAGCCCGCTTGAGGACTGCGAGCAGTTCATAAACACAGAGTGCCCGCAATGCGGCGCGCCCGCCAAACGCGACCCCGACACCATGGACACCTTCGTCTGCTCCTCTTGGTATTTCCTGCGCTACACCGACCCGCACAACGATAAAGCGCCGTTTGACAAAGCAAAAGCCGCCTCGTGGATGCCCGTTGATATCTACATCGGCGGTATTGAGCACGCCACCATGCACCTCATATACTTCCGATTCTTCAATATGGTGCTCTACGATGCAGGATACCTGCCGTATGAGGAGCCGGCATTGCGTCTGTTCAACCACGGAATGGTGCTGGATGAGCACGGTGAGGTGATGTCCAAATCCAAGGGAAATGTTGTGAGTCCACGGGAATTGATAGAGGCGGAGGGTGCGGATGTGGCGCGGATAGCGATGTTTTTTGCGGCGCCGTCAGATGCGGAAATCCGCTGGTCGGAGCGCGGAATAACCGGCGCCCGACGCTTCCTCAACCGCCTCTACAACCTCATCACATCCCGCTGCAGTTGGCTCCCGACCCATACGCCTGTTCCGTTCAACTGGCGCGACCTGCCTCCTCATCCACTCAAACTCTGGCGCAAACTGCACCAGACTATCAAACGATGCCGCGATGAACTCTCACGACGCTACGCCTTCAACACCGCAATCGCCGCTATGATGGAACTCCTCAACGCCCTTGAAGAATCGCCCTGCCTTGACGATGCGACAGAACCCACCCGCTCGGTCGTTCATCGCGTCCTTGAAAACTTTATCCTGCTGCTTGCGCCCTTTGCTCCGCACACCGCAGAAGAACTCCACTCCTTAAGCGGTCACAAACCCAGCGTCTTTGATGCGCCTTTCCCCGACTATGATGAGGAAGCCGCACAAGAAGAAACGCTGCAGATACCTGTGCAGATAAACGGCAAAGTGCGGGCGCGCATAACGCTCGCCGCAGATGCTGATGAGGAGACCGCCAAAAGCGCCGCCTTGCAGAACCCCAAAATAGCGCGTTATCTTGAGGGCAAACAGGTGCGAAAAGTGGTTTATGTCCCCCGCCGCATCCTCAACCTCATCGTCTC